>NZ_JBXWPA010000008.1:0-224779 GCF_059611165.1 Ruegeria sp. CDSB013 | reverse complement strand
CCACTCTTCGGCGTCTATTACATCCAGACTCAAGCAGAATTTCAGCGTCCCGAGGCTAAGGTGTTCGTCAACTGGCTTAAAGCGCAATCACAAGCCGTATCGGCACACACGTCCAAAAGCTGATCTTGTTACAGTTGGAAACCTTCGATCCAAGCTAGGCTCGAGGCTGTCGCGTAGCTTATTTGTTCGCAGTAGAAATCAAGTGATCAACTACGTACTCCGCGTCCTCGCCCACGCCATAAAACAGGCCAGACCCTTGTGTATGCATCCAATGCAGTCCGCAGAAGTACAGGCCTGCTATATCCGTAGCACCTCGCTCATATAGCGGATAGCCAGTCTCATCGAAGACTGGCAAGTCGATCCATCCAAAATCGCGGTGAAACCCAGTTGCGTATATGACGGTTGAAACATTTGCTGCAGCCAAGTCGAAGAACGGTGGTTCAGGTTTGGGCTGCCAGTTGATCGGGACAACAATTTCCTTGGGATCATCGAGTCCATTCTCTGCAACAAACGTGTCGATGCTCTCCATTTCCGCGCGACACACATCGTCCACTGCCTTGAGCGTCTCTTCAAGTCCGCCCGCCAAAATCAGACACCCGTCTTGAACACCCTCAACCTTGCTGTGTAGTTTGACCCCGTCGAGCGCCATCTGGCGCAGATCAATAATACGACCACCCTCTCGCCCTGAGAGATGTGGATGGGCTTTGAACCGGATAGCTGTCCCTTTGGGATGGTCCTTTACCGCCATGTTCATGTACCCAGTCGCCAAGTCCCATTCAAAAATGTCGCGACCCCTATAGCGACGTGGGATGCGGCCAGCACTGCCCACTGCGAGATGTACGTCGCGCCCGGATAAGTGCAGGTCCTCAGCGACCTGACACCCTGACTGACCACTTCCAATAATGAATACCGCACCATCCGGTAGGCTCGCTGAGTTGCGATAGTTACACGTATGTATGCCAGTAACCCTTTCGGGCAGATCGTAATGCCAACTTGGTATATTCGGGTGTTGATGCGTGCCGACGGTGACGATCAAGTTCTGCGCTCTGATTTCGCCATCTGATGTGGTTAGTTTGAACCGACCCGGTCCTGCACTTGCCTCGATTCTAGCCACCTCGACGCCCCCTCGATAGGGCGGACCAAAACTGCTCGCATAGTCTTCGATGTACTTGACGATCTCATCGCGGAGCATGAAACCATCGGGATCATCCCCATCGTAATGGAAACCTGGAAGTCGGCAGAGTTTGTTAGGAGAGACAAGGCAGAACGAGTCCCAACGGTTACGCCATGTATCGCCAATCTGCCCGCGGTCCAAAACAACGTGATCAAGGCCAGCCTGCTTTAAGTGCCAGCTAACGGAAAGACCAGCTTGACCTCCGCCCACAACCACAGTGTCAATCAGGGTGTACATAACAGCAAACCTCTCTATGAAACTCTATCGGCGACAGCTAGTTGCTTCAATGTATCAATGTCCGCTCAGGGCTCGAACTAGACCTTCGATGCCGCTGGCGCAAATGGCGGCTTTGGGCCGTCCTCGGTGGTAGTATTATGTGAGGCGGGGTGCTTGCCGCACTTGCTCCGAGGTCTGCGATGAGCCGAGGCTGTGTGAAAACTCTGACCGGTTGGCGAAATATGTCGAAAATACCCTTTATGTGCGTTCTTCCGCGCTTCTGAGAGAGCAATTTACACAGGCGCTGAAAACGAGCTCGACAAGAGAGTTGGAGGGCCGGAGTTTTCACACAGCCTCAGCCCAAACTACCCAGATATCGCACTGCGGCGAATGTCCTGTTCTCAAACCGCAGCCAGATGTACTCCGCTTCTAGTCCGTGACGACGACCGCTATGCTGTTCGATATCGGAGGGAAGCGGTGTGACGCATCTTCAGAAACCCGTAACGGCTGATCGTACAGCTGTAGAGCGCGCGCAAGGACGGCTGACGCGTCGCAACGAAGACAGATTTGCCGAGGCAGAGCAGCAGGGTCTTTTGCTGGCCGCGAAGGTTCGAACCACAGCACTTTGTATTGTTTTGATCTGGGTTGCGATAGACACACAAAGCCGCGGTGCCAGCTTTCTCTACGATATTTCTCAGGTTGCAGTATTCGCGGTGCTTGGAATCTTGCAGTACTTTTCAGCCAAGCATAGCGCGAATGCCAGTGTAATGAACTATGTCTTCGTTGCCATCGACTGTGCTTTGCTGGCTTTCATCTCCAGCACTCCAAACCCTTTCGCTGAATACAATTTACCACCTGCGATCCTGATGAATGGAAGCCAGTTCACCTATTTCTATCTCTTCCTGATGCAGGCAGCATTCAGCTTTCGCCCAAGCCTGGTTCTCTGGTGCGGTTTTTGCATCGTTACAGCGCGCACAGGAATGCTGGTTTGGTTTGTGAGCCAACCTGGCGCCTATACCAACCTCGATCTTAGTGAGCGCACTGTGGAGGACTTTTTGATGGCGCGCTCTGATCCGAATTTCATTTTTCTGGGATTTTGGGCTCAAGAGATCATCGTTTGCTTGCTTGTTACTGCTGGTCTCGCCGCCTTGGTGCGTCGCTCTCGTTGGCTCGTAGAAAGTCGAATTCGTACAGAGCGGTCACGCTCCAATCTTGCACGCTACTTTTCGCCAAACGTTGTGGACCGTCTCAGTAGTGCCGAGGACAGCTTTGGCGATGCGCGTGAACAAGACGTCGCTGTCATGTTTGTTGACATCATCGGGTTTACCTCCATGTGCGAGAACGACGCCCCTGGCGATGTCGTTGATTTCTTACGCGGGTATCATGACAGGTTGGGCAAGGCAGTTTTCGAGAACGGAGGCACGCTGGACAAATATCTGGGCGACGGGCTGATGGCGACCTTCGGGACACCAGAGGCCAGTGAGAACGACGCCAGAAAGGCACTTCAATGCGCCTTTGACATGTTTGAGGCATTGAGCATCTGGAACCATGACAGGAGTGCCGAAAGGCTTCCTCCGGTACGCATTGGGATTGGCATCCACTTCGGTCCCGTTATCTCAGGTGACATCGGAAACCGGCGCCGTCTTGAATACAGCGTCATCGGTGATACTGTGAACGTCGCAAGCAGGCTTGAGCAGCTGTCCCGGAAACTAAAAGCCTCTTTGGTGGTTAGCGATTTGTTGATCGAGGCAATAGATCCGATGGACAAGGTCGGGCAATCTTTAATCAAAAGATTGGTTCCCGCCGGAGTGCAAGATTTGAGAGGAAGACGCGGAAAGATCGGCGTTTGGACCTACATACCGAAATAGTAAGTATTTGCTCATGGCTTTGCCATTCCCCTGAATTCAACTTTCGCAATCCATTCAGTCGGACCCACTCATTGAGCCTATCAACGCCTTCCATTTCCACATGGTCATGCAGCGTGTGATGATCGTAAAATAACTGGGATCTGGAAAGTCGACTCATCCACGACGCTAAATCGACGTGCGGCACTTACCAGAGACCGGTTCAGCGGACCACGTGGACAGAACAATTAGCATGGTGAACGACCCGGTTCGCAGTCGACCCAATAAAAATGTTCTCGATCCCCGGCTTGTGTGAGGCCAGCACTATGCAATCGATTTCGTTTTCATTTGCGAAATCAACGATCGCTCGGCCAGCGCTCCCCGAGATAAGCCGCGGTTTCGCGCCCGGTAGCTCTGCAGCGTTCCGATGTAAGCCTTCCTGAAGCTCTTTTCGCGTGTTTGCCAGAACTTCCTCGGGTATCTGAGATGCCACATATGCAGGGATCGGTTCCTGCACATGAAGCACTGTGAATTCCGCATCGACCTTCGCCAGCAAACGAGCAGCTTCAAATGAGGCCTGTGTATCGTGATCGTTGTCCAGTGCGACTGGTACCAGAATGTTTTTATACATATTAGCTACCTTCCTTTGCTCCAGTTGCGATCATTCCGACCTCTGTGGTGATACGGCTCTCTATACCGGATCGGAATTCGGAGATTTGCCCGCCTTCTTAGCTGTGCTTGCAACATCAACCATTGTCTTCTCCACAGCTTCGACTTCGGTTTCCGCTGCATATGCTGCACATCGGGCAACTGTTTCGAACCATTCCTGAGCGTCAGACACCAGGCGTTGGGCTGAGTGCTTCTGCCACTCAGCTATGGATTGCAGTGCTTTTGCTGGATCAGTCGGGTCTGCAGCAGATGCCGAGCGCGCAGCTTCAAGCGCGGTTCGAACAGCCTCGTGACGCCTCTCAAACCAATGTTGAGCAAAGGCCTCTGCCTCTTTCAGCGATTTTTCCTGCGTGTCCCAGAATTGCTCAAGCTGAGCGTCTAAAAACGGATTGGCTGAAGTAGACGGCTGCATCTGCTTGAAAATATCGACAAGTGGGTTGGAGTAACTTGATTTTGGCTTCTCTTCAGGCATCGGAGATTCCTCCTCATCTTCCCAATGCTGAATGTTACCAATTCCCGTAGAAAATAACCTTAATGTAGATCAACCGGCGTCACCAAACGTAGGCAGTGGTGCTCTACAATCTAATGGCGGCATTTGTACCAAACTACTCGATTTGAATAGATTCCAGATAGTAAATCACATTTGCCAACGGCACACCTGCGAACATCGGCTGGCCATCAGGCATGGTCAGCGCAACTTTTTGGTCCGAGTCCAAACCTGTTCCAAAAATGGGCATTTCTCCGCCATGCGCGAGCAATGGTGCGCGACCATCAATTTGACGCGCCACCGCCTCAATCGGAAAAACACCGTCGTTTTGGGCTGCGAGCCTCGTCAGATCAGGTGTCCTTATCGCCAGCATCTCTGCCATTGGACCATCTCCTGTGGCCTCGAAACCATGGCATTGCCAACAATAAGTTCTGTAGAGATCGTGCCCATTTTGAAGGTCTATATCCTGCGCCAGTGCAGCACTTGCAGCAAATATTGACAAAAGAAGTGCGCGACAAACTAGCATCTGTTCTTCCTCCGAGATCAGCATTTCGAGTTGAAAATACGCGATATCGAATGAATGCTTCATTGATCTCGCTCATATTCAACCTTTGAGTACCAGCTGGGAAAAACCATCACGAAACGACGGTCGCAGCATTCGGATCCGCCTCTCTGATCAGTCTTAGCGCCTGATGATATAGATCAATGCCAAATAAAGAATTACATATCAAAGTATGAATGTTTAAGAAGGAGCTCGGCATGAGTGGTGATGAGCCCTTGGTTTATCATCGGGGTGCTTGTTTGCGGCACAGCTTCGGTAACCCGGCAATTGCCCATCAAGGAGTGAGGTGAATGCATACAGTTGATCCACCGTCCCCTAAACTCCGACGTTCTCTCACCACCCCGTTGCTTACATTATATGGGCTCGGTGTTACCGTCGGTGCGGGAATTTATGTGCTCGTCGGCGCAACCGCCGAGGCCGCGGGCCCTTATGCTGCAGTTTCGTTTCTTGTTGCAGCGCTCGTCGTTTCGCTGACGGCTTTGTCGTACGCCGAACTCGCGACACGCTATCCCGTAAGCGCGGGTGAAGCGGCATACGTTGAAGCGGGATTTCAAAGGGGCTGGATGGCGGTTCTAATCGGTCTTGCCGTTGCTGCGTCTGGGATTATTTCAGCCTCCGCTGTTGCGATTGGGGCGGCCTCATACCTTCACACCCTGACGGGGCTTGGCACCGCATTGCTTACGATCTGCGTTGTGTCGGTCATGGGGCTGATTGCACTCTGGGGCATTACACAATCGGTATTTGTGGCAGCCGTGATCACGGTCATCGAGATCGCGGGGCTTCTTTTTGTGATTGGCTGGGGCATGTCTGTGCAGGAACCGCAAGGCCATGAAATTAGTGAGATGATTCCGGGGCTCGAGCTCAGTACCTGGCGCGGTATTATGGCGGCATCTCTGCTGGCTTTTTTTGCCTTTGTTGGCTTTGAGGACATGGCAAACGTCGCGGAAGAGGTAAAAGACCCAATCCACACAATTCCAAAGGCTATCCTTTTGACGCTCGTTCTGGCGACGGGTTTGTATCTAGCGACCTCGATCACGGTCCTGCTCGTTGTTCTTATCCATACCTTGTCGACCTCGGCCGCCCCACTCACGCTGGTTTTCTTCGACGCACCCGAAGTAATCAAACAAGGGTTCGCCGCAGTCGCGGTTGTTGCAACAGTCAATGGCGTCTTGATCCAGATGATTATGGCGTCGCGGGTGATCTATGGTCTTGCCGACCGGGATCATCTTCCGAAAATACTGGCGACTGTCCCGCAGGTTACCCAAACACCGGTCGTCGCAACCCTGTTGGTAGTTGCGATAATCCTTCTGCTGACGCAAACTCTGCCAATCGGCATACTAGCGGAACGCACATCCCAGATCGTTTTGGGAGTGTTTGTTTTGGTCAACATCTCGCTGATATTGCTGAAGTCCCGGCCAGGGTCAACTCGGGAACATTTCCGCGTACCTCTTGTTGTGCCAATCCTTGGGGTGCTGACCAGCGCTCTGCTTTTTGGTGCCGGATTTCTCTGAGAGGAAAACCGACAGCACAGGGTCATCAGAACGGGGTCCGACTGACGCATGAACACTGACCGATCAACAATTGGAAGGCGGATTTCAGGCTGGTGGCACCGGACTTTCGTTGATCTGGTCGCACAATTGCAATGGTCTTACTTGCCACCATTGATGGTTTACTTTGCGGCCGGGGTTTCGGGACTAACATCCGTCGTCGGTGCGTTTTTTCTTAAAGACTATCTGAATCTATCCGCCGCCTCTGTTGCGGGATTGGCATTCTGGGCCGGGTTGCCGTGGATTCTAAAAATGCCGCTGGGTCATCTTGTTGATCTGTTCTGGCGCTGGAAATCCCTGCTGATTGTCGTTGGCGCATCCCTTATCACGACGTCATTGCTCATCATGTACAGGCTTGTGGCTGCGCCTGACCAAATGGCCGGCATTATGCCACTTGAGAATTGGTACGTCGTTGCCTTGATGTTGGCTCCTTCAGGTTATGCCATTCAGGATGTCGTTGCTGACGCCATGACAGTCGAAGCAGTGCCGCAATCGGACCGAGACGGACGCGCGTTTATTCAGGACGAAGTTCGTGCCCGGCACACCACCATGCAGACCCTCGGCAGGATTGCGATCATATCCGGGTTTGCAGGGGTCGCCGCGGTTAACATCTGGATTTTTTCGGGGGCGGAAAATCTGGAGCAAGCCGATCGTTTGGTTCTCTACGGTCGGGTCTATCTCATTGCCCTGGCTATCCCACTGTTGTCTGTCAGTGGAGTGGTTCTTCACGCTCTGATACAGCGTCACCTCGTTCGTCGAGGACACCTTCTGCACAGACCAGATCAAACCACCGAAGTAAGGTGGCCGATACTGCTGGGCGGGCTTGCGTTTGTTGTTCTCAGCATAGTGTTGGGAACCGCAAATTTTGCCTTCGCGCAAGAGACCGTTTTTGCGGTGTCGCTCACGGTCATTCTCTACCTCATGTCGCGTTTGCTGAGAGAGCTGGAGGCGAAACAGGCCAAAGTTCTGATCGGGACAGCAACTATCATTTTCGTTTTTCGAGCAGTTCCCTTGCCAGGACCGGGCCTGACCTGGTTCGAGATCGACGAGCTTGGGTTTGACGAACAGTTCCTGGCCATTCTAGCGCTTCTGACCTCACTACTTGCTCTGCTTGGCCTGATTATCCTCAGGCCGTTTATGGCAAGTCGTTCGATTGCGCAGGTTGTAGTGTTACTCACGATTGCCGCCGGAGTGCTGTCCCTGCCAAACCTTGCCTTGTACTACGGGGTGCATGAATGGACGGCCGCGCGCACAGGTGGGGTCGTGGATGCAAGGTTTATCGCCATTCTTGACACAGCCGTTGAGTCACCGCTGGGTCAGATCGCGATGGTCCCAATGTTGGCTTGGATCGCGCGCAACGCCCCAACACATCTGAAGGCTACCTTTTTTGCGGTCATGGCGTCGTTCACCAACATGGCATTGTCAGCAAGCAGTCTCGGTACAAAATACCTGAATCAGATCTTTACCGTTACCCGCGCGGTTACCGATCCCAGAACGGGTACCGTTGCCTCCGTCGCTGACTATAGCCACTTAGGGAACTTGCTGATTACCGTGGGGTTGATCTCTGTCATCATCCCACTGGCTGTGGTTTTTCTTGTGCAAAACTCGCCTTATCAGACACGCGATTAAATATGCGGATCAATCGCTTTCATCGAGAAGTATCTTGAGATGTGACACTGGAACGCCAATATTCGAGCCGCCAAATTCCGGTAAGATCGCGGCATTGATAGCAACCACCTCGCCGTTTCGGTTCAGGGCAGGTCCGCCGCTTCCGCCGGTTGTGGTTTCCGCATCATAAACGACCGCACCGGGGCTCGTCTGGGCGACGATCCCCCGGCTGGCCAGAGGCCTGATCTTGTTCTGCTCTGAAAGGTTTTTGGCAATCGACCAGAAATCGACGGTGCCATCGCTCTCAAGCGTTTTCAGAAAATCCGGACCGGCCTGCACAATCAAGGCCTTAAGGCCAGTCGGAAATCCAAGCAGGAAGACTTCTTCACCTGCCCGCGGCGGGTCAGGTGCCAGCGAAAGCCCAAGTCCTTGAACCCGGCTCGCATCAACAGACAGAAGCGCCAGATCGGCCGTTTTGCTTGCCCTAAGCAATACCGCTTCCATTGGCTTGGATTGCTCTGGCAGATAAGCCAGCAGACTAAGTATCTCGGCCTCAAGCCCTGCGGCCTTCAGGGCCTGCGCCCGATCCCCGGTAGTCCAGGGCAAGGCGACATGACGGTTGGTCACCAACAGAGAGGTCTCATGCAGCAGAAACCCGGTTCCGGAGAACTGAAACTCTGCCGGCGCGCCTGTTGCATCCGGTTCAATCCATGGTTTTCCGAATGGAGTTTTTAGTTTCTCCCCGTCCGGGCCAAGCACATGCCGCAGCAATTTGCCGCTTTCGGTCTGTCGCAATCCGTAAGCACCCTGGATAAAGGCAATAGATCGCGTCGAGGCTGTGATAACTCGCCTTGACGCACCAGCGCGTTCTTCCAAAGTGCCAAGGCGCTGCTCGGTGGAAATCACCTGGTTGTCAAACGCTTCTCTGAGCGCCACCAGATCATCCGCCGTCAGTGCATCTTCTCGCGTCTGCGTAAGCATGACAGCAACCGCCTCGATCTTGAGAGACTCCTGTTTAAGGCTGTCCGCCAGCTTCCGGTCGTTCTGAAAAAGCAAATAGCCAAAGGCAAAGATCAGAAGAAGCACACCGATAACGGTAACCCTGAACAAAACCGTGGTTTGTGATGTCAGCCGACGCCCGCCTTCGCGCAGCGCACCGGACATTTTTCTGGCCAAGGGTCGGCGGCTGGAGCGCGCATACACATAAGCGTCACTTATTATGTCTTCGACCGTGTGATGTGCAGGGAATGAGTGGTCACACACCCTGTAGCGCGACATGGGCCCCTCTTTACCGAACTCAATCATGTCGCCATGCCCAAGAACTGCCGAAGCAGTTTTTTGACCATTGACCCAAATATCCCGGCCAGGCAACGCGTTTAGCGTGAAACCGCCTTGCGACCACTGAATGGTCGCCACGTCTTCGTCATGCGGGGGCAAATCCTCTTTCCGCCTGAACTTCAGGATACGATCAGGACCCACCGAAGCAGCCAAAGCGTTGCCGACAAGCCAGGTAACGGTTCCGCGGGACGGCCCCGTCAAGCTCTCCAGAAATGCACGGACATCGCCAGTTTCACTTTCCACATCGCTTTTGTCAGGCGTCCGCATCGTCCATCTCAGTTCTCTAGCGCTATTGGCACATTATCATGCCCAGCAGTGAAACCGCTATGGTGGGCAATAATGTGCTCGTTTTAAGAACACCAAGGGTCCGCGCATGCTGCCCGGACCATGATGGTTGCGCGTGCGCCTCCATTGCGCCTATTTCGATGAGACCTTAATCTTCCGGCTGGGATCCTGAGGTTCGGTTTTCGGCATCGTGACGTGCAGGACACCTTTGTCGAACGCAGCGGAAATCTCCTCGAGATCGACTGCATCAGGCAGCGTCATTGTCCGGGTGAAACTGCCAAAGCTTCTCTCGCTAACGCGCAGATCGCCCGTGTCATCATGTGTGACCTTCTTCTGGCCTCGCAGGTTCAATCTGCGGCCTTTGATTTCGACTTCGACGTCGTCTTCTTCGAGACCCGGCAATTCAGCCGTGAGAACGATCGCTGTATCCGTTTCGTGGATGTCAATCGCCGGCGAAATCGCACCCGTCATGTCCAACGACGGGAAGCCCGTGCGTTGCGCGGCTGTTTCCAGCGGCAGGAATGGCGCTGCGCCCCCGAAAAAGCGCGACATCATGGATTCCATTTCGCGTCGAAAGTTATCAGAGAGCGGATGTGTTCCAGCAAACAGTTGTGGTTTTTTGTCTTCAAGCATTTTCTGATCCTCCTCCTTTGGTGCGATTGTGGGGAGGCTGCATTATGGCAAAAGATGCATCTAGTTGCCTTGATCTTGCGCAACCAAGTGTCCTCGGTATCGCGTCAAGAGACATCCCGACCGTATCGGCATTCTGAAATGAAACAAGGCGTATTACCAGTCATACGTCCAGGCCAAGGGGCAAACTGATCTAACTCTATTGCGCCACCGAGCGTCTGAAAAGCATCAGGCTTGACGCCAGAAGGATTGCGCCGAGTAACGCCATCCATAAGAGCTCTGGCCAGACCGTCTCAATCCCCACACCCTTGAAGATAATGGATTGGCTGGCGGACATGTAATGGCGGGACGGGAGGACCGATGTTCCGATCTGAAGCCAGTCGGGCTGACCCTCGATCGGTGTCTCTCCCCCTGACAGCATCAGCATCGGAAGGACTGTCAGCATTACCAAAAGTGCAAATTGCGCCATTGAGCGTGCAATCGTTGCAAGAAATACCCCAAGTGCGGTCGCCGTGAAAAGAAACAGGGCGGTGCCAAAAAGAAACAACCCTTTTGAACCGGCGATGCTGATCCCCAGGGCACCCTGCATTACAAAGGTCAAGGACAAGGCTGCGGCAACCAGAACCACAGCAGCGTTTGCCCAAATCTTGGCCATCGCAATGTCAAACGGGGTGAGCGGCATCGCAAGCAGGTGTTCAATTGTGCCATGTTCACGCTCGCGGATCATTGCAGCACCGGTGAGGATCGTAGTCAGCCACATGATCTGGCCGATGAGCGCCACGATGCCGGCAAAACGAACAGTATCACGGTTGGGATTGAACGCACTGCGCATGATGATATCGACAGGCAATGTCTCTATCAGGTCCGCACCGATGGCAAAGCGACGGATCTCGGCGCTGAGGATATTGATGATATAGTTTGCACCAATCCCGGCCTGTTCCATCGCCGTCGCATCAATCAGAATCTGGATTTCAGGTGAGCGCCCGGCGCGAACATCTTTCTCGAACCCTGGTGGCACCGCGACCACAAACAGGAAATGCCCGGCATCCATCTTTTCGGCTCCGGTACCCGGTGCGATCTGGACAACAGGTTGAAACTCCGGAGGGAAGAACGCCGTAGCAAGAGACCGTGAAAGGGGCGAGCCATCCTCATCGGCAAATGCAATGGAGGCATTGTTGACCGAGTTCGAAACCCCCGTCGCCTCCATCACGGGTGCCAGCGTGAATGACCAGACCAGCAGCGCCATCATCACCCAGTCACGTCGAAGGCTCATCATTTCTTTCAAGCCAAGCCAGAAGATGCAGGACAACCGTTGCATTCACTTCTCCTGCGCTCGAAGCAAAAGGGCCGCGATCAACGTCAGCACCGGCCCGAAACAGGCCAGGGCGAGAAGATCGGGGGCAAGCGCACTCCAGCCCAGCCCTTTGGTGAAGGCACCGACATTCAGGTGCAGGAAATAGGATGACGGCCAGAGCGATCCGATTGTCTGCGCACCGCCTTCAAGCGTTGAAACCGGCTGCAGCAGGCCCGAGAACTGAATGGTCAGTACGACCGAGGCGATGGCGGTAGCGAAGGTAGCGGCCACCTGGCTCGAGGTCATGGTCGCAATGAGCAGCCCATAAGATGTGGTCGCCCAGACATACAGCAACGCGCCAATCGCCAGGGGAACCGGGTTGCCTTTGAGCGGTACATCAAAAACAAGGACCGTCATTCCGGCCAAGAGCAGGAAATTGGCGAACGCGATTGCGATATAGGGGATTTGTTTGCCAATCAGAAACTCAAGACGCGTCGTTGGCGTCGCATAGAAATTGGTGATGGTTCCCAACTCTTTCTCACGCGCGACGCTGACCGCCATCAGAACTGCCGGTAACATTATCAAAAGGATCGCAGGCATGGCCGGGGCCATTGCGGCAATACTCTCGAAACTCTGATTGTACCTGAAGCGTGGTTCGATACGGGCGATCTCGACCGGATGCACACCTTTTTGGCGGGCCATTGCCGCCAAAAAGGTATTGTGGAGCCCCGCCACATAACCTTCCACGGTCTCGCCCTTGAATGGAATTGCGCCGTCCACAATTGCAAGCACGTCCGTTGCTTCGCCAGAGCGGATCTTGCGCCCGAAATCAGGTGGGAGTTCGACAACCAGCGAGGCATCTCCTCGGGCCAGCCGTTCATGGCCCTCACCGATACTCGTCAGTGGCTGCGTTGGGTTGAAGTAGCGCGATCCTGAAATCTCTGCAATGTAGGCGCGGCTTTCTGGGCCCTGTGACAAATCCAGTACCGCGAAATCCAGTTCTTCGATGTCCAGCGTAATCCCATAGCAAAAGACCAGCATCAGGATCACCGAGCCCAGGAACGCAAACGCCAAACGCACGCGGTCGCGCAAAATCTCGATGGTTTCACGCTTCGCGTATGCCAGTGTGCGCCTGATACCCCCGCCAGCGCTGTCATCAAGGGCATGAACCGATGCCTCAGGAGCTTTCACCGGTGCCGGAGGGTCAGCTGCCTTCAATACCGTGACAAATGCTTCTTCCAGACTGTCTGCCTGTGCCTCGGTGATCAACTCATCCGGTGTTCCCTCAGCCAGAACACGGCCCGCGTGCATGAACGACACCCGATCACAGCGCTCTGCTTCGGCCATGAAATGGGTCGAGACGAAAATCGTCACTTCTTCATCTCTCGAAAGCTCAATCAGCAACGCCCAAAACGAGTCGCGCGCCTCAGGGTCCACCCCCGAAGTTGGTTCATCCAGGATCAGTACGCGAGGTCGGTGGATCACAGCGACCGCCAGGGAAAGACGTTGCTTGATGCCAAGTGGCAGCGCCGTGGCCAGCGTGTCCATATGTGCAATCAGGCCAAAGCGTTCCGCCAGTTCGTCGATACGCCTATCGCGGTCCGTGATCGCAAAGATGCGGGCGTGAAGCTGAAGGTTCTGCCGAACGGTCAACTCGCCATAAAGCGAGAATGCCTGACTCATATAGCCAATCTCGCGACGCATCCTCAGGTCGCGTGCATCAACCGGTCTTCCGAACAGTAGCGCCTCACCGTCACTTGCGGGCAGAAGACCTGTCAGCATTTTCATGGTGGTCGACTTGCCGCAGCCGTTCGACCCGAGGAAGCCGAAAATCTCACCACGGTTGATCGAGAATTCGACGTTATTGACTGCCGTGAAATCGCCAAAGCGCCGCGTCAATCCGCGTGCCGTGATCACTGGGTCTGCCTCACGGTGATGTGTGGGCGCTTTCCTTGGTGCGATCAGGGGATCTCCGTGCGCCTGCAACCGCCGGTAGGACGTTTCAAGATCGCTGGCTTCCCCCTTCAATTCTGCCGGAGAACCATGGAAAAGCACGCGCCCGGCATCCATCGCGACGATAAAGTCGAATTGTTCGGCTTCTTCCATATAAGCTGTCGAAACCAGTATGGAGAGGTCGGGTGTGGCCTCTCGGACCGCGTCGATCAGCGCCCAGAACTGACGCCGCGACAGTGGGTCGATGCCGGTGGTCGGCTCATCCAGAACCAAAAGCTTAGGATCATGGATCAGTGCACAACACAGCCCGAGCTTTTGCTTCATGCCGCCCGAGAGTTTTCCCATCAGCCGATCAGAGAAAGGCGCAAGCCCGGTTGCCGACAGCAATGCTGCGATCCGGATGTCACGCTCCTGCTGCCCCTGTCCGAAGAGACGCGAAAAGAACTCAAGGTTCTCTTGCACCGACAATTCTGCATAGAGGTTTCGGCCCAACCCCTGCGGCATAAATGCGATCGCAGGGCAGATATGGTGACGATGGGCGCGGTCGTCGATCGAACCTCCGAGAACATTGATCGTACCAGACTGAAGCTTCTTCGCGCCGGTGATCAAACCCAAAAGCGTTGATTTGCCAACCCCGTCAGGCCCGATCAGTCCAATAAGCTGACCAATCGGCAGATCAAGCGACAGGTTATCCAGTGCAATGCGCTGGCGATACTTATGCGTGACACCGCTGATGCAGAAACCAGATGTGCCCGCCTGGGAATTCATTCGAACAATTCGGGTGGGATCCGCCTTTCCAGATATTCCGGCCATACGCTGTCAGAAGAAAGCCTGATCACAGCGACACCGCGAAGGCCGGTTTTCACATGTTCGATCCGTTCTGTGATCAGATCTTGGGGGATGCGAACCCGAACGCGAAAGACCAACTGTTCACGCTCGCTTAGTGTCTCGACCTGCTTCGGAGTAAACTGGGCTTCAGGGGATACAAAAGTGACGGTTGCAGGAATGGCAAAATCCGGCAAGGCATCAAGTACGATGCGCGCCTCAGCCCCGATGGGCAGCAACCCCGCTTCGCGTGCGGGCAGGTACACATCCATATAGACGTTTTCTAAGCTGAGAAGCGTAAGGATCGGCTCCCCCGCGCCGACAACTTCACCGGGCTCAGCCAGTCTGTAAAGAACGCGCCCTGGCATGGGGGCGACAAGCGAAGCATCCTCGATCTGAGCAGCGATCCGGCGCACTTCGGCTTCGGCAGCCGCGATCTGGCTGTCCGAGGTTGCAACCCGGGCCTTGGCGGCACCCAGAACGGCGTCGGCAACCTGAAATGCGGTTTCGCGATCTTCAAAGACTGTCATCGAAATGTTTTGACCGGCCAACAGTGCCCTTGCCCGTTCCAGTTCCTGCGCCGCGCGACGCCGTTGGCTTTCTCGTTGGACAACAACAGCCTCGGCTTCGGCCTTGGCTTGACGCGCCAATGCTACTTCGGCTTTGGCGCGATCAAGCGCTGCAGACAGTTCATCGGTGTCCATCTCGACCAACAGTTCACCCACAACAACCAAGTTGCCTTCTGCCGCCAAAACCTTTGCAACCCGCCCTGCGAAGGTGGGGGCAATTTCCACTTGTTCGGCCTCTATCCGTCCATTGCCCTGTACAAATCCAACTGGCAATTCACTGCTGTCTTCTGAAACGAATATGTACAACGCCGCACCTGCGAGAAGGAGCATTACGATGATCAGTATTGCGCGCACATTCTTTTTCATGATCTGGCGTACCGCGGTTAGAGCTACGAGGTGACGTTATCTCAAACCCCGCAAAATGCTTTGTTTTGAATCAAACAGAGCCCTTTAGAGGGTTGTTCAGGCCAAACTCGGGTAGAAAACCGGCGCAGCAGTCTGATGGTTAACCCGCATCAATGGCTCAAAGCGGATTTCACGGCGTGACTTTCGATTTCGGTTGCGCCGAACTGACGGAATTGTTGCGCATGGGCAAGCATCACGCGGTCGAGACAAATGCCCAATTGTCCATCCGTGGAGTCAAAGCACTTACAAGTCACGCTTCCAGCGTGCGGATGAAACCAACACTGCGTCAGTATTGCGGGTTGCCGCTCCTACTTCGGCAACATGAAGAACTCTTCCAGTACAATCTTTCTGTCTGCTACCGAATAAACTGCAATCTCGCTCAAGGCGATACGTTGTCCAGTTTCCTTCTGCTTTACGTCAGCCTTATATCGCACACTGAAGCGGTTTGGGGGATGAACATAGGGGCCATCGACGTCGAATTTGATGATTTCATGAGTTGCCAGCCAATCCTCTCTTTTCCCTTTGATAGCATCACGGCCTTTGGTGATGCGAAACTGTCGAACCGGAGGCACAACCGCTTCTATGGATTGAGCGTTCTCGGCATACATTTCATCAACATTTGCAAGGCCCCTGCGATCACGCATTGCCTGAACAAGTGTTCTTCCAATCTCGACTAATTCTTCCATGATAGCCCTCATTTTAGGCATCAACTGTATCACATCTTGCCTTTTCCAATCTTGACGAGGATCAATGAATTTAGATGTTGGCGAAGAATCCAGTTTGGGAACGAGAGGGCAACTAGTGCAGTGGCAAAGAACGGCCCAATTCCCGGCACCGTCATTAACCAATGTGCCATCTCCTTGCCTCGTGGTCGGTGAGTTACCTCCGCATCCAACTCATATCTGACTGATCAACCGGCTCGCATCCCAATCAGCGGACTTAAGCAAGCCTGTGCCGCTTCCCCTCGTGGTGCACCATCATGCGACAACCGATATCGAACACGAAGACAACCATGCTCCCGGCATCTAGACTATTAAGTGCAGGAAAAGCTTGATCTGGGCTGCACAATTAGACAACGTCTTCAAAACCAACTGAAACCGATCGTTTTGCTCTGGCGGGCGCTGTGATCGAAGAAGTGGGTCTTACCGTCTATTAGCGCCAAGATAAGCAAACCAGTAGGCCAAGGCGACTCCTCCCGCCCCGCCGACAATGTTGCCCAGAGTAACCCACAATAGATTGGTCGCCGCTGAGAAAACCGGAACAGTTGCCCCCGCTGCCCAACCCTGCGGGAAGAAAAACATGTTCGCAATCGAATGCTCGAGCCCCAGCAACACAAAAGCAGTGACGGGCCACAAAACGGCCAGAACCTTGCCGGCGACGCTGCGGGCGGCAAAGGACAGCCAAACAGCAAGGCATACCAACCCGTTGCACAGTGCGCCACGGGCGAAGGCCTCCATCGGTTCCAACCCCGCTTTGGCATCGGCTATCACCACGGCGGTATTGCCCATCGGCCCCTCGAGCAGGCCGGTCAGAGAGAAGGCCAATGCAAGCCCGAGGGCGCCCGCGAAGTTTCCGGCATAGACGATGCCCCAGCTTCGAAACAGCAGTCGCAGCGGTATCTTGCGGTCGACCGCTGCGATCACCATCAAAACATTTCCGGTGAACAATTCTGCACCACCTGCGATCACCAGGATAAGGCCCAGGGAAAACACCGCGCCACCCAGAACGCGGATCGGCCCCGCAGCGCTGTCTGCGCCAGTAACCGCCATCGTATAGGCCGCTGCGCCAAACCCTATGAATGCCCCAGCCAGCATCGCAAGAACGAACATGGGTGCCATTGGCAACTTTGCCTTTGTGACCCCAGCAGTCTCAACTAATGTCGCAATTTCAGAGGGTTTATGAGCGTCGAACAGGGACGGGGTGTTCATGTCGGGCTCCAAAGTTAACACGGATCTACGTAGCAGGAAATTTACAGCCTATCTTCTGACCTCGAACCAATGCACAAATAAAAGGGGAAGTTCATCTGTTCCACCACAGTTCGGGTAGTTTCGCCTAACACAGTTTGGTCTCCGGTCATCGCCACAGGCAACCATGACCTCTGTTTCAGCCTCCGTTTTCGTGCCACCGTCATGAAGCAGTGGATATCTGACTCCATTTTCACGGTCGGGAGTTCAGCGTCACGGCGTAGCCATCGAACCTTAGTTCTGTCACGAGGCTTCAATGCAAAGCTTATTGATCGTCATCGTTTTTGTGCCGATTGGGACCAAGTTTGATATTTAGGCAACGGTCAAAACCGCACAAGTGGCATTCCGACTGATGCCTTGAGAGGTGCTCCCTTGAATCAGGCTACCAATGCTTCCCAATCCGCGGCGGCCCGTCACAATCAGGTCTGCTGTGCATTGCTTGGCGCATGCGATGATCTCGTCGACCGGATCACCGCGTTGGGTATGTGTTTGCGAAACCGTCTGATTGTATTCTTTGGCAATCTCTTTACCCGCGGAAATGATCTTGTCTGCAGCCTGCTGAACCTCTTCGTCTGAAGGCATTGTCGTGACGGCGTGATAGCCAGCAACCGCGCCCATTGCGAAAGCCACGGTTTGCGGCTGAGGTGTATGGACAAGGTGAATTTGAGAGCCATATTTGCTTGAGATATCACAGGCAACGCGTAGAGCTGCTTCTGACGCCTCTGATCCATCCAAGCCAACCACAATTATTTTGAACATGTCGCACTCCCTCCTTTGTGAGGGTCAGTATGGGTGAACTTGCAGCAACTAGCATTGACTCAAATCAACACTTTTCGCTGCAAATTCGAGCGTATTCGTCCGTCCATTTCCAGAAGATTCACGGTAACAGAACCAACTTTGATAATTGTTGGAGTTGCAAACGGGTCAACCCAAAGGGGCAACAGAGCATGTCTATTGCGAAAAACCTCCCGCAGACGCTGCTTTTTTCAAAGGGTATCAATTTATGCCCAATGATAAAGATCAAGGGTAATGGCGAGAAAAATTGCTACTATGGACGTGCGTTTCAGTTCGTTTGGCGAGGACGGCGGATTGCTTACGACACGAAATTCAATCTTATTCCAGAGGAAAACAACGATGCCTTCCTCTTCGCCTTGGGTTCGCCCAGTTGCAATAGCCGCAGCACTCTTTGGTCTTCTTACCATTTTCTCCGGCGGAACGGCTCTATTTGGGGGTGCTGCTGCCAAAGCCGCAGTGGGAGATGCGGTACCATTCGTGCTTTGGTTCAATTTTCTGGCTGGATTTGTCTATTTGATTGGCGCATTCGCAATCTACAAATCCACATTCTGGGCACAACGCATTGCCTGGTTGATTGGCTTATCTACACTATTGGTGTTTGCTGTTCTAATATTAGTGGCTCTTAGTGGCACGCCATTTGAATGGCGAACCGTCGGTGCAATGACCATACGCACTGGATTTTGGCTTGCCATAGCTTTTGTGCTTTCCAGAACAGGATGAGCCAGTCATTTCGACGTCGCGCCTTTACCCAGATTGCTTAGAGAGACCGGCATTTTTGATTGAAATCAAAGGCCGTGGCGAAGAGTTTCGGCATAGTAAGTTCGCTGTTTAGACCGGTTTGCGGGAGCGTCATTATGACAGTACTTATTGCCTACGGAACTATTGAAGGTCAGACCGCCAAGATTTCGCGCTTCATCAACAAAGTCACATTAGGGGCAGGATACGAAACTAGGCTGATCGATATCGACCAACTGGCAGGTCCAGTGTCTTTGGAAGATGTAGACCACGTTATCCTTGCGGCTCCCGTCCATGAACGCCGGCACCCCAAGCCGTTCGAGGAGTTTTTAGAAAGGCACCATGACGCATTATCCTCGCGAAAATCACTTTTGCTTTCCGTCAGTCTAAAAGCTGCTTTTCAGAAAGGTCAGGAGGACGCGCGGGACTATCTTACCGAAATGCTGATGCGGACGAAATTCGAACCAGACGCGACCGCCTTGGTCGCTGGTGCCGTACGGCCTGATAGTTACGGGTATTTTGAAAGAGAGATCGTCCAACACGTTGTCATGCTAGGCCAGAAGATTGATCCTCGAGATGGCTTGAGAGAATTCACCGATTGGGATGCGTTGAAAATAACCATAACAGCATTCCTGGACGAATAGTGCGCCATCACCTCGGAGAGCATCGAACCAATGACAGAGTTCGGCCGGCCTTTCACTGACTCGGATGAGGGCGCTGGCGTTATCCTTATATCGAGTATCAACGCCAGATCAGGTGTACGATTGCCCAACTGCGTTTAACCTATGCCTCAACTCCGCCACAGTTTCCCCCGCGCCCCTATATCAGTTCCCCGCCATTCCCTACCGGGGAGTCGAGACTGGTTATTCGGCCAGGTCGCAGGGGGCCTGACGGCGAATCTAAGAAAATCTCGGGGAGCGCCGGGGAAGCATGGGGAGCCATTCGGGGACCGTTTTGAGGAGGTGTCAACAGGGCATTTATTATTAGTATCAATATCTTAAATATAGTTATAAATTTATGGGGAGACTTGGGGATACCCTATAGCGCAGAATGTGAAAAAACGCAGAAATACACTTTTCTAGAATGCTCTAAGGAATCCCCCTCCCCCGCTCCCCGCACTTTGAAAACAGTGCACAACACTGCTGCGTTCATTGCGAAGAATCCGACAGTGTTTGTTCGCCTTCCCTCCCACGTAGTCATCAAAACCGAGCCAAGAACTCATACATTGGTCCACCGAAGAAAATCGCGGGTCCTTCCATGGCATTGTTACGTGGGTTTATTCGCGCCGTGTTCTATTGGCCGGTGCGAAAAAACTCAAAAGTGGGTTTTTGGGTTGGGGTTGTTGTCTTCGGAACAGATTTGCAAGCTTCATCATACCTAGATAGTAACCGCATAGGTTGAAGCTGGAACCAGAAGACGCCCGAGAGCGGCGCCCTAGTAGTCAATTTTATAGTTCATGTCGGAAAGTCTTCGATGCGATATCAACAAAACTAGCTAGGTTTCGAATGCCCAAAGAAGATTTTGCGAGTTTCATTGCCAAGCATCGCTTTAAACCACACGATCTTTTTGCATCCGTCTCAAAGGGTGTTACCACACAGGAGTTTCAATTAGCGAAGTGTTTCTCTCAAGTCGACCTACTGAGATGGGACTTTGGAGACGGTCAGCTCGCCGAGTTAAACCGAGCGCTGACGGTCGCAACATATATTGCAGAAAGCAGCACGGATCATCCAGAGGGTTTCGCCGCATACACTTCAAAGCTGCAAGAGGAATCGTGGAATTACGCATTGCGCTTTTCCCCTTACCATAAAGTTCATACCGCACTGGAGAACTTAGAAAGGGTGCATGCCGCAATGCTGGAAGCAAGCCTTGGTTTGAATGCGGCTACGGCAGGGATGGACACCGTTCTTGAGTTCAAGCGCTCAGATAACTCTGCGTATGCTCGAGAACAATCTAAGGCAACATCCAATCTTTTAACATTCTCTGCGCTTTATGCTTCATACGTAGATGTTTGCAGACGTATCCGAAAATACACCAAGCTGGAAAACAGTGAATCTTACACCCGGGGAATTGGAAGGGTAATCGGGAAGAACTCCGGCGCGCATAGTTTTGCCATGGGTCTAAGGAACTTTATTCTACATCATCATTTGGTGGAGCCTGGCATAACCATTTCGATGGGGGAAAGTCGCACGGTGCGACTGCTACTCGATTCAAACGCTTTGCTTTTCGCAGGTTTCAAGTGGAAAGCGGACGCTCGAGAATACATCCGTTCGGACAAAAAGCTGGATGCACTGAAAACGACCACCACTGTAGTCAAAGACGTTGCTAGACTTGTAAGGTTCCATCGGAAGATCGCAGAGAAACGACTACCGGAGGAAAAGTTCGCTCACGACACTTACCTTCACGAACGAACCAGGTTTAGACACCTCCAGAACGCGACGTTCGATCCGGGAGCAATTGTCTAACGGCGCTCAACTGTTTTAGCACGCGTTGTAAGCCCCAGCATTATGTCGGTGGCTCTAGACAGCTCCATTCCGGATGAAGAATTACGTATACAACTGACTACTCTGGCAAACCGGCATCAGAATCTTTCAAATGAAAAATGGCAGTTGTTGCCGACGAAATCGTGCAGCTATTGAAGCAGCGTTTAAGGTATCCGAACACCGGCTCATATCTTGACGGGCGGAAGGTCGAGTGACGGCGCATTCAGGCTGCGACGCGCCTGAAAGCAATCAGCGTTGCTGTGATCATTGCACCAAAATCCACTTGAACCAAAAATCGAGCATCATCCTTGATGGCGTTAAGCCAATGAACAATTTCAACCAACAATCCCGCAACATTCGCAAGCCCACGTACCGATAAAATCTCACTAAACAATTGTTATTTATTAAGAAATTTAATTCCTTTACGCAAGTTCGAAATTGGTACTCGCCTCCACTTCTTTTCAAACACTTAGCTTTCTGCGCTGCTTTCGCAAATCCGGGCGTATACACTTGGGTATCATGTTCCTACTGGCTTCTGGAACAGCATAACCGTCGCCGTTGATGTCCGGGGTTAAATGTCGAAGCGGTTTGAAAGTAATGCCACACGTGCCAAATCTTTTCCCGCGAACAAACGGCGCGACGCACAATGCGACAGTGGTAGAGGGATGTGCTTTGTCTTTGTCGCGCCTTTGCCCGCTTCCTTAATATTGCCCAAAGGTTCGCACAGAACGCGATTGCCCAAGGCGCGCCTGTTGCGATTGCCGGTCCAGCGATTCCGTTTACACAACCGCACTACCTGATTGCCAAGCCCGGAAGCGCTCAATCATCCGCGGCTGCGGGGCTGTTTTGCTCCTGGCTTCGTGATCGGATCGCATCGGATGCCGCTGACTGACTTCGGCTGGTCGCTTTTCTGACTTAACCGGTTTTCAATCCTCAGTCGTGCTTGACAAGCCCCCTGCCCGTGCCGCATGTCGCATGCGTTGGTGTCCATCCTCGGATGGATGAAAAGGGAATGTGCCAGCGATGTCATCGCCAAGCACAGCCGCCCCCGCGACCGTGACCGGAGAGGGTGCCCAAAGCCACTGGCCCAATAGGCCGGGAAGGCGGGACATCCGACAGGGCAAACGCTCTGACATCCGCAAGCCGGGAGACCTGCCAGCACCCGAAGTTGAAACCGGGCGGGGTGTTCCGGTGTCGGGTCCATGTCGCACACGTGGCCCGCATGAAACCCCGTCCCCCGTACAAAGGATTAGGGGGATGAGAGACGTGACCGAGACCGCACCAGTCGAATTGCTGGTCTGCACGACATGCCGCCGTGGGTTGCCCATCGAAGATGACGCTCAGCGACCCGGCACTTTGCTGCACACAGCGCTTGAACAGGCGGGCTTGCCTGACGGCGTGGACCTGAAGCCGGTGGAATGCCTGTCGAATTGTGATCAGGGATGTTCGATCGTTTTGCGTGGTGGCCCGTCCCGATGGACCTTCGTCTATGAAAACCTCGACGAGGCCGACCATGTCGAGACCATCGTCGAAGGCGTCACCAAATATCTGGCCGCTGAAGACGGTCTGGTGAAATGGCGTGAGCGCCCCGAGCATTTCCGCAAAAACTGTGCGGCCCGCATTCCCCCGATTGGAGCCCTGAAATGAGCAATCTTGAAAAACTTCCCGTCACCGTGATCACCGGCTTTCTGGGCTCGGGCAAGACCACGCTGGTCAAGCACCTGATGCAGAACCCGCAGGGCAAGCGTCTGGCTGTGGTCGTCAATGAATTTGGCGATGTTGGCGTCGATGGCGATATCCTGAAATCCTGCGCCATTCCGGATTGCCCGGCGGAAAACATCATGGAACTGGCCAATGGCTGCATCTGCTGCACCGTAGCCGATGACTTCATTCCGACCATCGAGGCACTGATGGCGCTGGAGCCGCGCCCCGATCACATTCTGATTGAAACCTCTGGTCTGGCGCTGCCGAAGCCGCTGCTGAAGGCGTTCGACTGGCCGGATATCCGTTCTAAGATCACCGTTGACGGTGTGATCGCTCTGGCCGATGCCGAGGCCGTCGCCGCCGGGCGCTTCGCTCCGAATGTCGAAGCCGTGGACGCCCAGCGCCTGGCTGACGACTCGATCGACCACGAAACGCCCCTGTCAGAGGTGTTCGAGGATCAGATCTCGTGCGCCGACATCATCCTGCTGACAAAACCCGATCTGGCGGGCGCCGAAGGTGTGGCGAAAGCCAAAGAAGTCATCGCCGCCGAAGCTCCGCGTCCGCTGCCAGTGGTCGAAGTCGCCGAAGGTGCCGTAGACGTGCGCGTCGTGCTGGGGCTGGAAGCGGCCGCCGAGGATGACATGGATGCCCGTCCGTCGCATCACGATGGCCATCACGACCACGAACACGACGATTTCGAAAGCATCATCGTCGAGTTACCTGAACAGACCGACCCGGCCCAACTGGTCGCCAATATCGAACGTCTGGCCAATGAGCTGAACATCCTGCGCGTCAAAGGCTATGCCGCCGTTCAGGGCAAACCCATGCGTCTGCTGGTGCAGGCCGTTGGTGCCCGCGTACGTCACCAGTATGACCGCCCGTGGGAACCCGGTGAAGAGCGCCGTTCGCGTCTGGTGGTCATCGCCGAACACGACGACATCAAAGAGGCCGCGATCCGCGATATCCTCGTGGGCGTGACCGAGGCCGCCGAGTAAGCCATGCACGTCGTCTTCCGCGAAAGCCACGGGCTCGAGGAAACCGAGACCCCGACCGATCTGGGCCAAAGTCCGGCGGATCTGGTGGTGCTGTCCTTTTCGGACAGTGACCTTGGTGCTTTCGCGGCGGGCTGGCATCGCGGTGGCGGGGCCGAAGGGCGAATGCCGACAATGCGGCTGGCCAACCTGACAGCACTGAAACACCCGTTGTCCGTCGACACTTATGTCGAGCAAACGCTCGAGGGCGCCAAGGGCATTCTGATCCGTTTGATCGGCGGCGTGCCTTACTGGTCCTATGGCTTGCAGCAAGTTCTGGCGCTGGCGCAATCCAAGGGGATCGCACTGGCCGTCCTACCTGCCGATGGGCGTGAGGATACGCGGCTGGATGATTACTCCACCCTGCCCGTCTCAACCCTGCGGCGGCTTGCGCATCTGTGTGACACCGGCGGCGAAGTCGCGGCGCAAGCGGCCTTGGCACAAATGGCGCTGGCGGCTGGGCTTTATGCCGGGCCGGTGATGGGCGCAAAGACCTTGCCAAAGTGCGGTGCGTGGTGCCCGGATCGTGGCGTAATCCCGGTCGAAACAGCATTCTCGAGCGACGCGAGGCGTATCCTCGTGACCTTCTACCGGGCTTATCTGACATCTGCAGACACCGCCCCGGTCGCAGCCCTGATCCGCCGATTGCGGGAACGCGGGTTCGAAGCAGTAGGCATGTTCGCCCCCTCGCTAAAAGCACCTGCCGCCGCCGATTGGCTGCGCGGGAACATCGCCGCCATTAAACCGTCGGCCATTATCAACGCCACTTCCTTCTCGGGCAAAGGCGCATCGGGTACATCGCCGCTGGACGCTGCCGATGTTCCGGTGTTTCAGGTTGCTCTCGCAACGTCCCGCCGCAAAGCCTGGGCCGAGGCGGAACGCGGTCTTTCGCCCGCTGATTTGGCTATGCACGTTGTCCTGCCTGAAGTGGACGGGCGAATTTCTGCAGGCATTGCCTCGTTCAAGGAACCGGGCAAGCGTGACCCGCATCTGGAGTATTCACGTTTTGCCCACCGGGCTGAACCGGAACGGATCGAGGCCATCATCGACCGTGTCGTCGGCTGGCTGAACCTGAACGACAAGCCCAAATGGGATCAGGTGCCCGCCTTGGTGCTGTCCACCTATCCCGGCAAGGATTGGCAGATGGCCCATGCGGTGGGCCTCGATGCTTTGGCCTCGGCCGAGGCGATGCTGGCCGACCTGCAAGGCGAAGGGTATGACACCGCTCCTGCCCAGCCGATTTCTGATACGTTGTTGGACGCGCGGATTACGTGGTCGCTTGGCGAATATCTGACTGCGCTAGCAGAATTGCCGGAACAACTGCGCGCAGACCTCGAAATCGTCTGGGGCAAGCCCGAGGATGATCCGGCCTTTGCAGATGGCGCGTTCCACTTCACCGCCCTGCGCCGCGGCAAGGCGTTGGTCGCGTTGCAACCTGAACGCGGCACGCCCGAGTTGCGTGATGACGATTATCATGACCTGTCGCGTACCCCGCGCCACAGCTACGTGGCCTTCTACCTTTGGCTGCGCAAAGGTCTTAGTGCGGATGCGCTGATCCATATCGGCGCGCACGGCACGCTGGAATGGCTGCCCGGCAAGTCGGTCGCGCTGTCCAACGAATGCTGGCCCGAAGCGCTGATCGGCGACCTGCCTGTCATTTACCCCTTCATCGTCAACGACCCTGGCGAGGCCGCGCAGGCCAAGCGCCGGATCGGGGCGGTCACGCTGGGTCATGTCCCACCGCCGATGAGAGAAAGCGGTACCCCGGATCGGATGGTTCGGCTGGAATCGCTGCTGGACGAATTCTCGAACGCTGATGGCTTGGACCCCAAACGTCGCGACCGCCTGCAAGAAGATATCCGGGACGAAGCGCAAGCCATCGGGCTGGAGAGCGACCTTGGCCTCGATCAGGCCACCTGCATCGCCGAGGCGATCACTCGCATCGACCGTTTCGTCTGTGACATCAAAGAAAGCCAGTTCGGCGACGGGTTGCATATCTTTGGACGTGTGCCCGAAGCCACCGCCAATTTTGACACGGCTCCTTCTGCCCATGCCGAACGCCGGGCATTGATCGACGCGCTGGCTGGCAAACGGATCGAGGCAGGCCCGTCCGGGTCCCCCTATCGCGGGCGGTCAGACGTGCTGCCCACCGGGCGCAATCTGTATACCACCGATCCGCGCTCAGTCCCCACCCGTGCAGCCTATACCCAAGGCGTCAAGCTGGCAGAAGAATTGGTGCGGCGACACCTGCAGGAAGAGGGCGATTATCCCAAGGGGCTGATCGTTGATCTCTGGGGTTCAGCCACGATGCGCACGGCGGGCGAAGAGTTTGCCATGGCGCTGCACTTGCTGGGCGTCAAACCCGTTTGGGACAAAGGGGCCGAGCGGGTGTCGGGCATCGAAGTGCTGCCCATCACTGACCTCAGCCGCCCGCGTCTGGACGTGACGTTGCGTGTCTCAGGCTTGTTCCGCGATGTGTTCCCGACCCTTTCGGCGCTTTATGGTCAAGCTGTTCGCGCGTTGTCGGAACGCGATGAAGCGCCAGACTGGAACCCATATGCCGGGCAGGCCCCGGCAGCGCGCGTCTTTGGCCCGGCACCGGGCAGCTATGGCGTGAACATGACCCAGCTGTCCGAAATCTATACGGATGAGGCCCGCGCGCAGGCGGGTAAGGCATGGCTTGAGGCCAGTTCTTTCGCTTTGGAAGGCGAACACATCACACAGGATATGGACGGCATTACCCAACGGGTCACGAATGCCGACAGTTTCGTACACCTGCAGGATCTGACCGAAACCGACCTTTTGTTGGCCAACGACTATGCCACCCATGAGGCCGGATTCGCCGCCGCCAAGAAAGTCACCGGTGGTACGGCGCAGCTATACCATCTGGACAACACCAACCCGGATAACCCGCGCGCCCGAACGCTGCCTGAAGAAATCAGCCGCGTCGTGCACGCCCGCGCTGCCAATCCCGGTTGGATCGCAGGTATGCAAAGGCATGGGTTCCGGGGCGCTGCGGAAATCGCGGCGACGCTGGATCACATGGCCTCTTTCGCGCATCTGTCAGGCACGGTCGCGCCGCATCTGTTCGACCTCTATCACGACGCCACTTTGGGCGACGTTGAGGTCGATACTTTTTTGCAAGAGGCCAACCCACGCGCGTATCAGGCGATGCAGGACCGGTTCCGCGCCTTGCTGGACGCGGGCCTTTGGAACACGCGCCGAAACTCGATCCGGGCGGATCTGGAGGGGTTGGGATGAGCGCCCCGGTCGTTCAGGGATGGTGCCCCGGCGCGCACCGGCCGATGATGTCGGGCGATGGCCTGGTTGTTCGGGTGCGCCCGCGTTTGGCCCGGCTTGGCAGCGCTCAGATGATTGGTCTGTGCGAGTTGGCCGAGCGATTTGGCAATGGTACGATCGACCTGACCAACCGCGCCAATTTACAGCTGCGCGGGGTAAAAGAAGACGATCATCAGGCATTGCTGGCCGAACTGGCCGCACTGAACCTTTTGGATGCTGAGCCCGGTATTGAAGTGCGCCGCAATATCCTGGTGTCGCCCCTGTACAGATCAGGTGATCGAACCGCACGGCTGACCCAGGAACTGATCAACCGCTTGGGTGAATTGCCGCCCCTGCCCGCCAAATTCGGCTTTGCCATCGACACTGGCCCCAAGCGCCTGTTGGCGGCGGATTCGGCCGATATCCGAGTTGAAACAGGCACCGATGGCCTCATCCTGCGCGCCGACGGGGCCAAGACTGGTTGCCGGGTCACAGAATCCAACGCGATTGACCGGGTTATCGCTCTGGCCGAATGGTTTTCCGAGCGGGTCACACCGGAAACACGCCGCATGGTGCGTGTGGTCGCGACGCAGGATTTGCCAGCGGAGTGGCAAGGCAGCGCGCCTGGTGACATCGGCGCACCGCCACAACCCGGCGCCTGCGATCTGGGTACTCTGTATGGCGCGGCGTTCGGACAATTGCCGGCGCGACAACTCTCTGACCTCATTGCAGACAGCGGGGCGTCTGCCTTGCGGGTCACCCCATGGCGGCTGATTCTGCTGGAAGGCGGGGCGGCGATACAAACACCCGACTTTGTCATAGATGGCAACGACCCGCTGATGACAACCGACGCCTGCCCCGGCGCACCATTCTGCCCGCAAGCACAAGTGGAAACCCGTAGGGTTGCGCGCGAATTGGCGGCGCGGGTTGCAGGCAGCCTACACGTATCCGGTTGCGCCAAAGGCTGCGCCCGAATGGGGACGGCAAATGTCACACTGGTCGGCAATGACGGACGATTTGATCTTGTCAAAAACGGTCGCGCGGGGGATGAGCCGTCCCAACGCGGGCTGACACCTGAAACACTTATGACTATGGACCTCTCCTGATGCCCTATGAATACGAAACCGATGGCGCAGCGATCTATAAGCAAAGCTTTGCCACGATCCGGTCTGAGGCCGGTCTGGCGCGCTTTGACGCTGATGAAGAGCAGGTTGCGGTTCGCATGATCCACGCCGCCGGAATGGTCGGTCTGGAAGAATTCGTACATTTTTCGCCCGGTTTCGTGCCAGCCGCAAGGACCGCGTTAGAGAATGGCGCACCTATACTGTGCGATGCGCGAATGGTCAGCGAGGGTGTGACCCGCTTCCGCCTGCCGGCCGATAATGAGGTGATCTGCACTCTGCATGACGAACGCGTGCGCCCACTGGCGGCTGAGATGAGCAACACCCGATCCGCTGCTGCTCTGGAGCTGTGGCGTCCGCATCTGGAAGGCGCTCTGGTCGCGATCGGTAATGCGCCGACCGCTCTGTTCCACCTACTGAATATGCTGGAAGACCCCGATTGCCCACGCCCGGCCGCCATCATCGGGTGCCCGGTGGGCTTTGTCGGTGCCGTCGAATCCAAGGACGCATTGTGGGAGGCGCAGCCCGTGCCCTCTTGCATCATCAAGGGCCGTCTGGGCGGAAGCGCCATCACCGTCGCCGCAATCAACGCCATTGCGAGCCGCGCCGAATGAGTGGCGGCAAGATATACGGCGTGGGCCTTGGCCCCGGTGATCCGGACCTGATGAGCGTGAGGGCCGACCGCCTGCTGCGCAATGCGCGCCACGTGGCGTTCTTTCGCAAGCCCGGTCGCAGCGGTCAGGCGCGCAAGATCGTCAATGGTATGATCCCGGACAGCGCTGTTGAGTTTCCCATGGAATACCCTGTCACGACGGAAATTCCACTGGATGATCCGCGCTATAACGAATTGCTCTCTGCCTTTTACAAGGACTGCGCCGCGCACTTGAAAACCCTATCGGATCAGGGTGAGGATGTGGTGGTTCTGTGCGAGGGAGATCCGTTTTTCTACGGGTCTTTCATGCATCTTTACAGCCGCTTGCGCGATCAGGCCGATGTTGAGGTCGTGCCAGCCATCACTGGCATGTCCGGCGCATGGACAGCAACGGGTAACCCGATCACCTGGGGCGATGATGTGCTTACAGTACTGGTCGGCACCCTGCCGGAAGAAGATCTGGCAATTCGCATGGCGCAGACTGACGCCCTGGTTGTCATGAAAATCGGACGCAATATCGACAAGGTGAAGCGCGCGCTGAAAACAGCCGGTTTGTATGACCGCGCATGGATTGTCGAGTTTGCGCAGATGCCGAACCAAGTGGTGACGAAACTGTCCGAGGCATGCGAAAAGGTGACGCCCTATTTCTCGATCATCATCGTGCATGGTCAGGGACGGCGGCCATGAGCGGTTGGGTCAAGATTGCGGGCCTGGGGCCTGGTAACGAAGATCTTATAACCCCCGAGGTTTCAGCTGCGTTGATGGATGCCACGGACGTGGTCGGCTATATCCCCTATGTCGCATGCGTGGCGGAACGCCCCGGGTTGACGCTGCATGCTAGCGACAACCGGGTCGAGATCGACCGATCCCAACACGCGTTGCAGATGGCGGCTGAGGGCAAGCGCGTGGTCGTTGTGTCCTCGGGTGATCCCGGGGTCTTCGCGATGGCCGCCGCAGTATTTGAGGCGCTGGAAAATGGCCCCGCTAAGTGGCGCAAAATTCCCATCGAAGTGCTGCCGGGGATCACCGCGATGCTAGCGGCATCCGCGCGAGCCGGGGCACCACTGGGACATGATTTTTGCGCCATCAACCTCAGCGACAATCTGAAACCCTGGTCGCTGGTTGAAAAACGTCTTCGACTTGCGGCGCAGGCGGATTTCGCGATGGCGTTTTATAACCCACGCTCGAAATCCCGCCCGGAAGGCTTTGTGAAAACACTGGAAATCCTACGCGAAGAATGTGAGCCCGAACGCTTGATCCTGTTCGCGCGCGCCGTATCCCGCGTTGATGAGGCGATCCGGATTTCGACACTGGCCGAGGCGACACCTGACATGGCCGACATGCAAACCGTCGTCATTGTCGGGTCATCCCTGACGCGCGTCATCAACCGTGACAGCGCGCCGATCGTCTATACCCCGAGGTTCACCCCGGAATGAGCCAACCAGTCCAGAACCTGCGTCACGTTCGACAATTCGGTCCTTTGCGGAAGGGGCGGCCTGTCGATCATCAACACCGGTACGCCCATCGCGCGCGCGGCATCCAGCTTGGCGCGTGCACCGGTACCGCCAGAGTTCTTGGACACAACCAGGTCAATGCCATGCTGCAGCATCAACGCCCGGTCCCCTGCTTCGGTGAAAGGTCCGCGCGACACGATCGCCTCGCAATCGGGCAGCGGCAGTGCATCCGGTTCATCCACCAGCCTCAGCAAGAAGTGATGTTGGGACTGAGCCGCGAAATCTTCAAGATGCAGGCGGCCAACGGCCAGAAAAACACGCCGCTTAGGACCTCTCAAAGCGGCAACTGCCGCTTCAATGTCAGAAACGTGCTGCCAACGATCTCCGTCTTGCGCGCGCCATGCCGGACGGGTCAAAGCGGCCATGGGCACCCCGGCCTCGCGACACGCGGAAATGGCGTTGGTACTCATTTGCGCGGCAAAGGGATGGGTGGCATCGACTACATGAGTGATCGCGTGGTCCGTCAGGTAACGGGCCAGGCCTTCAGCACCTCCGAACCCTCCAACACGCACCGGCAGGGGCTGCGGTCTTGGATTGTCCACACGTCCGGCATAGGAATAGATCGCCGGGATGCCCTGATCGGCCAAGATTTTGGCCAGTGCATTTGCCTCGGTCGTGCCACCAAGGATCAGGAGGTTGGTCATGCATGAAGCTCCGTGGCTAAGCGTTTTGGGCTTGGGCGAAGATGGACTGGATGGCCTGTCACCCGCAAGTCGTCAAGTACTGGAGCGTGCCGAAATCATCATGGGCCCGCCGCGCCATTTGTCACTGATCCCCGACACAGGCGCGCAACAGGTGGAATGGCCCGTGCCTTTTTCCGACGGCCTGCCGATCCTGACCGGGTTTCGCGGACGCCCAACAGTTGTTCTGGCCTCGGGCGATCCGTTCTGGTTCGGCGCGGGCTCGGTAATCGCGCGCAACTTCGACGCCGGAGAATGGACAGCCCATCCGGGTCAGTCCACGTTCTCGCTCGCTGCGGCACGTCTGGGCTGGCCGTTAGAAAGTACGCAGACATTTGGTCTGCACGCCGCCCCGCTGACCCGTCTGCGCCCGCATCTTTCGCCTGGATTGCGCGCCATTCTGTTGCTGCGCAACGGCGCTGCGGTGGCCGAGCTTGCGACATATCTGAACGAAACAGGGTTTGCCGATACGCAGCTGCACGTGATGGAGGCCCTTGGCGGCCCGCGCGAACGGTCGCGCAGTGTATCGCTGACCGAAGCCCTGCTGGGTGGATTCGACCATCCAGTCTGCGTTGGGCTTGAAGTTGCGGGTGAAGGACAGGCGCTGCCCAAGGCCTCGGGTAAGCCGGATGATATCTTCGAAAATGATGGCCAGATCACCAAACGCCCCGTGCGGGCGCTGACTCTGTCGGCGCTGGCCCCCAAGCGCGGCGAGCATCTGTGGGATATCGGCGGCGGCACCGGCTCGATCAGCATCGAGTGGCTGATGTGCGACCCGACCCTGACCGCAACCACGATCGAACCCCGCGAGGATCGCGCGGATCGCATTCGCCGAAATGCCGACGCGCTGGGCCAAGACCGGCTGCAAGTTGTGCATGGCACAGCGCCAACCGCACTGGACGGCCTTGGGTTTCCGGATGTGGTATTCATCGGCGGCGGCCTGAGTACCGAATTGCTGAATTGGCTGCACGCCGCCCTGCCCGCCCGGACTAGGTTGGTCGCCAATGCTGTGACGCTGGAAAGCGAAGCCTTACTGGCGCAATGGCACGAAAAACTGGGCGGGGAGCTTTTGCGCATCGAACTGGCGCAGGCTTCGGCACTGGGACCTCGGCGCGGCTGGAAATCCGCATATCCGGTGGTGCAGTGGAGCGTGATCTTATGATCGTCGCAGGGTTAGGGTTTTCATCGACTGCGACCGTGGACAGCCTGCGCGCCGCATTTGAGCGGGCCAGCGTTGGGCAAAACGTCGACGCGCTGGCCACTGTTGCCGACAAGGAAGGTCACGCCGCGCTGTCGGAGTTTGCCGCAGAGACCGCCCTGCCCCTGCATTTCATAGCTGCTGCCGATCTGGCGGGACAGCGCACTCTCACCTGCTCGAACCGCAGCCGTGCCACCTATGGCACCGGCAGCGTAGCCGAAGCATCCGCCCTTGCCGCCGCCGGAACAGGCGCGCGGCTGACCTCACCCAGACAGATTTCGGACGACCGGCTTGCAACCTGCGCCGTCGCCATCGGAGGACAAACATGACCGTTCATTTCATCGGTGCCGGACCCGGCGCTGCCGACCTTCTGACCCTGCGGGGGCGTGATATCATCGCGTCGTGCCCGGTGTGCCTATACGCGGGATCGCTGGTGCCCGAGGAAATTCTGGCCCACTGCCCCGAGGGCGCAAAGATCATCAACACCGCGCCAATGGATCTGGATCAGATCATGGCCGAGATTGAGGCGGCGCATAAGGCTGGCCATGACATTGCACGTCTGCATTCCGGCGACCTGTCGGTTTGGTCGGCAATGGGTGAACAGATCCGGCGATTGAAAGAGATGGGTATTCCGGTCAGCGTGACCCCCGGTGTACCGTCCTTCGCCGCAGCGGCTGCTTCGCTGGGAACGGAACTGACCTTGCCCGGTTTGGCGCAGTCAGTGGTTCTGACCCGGACGCCCGGGCGCGCGTCCTCAATGCCTGAAGGCGAAACGCTTAAAAACTTTGCCCGGACCGGCGCGACGCTGGCCATTCACCTGTCGATCGGAAATCTGGACAACGTGATCGCGGACCTTACCCCGGCCTATGGAGCAGACTGCCCCGTTGCAGTGGTGTATCGCGCCAGCTGGCCAGATGAACGGATCATTCGCGCCACATTGGCGACCCTGAAAGACGCGCTGGACGAAAGTATTTCCCGGACCGCTCTAATCATGGTCGGTCCTGCCCTTGCGGGCGAAGGGTTTGACGAAAGCTGTCTCTATTCAAAAGACTACGACCGCCGGTATCGCCCGCAAAGCGCGGACAGCCCGTGGTCAAGCTGGAGCCCCGAGAATGAATGACGGGATGACCAACCCTCCGGGATTACTGATTTCTGCGCCGTCTTCCGGGACGGGCAAAACCACCGTTATGCTGGGTCTTCTGCGTGCGCTTGCCGAGGATGGCCTGACGGTGCAACCTTTCAAGAGCGGACCGGACTATATCGATCCAGCCTTTCACCGTGCCGCAGCCGGACGCGCCTCATTCAATCTGGACAGCTGGGCGATGGCCGATCCGCTGCTGAACGCGATTTCTGCCCAGGCCGAGGGCGCGGATATCGTTGTGGCCGAAGGTTCGATGGGCCTGTTCGACGGCGTTGCCAAGCCCGGAGAGCTTGGTCACGGGTCCAGCGCCGAAACCGCGCAGCGTATGGGCTGGCCCGTGGTTTTGGTGCTGGATGTGGGCGGTCAGGCGCAATCGGCAGCGGCAACCGCATTGGGGTTTCGGATGTACAATCCCGACCTGCCCTTCGCCGGCGTGATCCTGAACCGCTGCGCCAGCCCACGCCATGAACGCCTGACCCGATTGGGGATGGAGCGAGCAGGATTGCCGGTTCTGGGCGTGTTGCCCCGGCGCGGAGACCTGACCCTGCCCGAGCGGCATCTTGGCCTGATCCAAGCGGTCGAGCACCCAGATCTGGAAAGCGCGATTGCCGGGTATGCCGCGTTCCTTCGCGAACACGTGGACCTCGAAGCGATCAAGGCTGCGGCTTCCTCAGGCCCGAATGGGCCATCGTCAGCCGCGCTGCCGCGCCCCCCGGCGCAGCGGATCGCGCTGGCACGGGATGCAGCATTTTCGTTCACCTATCCGCATTTGCTGGAAGGTTGGCATGCAGCCGGGGCGGAAGTCCTACCGTTTTCACCGCTGGCCGACGAAGCGCCCGCTTCGGATGCCGATCTGGTCTGGCTGCCTGGCGGTTATCCTGAACTGCATGCGGGCACTCTGGCCGCTGCCGACACATTCCTGAACGGTCTACGCAAACATGCCGAGACGAAGCCCGTTCATGGTGAGTGCGGCGGGTATATGGCCTTGGGCGACGCGCTGGTCGACAAGGAAGGGGTCCGGCACCAGATGGCGGGACTACTTGGGCTTGTGACGTCCTATGAGAAGCGCAAGTTCAATCTTGGGTATCGCAAGGCGCAGTTGTTGGCCTCTATGCCGGGTTTTGCTGCCGATGCGACATTGCGAGGCCATGAGTTCCACTATTCCTCGATCCTGGAACAACCCGACGCGCCTTTGGCCCGGGTGTTCGATGCCGAAGGGGTTGAGGGGCCGCAAACCGGGTCGGTTCGTGGCAACGTGACCGGAACATTCTTTCATCTGATCGCAGAGGCGCAGGCATGAGCGGTTTCGTTTCGTTCATTGGCTCCGGTCCCGGGGATCCGGAACTGCTGACGCTTAAGGCCGTTGACCGGATGCAAAAGGCGGATGCGGTGCTGTTTGACGACCTCAGCAGTGGCCCGATTCTCGGCCATGCGCATCAGGACGCAGATCTTGTCGGGGTTGGCAAACGCGCCGGGCGACCATCACCAAAACAGGACCACGTCAGCCGCCTGTTGGTGGATTACGCAAAAACTGGCGCGCGCGTGGTGCGACTGAAATCCGGCGATGGCGGTCTGTTTGGACGTCTGGAAGAAGAACTGGTGGCGCTGCGCGAGGCCGGGATCGAATATGAGATTATCCCCGGCATCCCCTCGGCGGTTGCCGCAGCAGCAGCGGCCGGCATTCCCCTGACGCGGCGGCTCACGGCGCGCCGCGTACAATTCGTCACCGGCCACGATGTCAGTGGCAAGCTGCCCGATGATCTGAATCTGACCGCCCTTGCCGACCCAGATGCCACCACCGTTGTATTCATGGGAAAGCGCACATTTCCTTTGCTGGTCAAAGCACTGAATGAACATGGCTTGCCGCTGGAAACACCGGCGCTGATGGCTGAATCCGTCTCAACCCCGGATCAGGTGCTACACCGATCCACGGTTGGTGAGTTGGCGGACAAGTTGGGCGCTGAGATCGGCACGGCCCCTGCCCTGATACTCTATGGCCCTCTGGCAGCGACCGACAATGTTTGACTTAACTCTGATCGGTATTGGCACCGGCAATCCGGACCACCTGACGTTTCAAGGCGCTAGTGCCATTCGGGCCGCAGACCTGATCCTGATCCCGCGCAAGGGCGAGAACAAAGCCGATCTGGCCGGTTTGCGGGAAGAGATTATCGCGCAGGTGACCGACACCGCGCCACAGATCGCATATTTTGATATTCCCAAACGACGCGCCGATGATGGCTATCTGCGCGGTGTTGATGAATGGCACGACGCCATCGCTCTGCGGTGGCAAGAGGCGATCGCGGCGCATCGTGATGCTAAACGGGTTGCTCTTTTGATCTGGGGCGATCCGTCGCTTTATGACAGTTCGCTGCGCATCGCCTCACGACTGAAGCCCCAACCGGAAACACGTGTGATCCCCGGCATCACTGCGTTGCAGGCACTGACCGCGGCGCATGCGATACCGATCAACGATCTGGGCGCGCCGTATGTCGTGACCACAGGTCGGCGCATTCGGGATGAAGGCTGGCCGCTAAACGCCTCAAAAGTGGCTGTTATGCTGGACGGCGAGTGTTCGTTTCAAAACCTTGAGATGGCCAACTACGAAATCTGGTGGGGCGCTTATGTGGGGATGAAGGAAGAAATCCTGATCCACGGTCCTTTGGCTGATTTGGCGTCGCAGATTATCGAAACACGGGCAAAAGCGCGGGCAGATCATGGCTGGATCATGGACATTTATCTGCTGAAAAGGCGCCTGGACTGATCCGAAAGCATCCACTGCGGCTGCTACCCACGGGATTGTGACTGCGCGAAATACGAGTTTCTGGCATCAACTTCGCACCCGTACCCAAGAGGACAGCGCAATGAAGGCTATTTCGACCGTACTGTGTTTGCTGGCCTTTCCCGCGCTGGCGCAAGAAGCTCTACCAGGCTGGGCCGTTCATTCGACCGCCAAAAGCTATCAAGCGTTGGTCGCGGATACGAAGGCCGCGGTCAAAGATAACGGTCTGATTGTTGTAACGCAGGCCGGGCCCACCAAGGCGGCAGCGGCTCGTGGCATCATCATTCCCGGAAACTTAGTGATCGGTGCCTTTAACAACGACTATGCAGTTCGGGTTCTGGAAACCTCGGTCAACGCAATGATCGAAGCGCCCATCCGGTTCTACGTGACCGAAAATGCGGACGGCACGGCGACTTTGTCCTACAAAACCCCAAGCCACGTCTTTGCCCCCTATGCCCAGCAAGGCGGTGAGCCACTGCAAGAAATTGCGGCAGAACTGGATGAAAAGTTTCAGGCAGTGGCGGAATCCGCAGTCAATTAGTCACACTGCCGTGAACCTGCTTGCGTCCGGACGCGTCCTCCGCAATCTGCAATGACGTATTATTTCGGAGCATAACTAATGCAGGACCTTTCGCCCCGCGCCGCGGACCTTTTGGCCCAAAGACTTTACGAGGCCGGATGCCGCCATGCCTTTGGTATGCCCGGTGGCGAGGTTCTGACGTTGGTGGATGCGCTGGAACAGGCGGGGATCACCTTTCACCTGACCAAGCACGAAAACGCCGCCGGTTTCATGGCCGAAGCCGTGCATCACCGCGACGGTGCACCTGCCATTCTGGTGGCGACGCTTGGCCCCGGCGCGATGAACGGGATCAACGTGGTCGCCAACGCCTTGCAAGACCGGGTGCCGATGATCGTGCTGACCGGTTGCGTCGATGCGAATGAAGCGCTGACTTATACCCATCAGGTTATGGATCACGCACAGGTCTATCGCTCGATCACCAAAGGAACCTTTAAACTGACGGCACAGGGCGCGGATATCGTGGCAGACAAGGCCGTATCGCTGGCCAACCAGTCGCGCCCCGGGCCGGTGCATATCGACGTTCCGATCTCGGTTGCGGATATGCGTGTGTCCGGCGTCAAGAAGCGGCGACTTGTCAGGGCTGCAGCCGTCGCGCCAGAGGGCAATTGCCTTGAAAAAGCGCGCCGTTGGGTGGCTGACGCGGAACGTCCCATTGCGATTGTGGGGCTGGACGTGCTGTATGACGGGTCGCGCAATATCGTGCAGGCGTTTCTGGAACATTTTGGCATCCCCTTTGTCACGACTTACAAAGCCAAGGGAGTTGTGGCTGAAGATCACCCCCTGTGCCTTGGCGGGGCCGGATTGTCACCGCTGGCCGACAAACACCTTTTGCCGCTGGTCGAACAAGCCGATCTAGTCTTGTGCCTTGGCTACGACCCAATTGAGATGCGCCCCGGCTGGCGCGAGGTCTGGGACCCCGAAGAAAAGCGCGTTATCGACATCTCGGCTGTGATCAATGACCACTATATGCATCAGGCCAGCCTGAATATGGTCGCCGATACGGGTGCTACGTTGGAGGCCATGGCAAAGGGCAACCCTGCCCGCGATACGTGGCCGGGCGGTGAACCCGCACAGGTCAAAGCCGCGCTGGCTCAGGCGTTCCCGACCGACGAGGAATGGGGTCCCGCCGCCGTCATCGCCGAAACCCGTGCAACCCTGCCTGCCGAAACACTGGCTACGGCCGACAGCGGCGCGCATCGTATCTTGCTGAGTCAGATGTGGGATTGTTCCGAGGAACGCGGACTGATCCAGTCCTCGGCGCTGTGTACCATGGGCTGCGCCGTGCCAATGGCGATTGGTCTGAAACTGGCCGAACCAAACCGCCCGGTTATCAGTTTTTCGGGCGACGCCGGGTTCCTGATGGTCGCCGGAGAGCTGTCGACCGCCGCCGAAATGGGCGGAAACCCGATCTTTCTGGTCTTTGTCGATGCAAGCCTCGCGTTGATCGAGCTGAAACAACGTCAGCGCCAGATGGGCAACAGAGGTGTCGATTTCGACCGCCATGACTTTGCCGCCATGGGCCGGGCGTTTGGCGGCAACGGTCACACCGTTCGAAACCGCGAGGAACTGCGCACTGCCCTGAATGAGGCGTTGAAGGCCAACTCTTTCACCGTGATTGCCGCCGAAATTGATCGTGGAGGCTATGATGGCCGGATCTGAAGGACCGCTGAAGGGCGTCAAAGTCCTGGACCTCAGTCGCATTTTGGCCGGACCGACCTGCACGCAGTTGCTGGGCGATCTGGGGGCCAGCGTAATCAAGATCGAAAACCCCGCGACCGGCGGTGATGACACCCGCCAATGGGGCCCTCCTTACGTCGAAGACGCGCAAGGCAACCGGTCCGATCTAAGCGCTTATTTCATGTCGGCCAACCGCAACAAGAAATCCGTGGCTATCGACATCACCACGACCGAGGGGCAATCTGAAATCAAACGGTTGGCCTCGCATGCGGACATTCTGATCGAGAACTTCAAACCCGGCGGATTGGCGAAATACGGTCTGGACTACGCCACGTTGTCGCAAGACTTTCCCAGCCTAGTCTATTGCTCGATATCGGGTTACGGCCAGACCGGGCCAAATGCGTCCAAGCCGGGCTATGACCTGATGGCGCAGGGGTACGGTGGGATCATGTCGCTGACAGGCGAACCCGATGGCGCGCCGATGAAGGTGGGCGTGGGCATCGCCGATGTTATGTGCGGAATGTACGCAAGTGTCGGCATTCTGGCCGCCCTGCGCCACCGCGATCAGACCGGCGAAGGCCAGCAGATTGATCTGGCGCTGGTGGATGCGCAGATTGCGTGGCTGATCAACGAAGGGGTGAACTACCTGACCTCGGGAAACGTGCCCCAAAGGCGCGGCAACGGACACCCAAATATCGTGCCCTATGACGTCTATGAAACCGCCGATGGCCACGTCATTCTGGCCGTTGGCAATGACAGTCAGTTCCGACGCTTCTGTGAATTCATCGATCACGCCAATCTGGCTGATGACCCCCGTTTCGCCACCAACCCAGCCCGGCTGGAAAATCGTGACGCGCTAAACGCAGTGCTGCGTCCGGCGGTCAAGACCCACGCGTCTGAGACCATGATTGCTCAGCTCGAGGCCCGCAAGGTTCCGGTTGGCCCGGCACAGACTTTGGATCAGGTTTTTGCGACCGATCAGGTCGAAGCCCGCCAGATGCAGATCGCGATGCAGGCCGAACCGGGCGACGTTCAACTGATCGGGAATCCGCTGAAACTGTCGCGCACACCTGTAACATATCGGGCTGCCCCGCCCGTCTTTGGGGCCGATACGCAGGCCGTTTTACGCGCTAAAAACCCCTTTGACGATTGAAACACTGTGCCCGTTTCGGCGGCATGTTGCTGAAACATGCCCTTGAATCGGCGGTTTTTTTCAATTTTTGTCCACACGGCATTTCACCAATTCGAGAGCAGGGCCGATACTGATACGACCCGCCCACAGTCTCTGATACATCAAGTGCTGTAGATATTCTCGATTGGATCGGAACATGAACATGAAGCAAGACGTTTTCGGACAGATGAACACCCTCAGCCACCCGGCAAGTGCCGAGGCGTGGGATGGTGTTCTGCTTGGGTTCATGGCCCATGCCGCCGTTACGCCACAGCATCTTGGCAAGGTTCTTGAGCTTGAGCCCGATTTTGCCCTGGGTCACGCGATCAAAGGCTTGTTCATGGTCCTGCTGGGCCGCCGCGAGATGATGCCGGTCGCCGTCGAAGCAATGGCAGCCGCCAACAGCGCCATGGAACGTCAGCCGGTCTCGGCCCGTGAACGGCTCTATGTCGAAGCGCTGGGTCTGTATCTGGCCGACCTGCCCACGCAAGCCATCCAAAAGTTCGAAGAGATTCTGCGGGATCACCCACAAGACTCGCTGGCCATGAAACTCAGCCACGCGACAAGATTCGTACTTGGCGACTCGGAAGGGATGCGCCGGTCGATCGAGCGCGTTCTTCCCGCTTATGAACCCGATCATGCCGGCCGCGGTTACCTGCTGGGTTGTCATTCCTTTGCATTGGAAGAGACCGGTGCCTACGAAAAGGCCGAAATCGCCGGACGGCAGGCTCTGTGGATGGTCTCGGACGATGCCTGGGGTCTGCACGCCGTTGCACACGTGCATGAGATGACAGGCAACGCGCAGCTGGGCCTTGATTGGCTCGCGGGTCGCGAAGAGGCTTGGACCCACTGCAACAACTTTCGCTATCACGTCTGGTGGCACAAGGCGCTGATGCATCTGGATCTGGGTCAGGTCGATCAGGTGATGGAGCTGTATGACAACTACATCCGTCAGGACAAAACCGACGACTACCGCGATATCTCGAACGCCACGTCCCTGCTATCACGACTTGAGCTTGAGGGCGTCAATGTGGGCAACCGCTGGGAAGAACTGGCGGATCTCAGTGCGGCACGGACCGAAGACGGTTGCCTGATTTTTGCCGATCTTCACTATCTTCTGGCCCTGACCGGCGACAATCGCCCAGAGGCGACCAGCAAAATGTTGCAGCGTATTCAAAAAGATGCGCAGCGCAATCAGGGGGACACCCCGATCCGCATGTCCGATCCGGGCATTGCAGCCGCCAAGGGGCTTGAGGCCTTTGGCGAAGGCCTTTACGGCGACGCTTTCGACTTTTTATCAAACGCCCGAGCAGGTATGCAACTGGCAGGTGGAAGCCACGCCCAACGTGATGTATTCGAGCGCATCACAATTGATTCCGGCCTGCGCGCCGGCCGCCTGGATGCTGTCGAGCGCATCCTGGATGACCGTCGCGCCAAAAGAGCCGGGGGCGAAGACAATTACGCTCTTGCGCGCCGCACATTGATCGATGCGGCACGCGACAACGGAGACGCACAAAGCGTCCCGGCTGAATAACAAAAACTAAGACCAAGAAGGACAGAATACGTATGGCGACAGTTTCGCCCGCTTCTGATTTTGCGCCAGTGGCTGCCTCTGCGGCGGCCCCTGCCCGCACGCGCGACCCGCGCCTGGATTTCTATCGCGGTATCGCGATGTTCATCATCCTGATCGCCCATATCCCAAACGATCCATGGGCCAAGTGGATTCCCGCGCGGTTTGGATTCTCGGACGCGACCGAGATTTTCGTGTTCTGTTCGGGCATGGCTTCGGCGATTGCCTTTGGCGGAGCATTCCTGCGCAAGGGGTGGTGGATGGGCACCGCCCGCGTCTCGTTCCGCATTTGGCAGGTCTACTGGGCACATATCTGTCTGTTCTTCTTTGTCGCCATGTCAATGGCCGCGCTGGATCAATCGGGGCTGTTTGAAAAGACCTACGTTTCGTCTTTGAACCTGCAGCACTTCTTCAACGATCCGGCGCCTCAGATCGTGGGTTTGTTCACGCTGACCTATGTTCCGAACTATTTCGACATCCTGCCGATGTATCTGGTGGTTCTGGCAATGATGCCCATGTTTATGGGCCTCTACCGGTTCGGTTTCTGGGCCGTCGCTGCGACATCCGTCGCGATCTGGCTGGTCGCACAGACCGACATTCTGGACCTCCCAGCCGAACCGTGGTCTGAGCGGCAGTGGTTCTTCAACCCCTTTGGCTGGCAACTGCTGTTCTTTACTGGTTTTGCCTTCATGCGCGGCTGGATACCTGCCCCCCCGGTATCGAAAACCTTGATCTGGGCGGCAGCACTGTTCCTGATCTTCTCGATGCCCTTTGGTTCGTGGAAGGTATTCACATGGATCAACGCAGCTGCCCCCGATCTGGCTGACGAAATCCGCAAGGTCTGGCCCGTGACGAAAGAGTTCCGCGACAAAACCGATTTTGGCCTGTTCCGCTATCTGCATTTCCTGTCACTCGCGTATCTGGGCTGGGTTGTCGCCGGGGAACATGGGCATCGCCTGATTGCAACCGGTCAAGGTACCGCGGCCAAAGTCTGGCAATTCCTGCTGACCGTCATCACCAAAGTTGGTCAGCAATCATTGGCAGTGTTCGTATTTTCGATGGCTGCAGCACGACTTATCGGCGTTGGGCTGGACCTTAGTGGGCGAGATGTCGCCAGTGTTTTTGTCGCCAACATGATTGGCTTTGCGATGATCATCGGCGTGGCATACATGGCCGCTTGGTTTAAGTCACAACCTTGGAAGTCTAAGAAATGAATTTTACACGTCGTGCATTTCTGATCTCAACGTCGGCGCTTGCATTTGCGCCCGCGACCTTCGCCACCGGCGGCGAGGTCCCATTTGACCGCAATGTCGTCATTGAGATGGCCCGCGATCTGGCCAGCCGACCTTATGCGGAACGCGAGATGGTGCCGCAGGAATGGCAGGATCTGACATATCAGCAATACCGCTCGATCCGGTTTCGGCTGGACCGCGCGCTTTGGTATGAAACGGAAACGCCTTTCAACGTCGATTTCTTCACACCAGGCCTGTACTTCCCGCGCACTGTTAAAGTTGAAACCGTTGAAAATGGAATGGCCACTCCGGTCGCGTTTGATCTGGAGATGTTCGACAAATCCGAGGACGTCCCGGAACTGCCAATCGACGACACGCTGGGCTTTTCCGGCCTGCGTCTGCGCACCGAAATGCACCGTCCCGGCAAAACCGATGAGTTCTGCGTCTGGCAAGGCGCCAGCTATTTCCGCGCCATCGGCCTGCATGAGGTTTACGGCCTTTCTGCCCGTGGTCTGGCACTCAAAACCGGCGACCCGGATGGAGAGGAATTCCCTGAATTCATCCGCTTCTGGCTGGAGCGCCCGAAACCCGGCCAACGCGACATGGTTGTTCACGCACTGATGGACAGCCCAAGTGTCACCGGTGCATATCGGTTCAATGTCACCGCAGGCGAAAACTGCGTGATGGATATCGAAGCCACGCTATTTCCACGCGAGGACCTGAGCCATGTAGGCATCGCTCCCGGCACGTCTATGTTCCTGTTTGACCAAACCAACCACAGTCGTTTCGACGACTTCCGGCCTGCAGTACACGACAGCGACGGTTTACTGATCCGCAACGGTGCCGGAGAGGTCCTGTGGCGGCCATTGGCGAACCCGACCCGTTTGCAGATTTCGTCGTTTGTCGACACGAACCCGCGCGGCTTTGGCCTTATGCAGCGGAAGCGTGAGTTCTCGGATTACGCGGATCTTGAGGCGAATTATCACAAACGCCCCAGCCTGTGGGTCGAACCCGGTGCGGATTGGGGCAAAGGTGCCGTCACGCTGGTTGAAATTCCGGCGGATCAGGAAATCTACGATAACATCGTCGCCTACTGGCGCCCTGCCGAACCCTATACGGCTGGCAGCCAGGTCGATCTGTCCTATCGCCTGATCTGGGGGGATGAGCCCCAGCGCACACCGATGGCGCGCGTGATCAACACGGCCATGGGCGACAACACGTTTGGTGAAGGGCGTCTGGCCGTCATCGATTTTGAAGAAAGCGAGCTGTTCGACGACCCGGAGGCGATGACCATTTTCGTGGACTCGCCACACGCCGAAACGTCCGAAGGCGTGCTGCAGCGCAACCCAGAAACAGGGGGGTTGCGGCTTGCGTTTTCGTTCGAGCCCGGCGACCGCGACCGCGACCATGTTGAATTGCGCGCGCAGTTGCTGAAAGACAAACAGCCAGCCTCTGAGGTCTGGCTTTACCGTTGGACCTCATGACCAGAGATCTTCATATCATGCCGCCCGAGACGCCTCTGGCCATGCCCGCGCAGGACTTTAGCGCGGGTTTCCGGGATGCACGGGTTCCTGACGCAAAACGCCCTTCGGCCGGGTTCTGGCGTGCGCTGGCGTTTTCGCCTGCAATGGCGGCAACGGTGGGCCTGTTTTGGGTCATGACGGATTGGTTCGACGCTGAAGGCATCAACCTGATCGAGGCTATCCTTCTGGCGCTGATCTCTTTCAACTTCTTCTGGATCTCCTTCACGGTCTGCACTGTGTTGCTGGGCATGGTTTCCCTGTCCCGGCAGGCGCGCCCCGTACGTCAGGGTCGCGCCCAACCGCTGCGCGTCGCCCTGTTGACGCCGGTCTATAACGAGGTGCCTTGGAACGTGCTGGGCAATGCCCGGACCATGCTTGAAGACTTGCAGGCGCGCGGTGGGCAGCATCACTATGCTATGTTCATCCTCTCGGACACGCGCGACCCGGAGATCGCCGCACAAGAACAAGCCAGTGTCGAAGCGCTGCGTACCACCCTTGCCCCCGGGCTGGAGCTGTACTACCGCCGCCGCGAACAAAACACGGACCGCAAAGTTGGCAACATCGCCGATTGGGTCAGCCGCTGGGGTGCGGATTGGGACGCGATGTTGGTACTGGACGCCGACAGTTTGATGACTGGCCGTGCCATTTCTCGCTTGACGGATGCACTGGCGCGGGACCCGGGCGCCGGTTTGATCCAGAGCTATCCTCAGCTGATCGGGGCACAATCGGTCTTTGCGCGAATGCAGCAGTTCGCCAATGGCGTCTATGGAATTGCTTTTGCCGAAGGACTTGCGCGCTGGTGCGGTCAGGAAGGCAATTATTGGGGCCATAACGCCATTATCCGCACCCAAGCATTCGCCAATTGCGCGGGTTTGCCGAAACTGCGGGCGCTGAATGGTCAGGAAAAACTGATCATGAGCCATGACTTCGTCGAGGCCGGTCTGTTGCGTCGGGCCGGTTGGGGCGTGCGATTCCTGCCCCGCATTCGCGGGTCTTATGAAGAAACACCGCCGACACTGATTGATCACGCCCTGCGCGACCGGCGCTGGTGTCAGGGCAATTTGCAGCACCTAAAGCTGTTGGGCTCAGCCGGATTTCAGTCGGTTTCACGGTTCCACATGTTCCACGGCGCAGTCGGATATCTGATGTCGCCGCTTTGGTTTGCGCTGCTGGTGATGTGGGCGCTGATCGGTCAGGGTGAGGATGCCTCGGTCCTGCACTATTTCAGCCCAGACAATCCACTGTTCCCGCAATGGCCCGAGATGACGGAAACCCGCCATGTGCTGATCATTCTGGTCATGTACGCGATGCTGCTTGCGCCAAAGGTGCTGGGTGTTCTGGCCCTGCCGCTCAGCGGTGTGCGCTATGCCGAATTCGGTGGCGGGCGCAAATTCCTGACCTCATTCCTGGCCGAGGTTGTTCTGTCGATCCTCTACGCCCCCATTCTGATGGTGCAACAGATGATCGCCGTCATTCGTACCACCTTTGGTATCCAAAAGGGCTGGTCCCCTCAGGCGCGGGATGGCGGCAGCTATGGTCTGCGCACGCTGATCTTTTGCCACACGGTCGAAACGATCAGCGGCGCGGCCCTTAGCGTGGGCATCCTGTCCGGTCTTGTATCAATCTGGTTGGCTCCGATCGCGATCAGCCTTGCCTTCGCAATCCCCTTGTCCGCACTCAGCGGCGTGTCAGCCGGTGCAGCGCGCCGTATGGTTGGCATGAAAGAGGACTTTAACGAGCCCGCAATCACACGCTCGGCCCGTCGTTACAGGGATGAACTGAAGAATGTGATCGAGGGTAAAGGCGTGATGACCCCTGCCGAGTGATCAGCCACCCGGCAGGCCTTCGTACCAGTCAATCATCATGTCAGCCCAGCCTTTGGGCACCGAATGACCACCGGGGAACAGCGCGAATTCCAGCGCGCTGCCCTCGTCACACCCGCTCCAGTATCGGCGCATGAAAGAACCAGTGGTCGAGAACCCGCTGGGCTTCGTATCAACGCAGCCATTTGCGATGCGCCAAATCTCGAGCCCGGCAAAGATATCGCCCTGATGAAACCGGCCACCGCCCAGCAAGCGCCCTTCCAGCGGCACCACATTGTCCGTCCAGCCATGGGTGTGGAACATCCGAACCGGGCCATCGCAAGATTCAGGATCAGGGCGCCAGAAACCACCTGAAACGGGCACATAGGCCGAGAACGTATCGGGCGCGGCGCAGGCAAGGTAGTAGACCATGAACGCCCCTGCCGAGAACCCGCCCAGAACGACCCGGTCCGTATCCACGCCAAACCGATCCGCGGCATCCTCAACCGCCTCGGTCAAAAAGACGGTTTCATCGCGTCCTTCCCAACCCGGAAAGAAGTTCCAGCTTTGTCGCCCGTTGCGCTCCGACCCTTCTGGCGCCATTACAGCGTAGCCGCGCGCTAGCAGCGGTTCCACCATGCCACGGTTTTTCAAAGTACCGGTGGCGGTGCCACCATAGCCGTGCAGAAACACCACCAGTGGCGGGTTCTCATCCTCGGGCAATTCGATATGGTACCCGCCTGAGGCGGTTTCGCACATACCCTCCAGATCGGCACAGGCGGCCAGCCCCGACTGCCCGACCAGCGCCAAACCCGTTGCCAGTGTTAATTCCCGGATCATACTGCACTCCTGTCGTAGTCGCGAACCGGCAATCCGGCGCGTACCCATCCCGGCCCAGCGGCCGACCCCAACATGCCTTCGGGCACATCAATAATATTCGTAAATCCTGCCTCGGTCAGCCGGTTGCTCAACCGCGCCGAACGCACGCCCCGCGCACAGATCAACGCAATTGCCGCGCCCTTGTCACCTTTGACGAGCTGCGTCAGAGCGGGAATGAAATCATCACGGCGCATGTCCAAAGATTGGGCGCCCTCTCCGATCCCCGTGGACTGCCACTCTTTCGGGGTGCGAATGTCCAGCAACAATACGTCTCCGGCCACGGCCTGCGTATGTGCATCCTGCACGCTAAGTTGCCGTCCCGCATAGTCAGGCGGAATAAGCCGGTATTCGCGTATCGCAAATCCCCCCGCCGCTGCGGCACAGCCTCCGATCAATATCCACCTGCGGGATCGGTTTATGTTTCGGGCCACGTCGCACCCTCCTGACCTGACACCAGGTTTCTATCACAGCGCAGAATTGGAATCCGCGCCGAATTTATTCTGGCAGTTCAAGTTCACGTCATTTTTGCAGGCAAAAGCCGCAGCCTCGCTGTGTTGGCGCGCGGCAAATGAGTTGTATTAGCTGGACAGTAAGAAAATTATCCTTACAAAATCAGTACTACTTGACCGCCCAGAACGGAGTATCGCACTTGTCCCTATTCCTCATCGCGGCCCTTCCTTTTCTCGGCGCTGTTTTTCCAGCTCTTCTGATCAGGGCAGGACGAAATGCAGCTGCTTCTGCTGCTGGGTTGACCACATTTCTGGCGCTGATGGGTCTATTGATCCACATCCCGTCTGTGATGCGAGGCGATGTTGTGACCGCCCGGTTCGAGTGGATACCAGCCCTTGGATTGAACGCAAATTTCATGCTGGATGGCTTGGGATTTTTGTTTGCCTTGCTGATACTAGGTATCGGGTTGCTTATCATCCTCTACGCACGATTTTACCTGTCGCGCGAGGACCCGATGGGGCAGTTCTACACCTATCTGCTGCTGTTTCAGGGTGCGATGGTTGGGATCGTTCTATCCGACAACATACTGCTTTTGCTCATCTTTTGGGAACTCACGTCGCTTAGCTCTTTCCTGTTGATCGGATATTGGAAACACCTGCCCGAAGGTCGTCAGGGCGCGCGGATGGCGCTTGCGGTGACCGGCTCTGGCGGGTTGGCGATGATCGCAGGGATGCTGATCCTGGGCAACATCGTCGGCTCCTATGACCTGAGTGTAATCCTGCAGAACAAAGAGCTGATTCAATCTTCGCCCTATTACCTGCCCGCGCTGGTCCTGATCCTGCTGGGCTGCTTCACCAAGTCAGCACAATTCCCGTTTCATTTCTGGCTACCCCACGCGATGGCGGCCCCGACGCCTGTTTCGGCCTATCTGCACTCGGCAACGATGGTGAAGGCCGGGTTGTTCCTGATGGCCCGGATGTGGCCTGTTTTGGCTGGCACTGACGCTTGGTTCTACATTGTTGCCACAACTGGACTTATCACCATGCTGATCGGCGCGGTGATCGCGTTGTTCAAGGATGATCTGAAGGCCCTCCTGGCGTTTTCAACCGTGTCGCATCTGGGGCTGGTCACCATGCTTTTGGGCTTTGGCACCAAATTCGCCGCGGTCGCCGCAGTGTTCCACATCATCAACCACGCGACCTTCAAGGCGGCCTTGTTCATGACCGCCGGGATTGTGGATCACGAAACCGGCACCCGTGACATAAAGCGGCTGGGCGGACTGCGCCATCTGATGCCTATCACCTTTACGATTGGCACAATCGCTGCGCTGTCTATGGCCGGGATTCCGCCTCTCAACGGGTTCCTGTCAAAGGAAATGATGCTTGAGGAGACCGTCCACACAACCTGGCTGAACTCGCACTACCTTGTACCGGGGCTGGCTTTGCTGGCGGCGCTGTTTTCGGCGGCCTATTCTTTCCGTTTTGTCAGCCATGTGTTCATGGGCCCCGAGCGGCACGACTATCCGGCGCATCCTCATGACCCGCCAGTTGGTTTGTGGCTGGCCCCAGCATTCCTCGTGGTTCTGGTGGTCCTGATCGGGCTCTATTCCAAGGCTATCGTCGGGCCATTGGTCGCGGTGGTATCCAGCGCGGTCATCGGCGGCGAGAAACTGCCCTACTATTCACTGAAACTGTGGCACGGCTTCACGCCTGCCCTTTACATGTCCGTGGTCGCGACGCTGGGCGGCCTGTTCCTGCTGAGCTTGCACAAGCATGAAGAAAAAGTCTGGAACTCCCTGCCGCGTCCCGAAGCCAAGGCGATCTTTGACGCGGTGATTGCGATGCTGACAAAGATCAGCCAGGTGATCACTGATACGTTGCACAACGGTGTCCTCAGCCGCTATGCGATCATCATGATCGCCTTCACGGTTGGTCTTGGTTACTACGCTTATACGAGCGGTTCGATCGGCCCCGAAACGCGTGAGGCTTTGCCCATACAGATCATTCCGCTGATCGGCTGGATCTGCCTTGTCGGCGCGACGCTCGCGATCATGTGGTTCCACCGCAATCGCCTGTTGTCGCTGGTTCTGATTGGTGTTGTCGGCCTGATCGTTTCGATGGCGTTCAACTACTTGTCTGCACCGGATCTGGCACTGACACAAATCTCGGTCGAAGTGGTCACGATGATCCTGCTGCTGCTGTCACTGAACTTCCTACCCACGGATACGCCTTGGGACAGCAGCGCTGCACGGCGGTGGCGCGATGCAGCGATCTCAGTCGTGGCGGGCATTGGTTCGGGCGCGCTGATCTATGCGCTGCTGCTGCGGGATTTTGCCTTTCCGACAATTTCCGAATTCCATCTGGCGAATTCATACAAAGGTGGTGGCGGTACCAATGTTGTCAACGTCATCCTCGTGGACTTCCGGGGTTTTGATACCTTCGGCGAAATCATCGTTCTGGGCATCGCTGCGCTGATCATTTTTGCCCTGACCGAGTCGGTGCTGGGCACGAATGTCCGCAGCTACTTGCTGAACCGGAAACCGCATTGGCCGCAGTCCGGAGACTCGCACCCGTTGATGATGGTGGTCGTCACCCGGATGATGATGCCAATCGCGCTGATGGTCGGGGCTTACATCTTTTTCCGGGGCCACAATCAGCCGGGGGGCGGCTTTATCGCGGGTCTTGTCGTCGCCATTGCCTTCCTGATGCAATACATGGCCAGCGGCTATACCTGGGCCATCGAACGTCAGAGGTTCTACTACCACGGGTCTATCGGTTGGGGTGTGCTTATCGCTGCCGCCACCGGGCTGGGTGCTTGGTTTAACGAGCGTCCGTTCCTGACCAGCGATTTTGGCTATATCCACTGGCCACCGCTGGAGGAATTCGAATGGGCCACCGCCATCCTGTTTGACACCGGCGTTTTCCTGGCTGTTCTGGGGGCGGTGATGCTGGCGCTGGACAGCCTGTCCCGATTTGCGTGGCAACCGGGTATGGCGCAGGAATTCCCAATGGATATCAACCCATTGCGCGATAATCCGCCGCAAGAAGAAGAAAACAAGGAGCAGGTCTGATGGAAGCGCTCGTAGCCTCTGCCGTTGGCGTCATGACTGCTGCCGGGATATTCCTGATCCTGCGCCGCCGGACCTTCCCTGTCATTCTGGGTCTGTCTCTGCTGACTTACGCCGTGAACGTGTTCCTGTTCGCAACGGGCCGGTTGGCTTTGGACGCGCCTGCCGTTTTGAACAAATACAAAGAGGTACCCTATACCGATCCTCTGCCGCAGGCTTTGGTGCTGACGGCCATCGTGATCTCGTTCGGGATGACCGCCGTAATCGTGATGATCGCGCTCAGCGCCTATTTGTCCTCGAAGGATGACCATATCGACATGAACGCCCATGACAGCGTTGACGCGCCGGGAGAAGACGCATGAACCATTGGATCGTTGCGCCAATCGTCCTGCCCGCGATTCTGGCCCCGTTCATTATCATGGTCCTGCGCTTTCACTTGGACCTGCAACGCATCTTTTCGGTCGCTGGTGTGGTGGCCCTGTTGGGGATTGCTCTGACCGTCACCGCACAGGCGGCAGGCGGCGATATTCAGGTCTATGAGCTGGGCAACTGGCCCGCGCCCTTTGGCATCGTTCTGGTGTTGGACCGGCTTTCGGCCATGATGGTGCTGCTGACGGCACTATTGGCTTTGCCGATCGTTCTTTATGCGATCGCGTCCGGTTGGGACGATAGGGGCAAACACTTCCATGCCCTATTCCACTTTCAGTTGATGGGCGCCTGCGGCGCATTTCTGACCGGCGATGCCTTTAACCTGTTCGTTTTCTTCGAAGTTCTGCTGATCGCGTCCTATGGCCTGATGACGCATGGGGGCGGAGCAGTTCGGCTGAAAGCCGGGGTGCAATATGTGGCCTATAACCTGCTTGGGTCGACCCTGTTCCTGTTTGCTTTAGGCACGCTTTATGCTGTCACCGGAACGTTGAACATGGCCGACTTGGCCGTGCGGGTGGCCGAATTGCCAGCGGATGACACCGCCCTGCTGCGGGTTGGTGCAGTTTTGCTGCTGCTGGTGTTCTGTATCAAGGCCGCCGTCTTGCCGCTGCATTTCTGGCTACCCGCGAGCTATGCCAGCGCGCCCATGCCAGTAGCCGCCCTGTTTGCGATCATGACCAAGGTTGGCGCCTACTCGATTCTGCGGATGTACACACTGGGCTTCGGCCCGGAGGTTGAGGCTACGCAGGGGCTTGTTGGTGCTTGGTTGCAACCCGCCGCTTTGGTGACGCTGGCCGTTGGTGCCATCGGCATTCTGGGCACACAGCATATCGCGCGTATGGTGGCGTTCTGTGCCATCACATCGATGGGAACTTTGCTGATCGCGATCTCGCTGTTCACTGAGACGGCGACGGCAGCAGCGTTGTACTATGTCTATCACTCAACCCTGGCGACCGCGCTTATGTTCCTGGTCGCCGATCTGGTGATGGAGCGTCGGGGCGGCGTGATTGCCCCAACAGCTCCGATGCCGCAAACGGGTCTGATCTCGGCCCTGTTCTTCGTGGGGGCCATTGCGCTGGCGGGTATGCCACCGCTGTCGGGCTTTATCGGCAAACTGCTGGTTCTGGATGCCGCGCGCGACGCCCCGGATGCAAACGCTATCTGGGCCGTAATCCTAATCGGTTCCTTCGTCACAATCGTGGGTCTTGCCCGGGCAGGCTCATTGATCTTCTGGAAAAGCCATGATGCCCAGCACAACACCGAAATGAATCCGGAGAACGAAGAAGAAGCCCAGCCCGTACCTGCGCCCGAGCCGAACCCCGCCCTGACCTTCACGGCCGTGTTCGCAATGGCAATAGGCCTTGTTCTACTGACGGTGTTTGCCGGGCCTGCGCTGGAGTATACCAACAAGACGGCGGAACAATTGTTCACACCCGAAAACTACATCGCAGCCGTATTGGGAGGCGACGCATGATCAGACTTCTGCACCGGATTTTTCCGCACCCGCACCTGACATTCCTGCTGACCATCGTTTGGGTCCTGCTGGCCAACAACATGACCCTGAATTCGCTGGTCTTTGGCCTGATCCTGGGGATTATCATCCCCTTTATCACCCAACCATACTGGCCTGATCGCCCAAAGCTGCGCAACTGGCCTATGGTTGCTGAATACATCCTGGTCGTACTGTGGGACATCGTGGTCGCCAACGTCACTGTCGCCCGGATTATCCTGTTCAAACGCGACGCAGATCGTCAGCCGGCCTGGATCTGTGTCCCGCTGGAATTGCGCACCCCGGAGGCGATCACGGTGCTGGCAGGTACAATCACCATGACACCCGGCACCGTCAGCAGCGATCTGTCTGCGCAGGGGCATAACCTGCTCGTGCATTGTCTGGATGCACCCGACCCTGACGCCGTGCGAGATCAGATCAAAAGCCGCTATGAGCGTCGCCTGAAGGAGATTTTCGAATGATCGACATTGCAATCGCCTTTGCATTCGCCTGCTTCGGCGCGGCCATTATGATGTGCCTTTGGCGGATCATCACCGCAGACGGCGTCGGCACCCGCGTTCTTGCGCTGGATACGATGGTCATCAACACGATCGCTCTTTTGATCCTATATGGTCTGACTCTGGGAACAGAAGTGTTCTTCGAATCTGCCATGATCATTGCCATGCTGGGCTTTGTCTCAACGGTTGCCTACGCGCGCTTCATGCTGCGTGGCAATATCATTGAGTGAGGGTGGTATGAGTTTCATCATAGAACTTCTGATCGCCTTCTTCCTAGTTGTCTCAGGCATCTTCGGTTTTGTCGGGTCCTACGGCATGATCAAGCTGAAAGACCCGATGTCCCGCCTGCACGCACCCACCAAGGCGACGACCCTGGGTGTGGGTGGCGTGCTGCTGGCATCGATCTGCCACTCGGTTCTGATCGAACAGCACCTGTCGCTACACGAACTTCTGATCACACTGTTTTTGTTCCTGACCGCGCCGATCACGGCCCTGTTCATTGCCAAATGGCACATTCACCGCCATGAAAAGCCCAGCGATCTGCCAGATGCGGGCGAGGATGAACTTTGGGCTACGCACGCTGTTGAGCAGGTCGAAGACGTCCCTGATCACAGCAAGTCCTGAGTTTGATGCACCAACCAGCGCTGCCCCTAACCCGCGATCTGGTTCTAATCGGCGGCGGTCACACCCATGCATTGTTGCTGCGCAAGTGGGGCATGAACCCCTTGGCTGGCGCACGGGTGACGGTGATCAACCCCGGTCCCACGGCGCCATATTCGGGGATGCTGCCGGGCTTTGTCGCCGGGCACTACGCACGTCAAGACCTGAACATAGATCTGGTCAGACTAGCCCGCTTTGCCGGCGCGCGGATCATTCTGGGCGCGGTTTCCGGCATCGACCCAGAACGGCGCGAGGTTCATGTGCCAGACCGTCCCCCGGTGGCGTTTGACGTGGCTTCAGTCAATGTGGGTATTACATCGGACATGCCCGACGTGCCCGGTTTTGCCCAGCATGCGGTTCCGGCCAAACCGTTGGGCCCGTTTGCTGCCAGATGGGTAGAATATCTGGAAAGATCGGGTGAAGCCTCGGTCGCTGTCATCGGCGGCGGGGTGGCCGGTGCCGAGCTTATCATGGCTATGGCCTTTGCCTTGCGCACCAAGGGGCGCACCGCGCACCTGACCCTGATTGACAGCGCACATGCCCTGACGGCGACTCATCCCAAATCCGCGCAGACCATTCGCAAGGCAATGGCTGATCTGGGTATCGAAGTGGTCGAACAGGCATCTGTTTCGCACATCGCCAAGGATCACGTCGCACTGCAGGATGGCCGTCAACTCGCGGCCAGCTTTGTAACTGGTGCGGCCGGTGCAAAACCCTATGACTGGATCACGAATACAGGGCTGGATCTTCAGGACGGCTTCATCCGCGTCGACGGGCACCTGCAGTCCAGCGATACTGCGATTTTTGCAGCGGGCGACTGCGTACATCTGAGCGAAAATCCCCGCCCCAAAGCAGGTGTCTATGCAGTCCGCGAGGCCCCCGTTTTGTTCCAAAACCTAAGGGCCGCCTTGGGGTCAGGTGCCATGCGGCGGTATGAGCCGCAAAAGGATTACCTCAAGCTCATATCACTAGGCGGCAAGTCTGCATTGGGAGAACGGCTGGGGACCTCGTTCAGCGGGCCGTTGATGTGGAAATGGAAAAACCACATCGATCAAAGTTTTATGGACAAGTTTCGCAATTTGCCGCAGATGAAGCCTCCGGCGTTGCCCCGCCATCACGCGGCTGGTTTAACCGAAGCCTTGGGCGACAAACCCATGTGCGGGGGCTGTGGTGCCAAGGTCGGACGCGGTGCGCTGCATACTGCGCTTGCCGATCTGCCTTCCCCTGTTCGTGCGGACGTGACTCCACTGCCCGGCGATGATGCCGCCCTGTTGCAGACCGGGGGTGCTCGGCAGGTCATGACCTCGGACCATTTGCGCAGCTTCGTGGACGATCCCGCATTGATGACGCGCATTGCAGCGGTTCACGCGCTCGGGGATATCTGGGCTATGGGAGCCCGCCCACAAGCCGCCACGGCGACGATCATCCTACCCCGCATGTCGCCAACCCTTCAGCGTCGCACCATGGCCGAGATTATGACCACGGCCAGCGACGTCATCCGTGACGCCGGGGCCGAGATTGTCGGCGGGCACAGCTCGATGGGTGACGAGATGACGATCGGGTTCACCCTGACCGGTCTGTGCGACGCCGACCCGATCACACTGACCGGCGCCAAACCCGGCGATGCTTTGATCCTGACCAAACCATTGGGCAGCGGCGTTCTGATGGCGGCAGAAATGGCGGGCGCAGCAAAGGGCGAATGGGTTGCGGCGGGCGTTGCACACATGGTGCAGCCACAAGGCCGGGCTTCGGAAGTACTGGCAGATGCACATGCGATGACCGATGTAACGGGATTTGGTCTGGCGGGGCACCTGCTGGGCATGACCGAGGCCTCGGGTTGTGGTGCCGCCCTGGATCTTGCGGCAGTTCCGGTAATGGATGGCGCGCGGGAACTGGCCGCGCAGGGCATCCGGTCAACCTTATTCGAAGACAATCGCGCGATTACGCCCGAATTACCGACGGGCGGCAAAGCTGACCTGCTGTATGATCCTCAGACTGCCGGAGGCTTACTGGCCGCGGTACCAGCGGATCAAGGACAGATAATCTGCGAAGCTTTGCGCGAAGCGGGATATCCTGCCGTAATCATTGGGCACATGACCGATGCACCGGGGCTTCGGGTTCAAACCTGATCCAGGATGGCTTCGATCTGCGCTGCTGTTGCAGACAAGCCAGCATGATCCAGCGTCGACGCATGGATATTCGCGATAACGTCTGACCTGCGCACGCGGCTGGACTTACTATATGCAGGATCATAATGCTGCTCGATCAACGCCTGAGTCAGTGCGCGTTTGTCACCAGCGTCAATCATGTCCAGCCAACCGTCCACCACGTCATGCCCGCGGTGAAACCGCAGCGGGGAAAGGCGGTCGCGCAGGCGGTCAGAGTCCGACAGAACGTCATCATAGGCGGATACCAAGTAGTCCGAACGCGCCTGAACGGAGGCTGTTATTTGGATGCGAGGGGCTTGACGCAAGGCCGCCCAAAGCGTCGGCGGCAGGATCAGAGACCCGATTTTGGACGACTCCGCTTCAACTACCACGGGGCGCGACATGTCCAGACGGCACAGCGCAGACGACAGGGCAGACTCGAACCCCTTTTGGCTGGGTTGGCCGCCGGGCATTTCACCCAGCAAGGATCCGCGATGGTTAGCCAACCCTTCCAGATCCAGAACCTGAACGCCACGTACGGCAAGATGCGCCAACAATTCGGTCTTAGCCGTGCCGGTATAGCCGTCCAACGCGATCAAACGATGCGGCAGCGGGTCATCATAAAGATACCGCTTCACCAAGCGGCGATAGCTGCGATAGCCACCCTCGACCACTTCGGCTCGCCAGCCAATCTGTTGCAGCATCCAGGTGAATGACCCTGATCTTTGCCCGCCACGCCAGCAATAAACCAGCGGCCGCCACCCGCCTTCGTGATGAGACAGGCTGTTCTCGATGTGATTGGCCGCATTCCGAAACACCAGCGCGGCCCCCAGTTTGCGCGCCAAAAATGGGCTTTCCTGAACATAGATCGTGCCGACACGGGCGCGTTCCTCGTTGTCGAGAACAGGCAGGCTGATGGCGCCGGGAAGGTGGTCTTCGTCAAATTCCGCCGGGCTGCGCACGTCGATTACCGTGTCGAATTCATGCGCGTAAAGATCGGGCAAACTGTCGAATTTTAGAACCATGTCAGAGGTCTATCCCGCAAGGCTGCGAATGAAAAGGCAGCGCTAAGTTTCGATCGGTTCAATCAATTCCGGCCCGCTGGCGCGGTTCGAATTCACGGTCGGGTCGACGCGGTGATAGCTGAGGACATCTTCGGCCCCCGGTCGCATCAGACGCGCGGCCCCTTTGCCCGCCTCGCCCAGCCAAAGGGGCCAGTCATCAGGTTCCAAGATCAGAGGCATGCGGTGATGGATTGCGCTGAGGTGACGGTTGGCCAGTGTCGTGACGATGGCGCAGGTGCCCTGTCGCGCATCTTCAGGCCCCCAATCCTGCCAAACACCGGCAAAGGCAATCGGTGCGTTGTCCTGACGGAAAATGTACCACGGCAACCGGTCGCCTTGTTCTGTCTTGGTCCATTCATAGAACCCCGTCGCGGCGATCAGGCAGCGGCGTTCCCGGCATGCAGCGCGAAAGGCGGGCTTTTCGGCAAGCGTTTCCGCCCGCGCGTTGATCAACAGAGGTCCTGCGTTTTCCGCCTTGTACCAATGGGGCAAAAACCCCCAGCGCAGCGGATCAAGCGTGCGCCCAGTTTCCCCGGCGCGCACGACATGCACCTGATTGGTCGGGCAGACGTTGAAATTCGGCACCGCAGGCAAAGTGTTAGCCGGGCGCGCCGAAAAAAGCTGCGCCATTGCATCGTTGGGAAGTGTGACGGCAAACCGTCCACACATGCGCCTTAGCTCCGGATTTTATGTCACATGTCTGCAAGATGGCCCAGGCCGTCCGCCGTTGGCAACCCGGGTTTGGGCATGAAAAAAGGCCGCGTCAAACGCGGCCTTTTGGGGTCTTAGTCGAAGTAAGATTACTTCTGCTTGATCCGGCCATCCAGATAGGGCGTGTAAGGCGCGTTTTCGGCCAGGTATTCTGCCGTTACATCGGCCAGATCAGGGCCAAAGTCATAGGCGTTCTTGTCGTCGCCCGAGAACATCTTGTAGCCGTCGCCGCCATTGCGGACATAGTTGTTGGTGACCACCAGATAAGTCGCGGCCGGATCGATGGGAACAAACCCGTCTCCGTCGGCAACCATGACCTCAGCGATACGCCCTTCGTTCGGTGCGACTGCCGGGTCCCAAGTGAAGGTCAGGCCAGCAACCTGCGGAAAGCGGCCTTTGACCTCTTCCACCTGGCTGACGCCGTTTTCCAGCGCATCGATGACGCCCTGGCCGCTGATCTCAAAGGTCGACAGCGTGTTCTGGAACGGCAGAACGGTCAGCACTTCGCCCATGGTCACGTCGCCCGGATCGATCGAAGCCCGCAGACCGCCCGAGTTGGCAATCGCAATCTTGACGCCCTGATCCGCAACCCGAGCCAGCATGGCGTCGGCTACAAGGTTGCCCATCTGGCATTCCTGAACGCGGCAAACAGCGCGGTCGCCTTCAATGGCATCGGCAGAGCTTGCAACCACCTTGTTGCGGATTTCATCCAATGGCACGGCCAGCTCGGCAATACGATCCAGAGCGGCCTGATCCTCGGTAACTGAGTTGTCCATGATCAGCGGCTCACCAGCAGCCGAGACCACGTTGCCGTCATCGTCAAAGGTCACATTCAGCTCACCCAGGAATTTGCCATAGGCATAGGCCTGAACAATCTGAACGCCGTTGACCACGGTCGGATACGGGCCAGCGGCCTTGTCCGACGTATTCGACAGATATGTGTTCGAGTGACCACCTACGATCACGTCAACTCCGGTGGTTTCCTGCGCAACGCGCTGATCCACACCGTAGCCCGAGTGGCTGAGAACGATGATCTTGTTAACCCCTTCACCGGTCAGCTTGTCCACCTCGGCCTGAACCGCAGGCACCGGGTCCGAGAACGAGATATTCGGACCGGGCGAGGCAAGCTCGTCAGTGTCGATTGGTGTCAGGCCGATCAGGCCGATCTTTTCGCCGCCAACTTCGATCACGGTCGATTTCTTGATTTTGTCGGTCAGCAACTCTTCGTCCGCAATATCCGCATTGGACATCAGAACAGGGAAATCGACCGAGTCGATAAAGCCGCGCAGAACCTCGGGGCCGTCGTCGAATTCGTGGTTACCCACTGTCATCGCGTTATAGCCCAGCTTGTTCATAAACTCGGCCGCGACCTTGCCCTTGTAATAAGTATAGAACAGCGATCCCTGAAACTGGTCTCCGCCATCAACCAGAATCGAGTTTTCGGCACGGCCACGTGCCTCCTCGACCGCAGTGACCAGGCGTGCGGAACCACCGAAACACTTGCCTTCGGCGTTGTCTTCATCACCGCAACCGCTGTCGTATTTGTTGATCGGCTCAAAACGCGAGTGGAAATCGTTGGTGTGCAGAATCGTCAGCTTGTACTCGGCAAATGCCATGCCTGCGGTCAGGCTGAGCGCGGCGGCAGATGTCAAAAGACGGGTGAGCATAGTTTAACTCCCTATTGTTAATTGCGGAGATGTTGCGACGCGCGACGCCGAGAGTCAAAGGGGGAAATCCGGCTTGATTCTACCCGTGGCCCGGTGCATCACGACCGCATGCTGATTTACAAAATTTTTAGGGCCGACGAATGGGCCACGTTACAGGCGCAAGGTGCATCGGATGGCGCGCCAATTGATGTCACTGACGGATATGTCCATTTCTCAACCGCCGAACAGGCCGCAGAAACAGCCGCCAAACATTTCGCCGGTGTCGAAGGTTTGACCCTGCTGGCTTGTGACGTTGATGCGATGGGCGACGACCTGAAATGGGAAGTCTCACGCGGTGACGCGTTGTTCCCGCATCTCTACCGGCAGATTCGTATGACCGATATCGTTTGGTCGCACCCCCTCCCCTTTGATGGAACGGTTCACCAATTTCCGAAGGAAATGAAATGACCGATTTTGTCGATCCGGAGCGTGCCCAATTTGAGGCCTTCAAGGACCTCGATCGGAACCACCCGATCGAAATGCTGAACCTGGTTAAGTTTCGTACCGATGCTGCGTATCCCGCAGGGCACAAACTTGCCGATGCCGGCCTGACCGGCGCGCAGGCCTATCGCAACTACGGCTCGGAAACAGCACCGATCATTGCCCGCCTTGGTGCCTCGATCCTATGGCGCGGCGAGTTTGAAACAACGCTGATCGGCCCGCAGGACGAAGACTGGGACGCTGTGTTCATCGCCCGTTATCCGTCTGCGAACGCGTTCTTGGAAATGGTGACGGACCCTGCATATCAAAAAGCCGTGGTGCACCGGCAAGCCGCGGTCATGACCTCTCGGCTAATAAGATGCGCCCCTGCCCAAGTCGGAGAGGCATTCGGATGAAACTGACGGAAAAACTGGGCCTGGCAGCCCTGCACCGCTTGGATCCAGAGACTGCACACAGCCTGTCGATCAAGGCGCTAAAAGCCGGTTTAGCTCCTGCGCCGGGTCCAGTGACGTCGCCTCGGCTGCGCACTCAATTTGCGGGATTGGATTTGCCAAACCCCGTGGGACTGGCCGCTGGGTTTGATAAGAACGGCGAGGTACTTAGGCCGCTGTCCCGCGCCGGTTTCGGGTTTATTGAGGTTGGCGCCGTGACGCCGCGCCCACAGCCCGGTAATCCAAAACCCCGCCTGTTCCGCCTGACCGAAGACATGGCCGCCATCAACCGGTTCGGTTTCAATAACGAAGGCATGGAGGTCATGGCCCGCCGTTTGGCTGACCGTCCAAAGGACGCGGTGATCGGCCTGAACCTGGGTGCCAACAAGGACAGTGATGACCGCGCAGGTGATTTCGCAAAAGTTCTGGCTCATTGCGCCGCGCATTTGGATTTTGCAACGGTCAATGTCTCATCCCCGAATACGGAAAAGCTGCGGGATCTGCAGGGCAAGGCGGCACTTTCTGCCCTGTTAAGCGGCGTGATTGAAACCCGCAACGCTCTGCCCCGTCCGCTGCCGATCTTTCTGAAGATTGCCCCCGACCTGACCGAGACCGAATTGCAGGACATCGCCAAAGTGGCCCGCGAAACCGGCGTCGATGCAGTGATTGCAACCAACACCACCCTGTCACGGGATGGCCTGCGAAGTGCCCATAAGGGCCAAGCGGGCGGGCTGTCCGGCGCACCTGTGTTCCAGAAATCAACCCACGTGCTGGCGCAGCTCAGCCAACTGACCGACGGGAAAATCCCGCTGATCGGCGTTGGCGGGATCGGGTCAGCAAAGCAGGCATACGCCAAGATTTGCGCCGGGGCATCAGCCGTACAGTTCTATACTGCTATGGTCTACGGCGGCATTTCGCTGGCAGCAGAGATTGCCCAAGGTCTGGATGACCTGCTGAAGCAGGACGGTTTCACGTCGGTCGATCAGGCCGTTGGCAGCAAAAGAGAGGACTGGCTGTGATCAAATATTGGCACAACCCGCGCTGTTCGAAATCCCGCGCCGGACTTGCATTGCTGGAAGAAAACGGTGCGACGGTCGAAATTCGGAAGTATCTGGAGGATGCGCCGTCAGTCGAAGAGTTGCGCGCAGTGCTGTCCCAATTGGGAGTTCCGGCCATCGAGATGATACGGACGGGCGAAAAGCGCTTCAAAGAACTGGGGCTGACGAAAACGACACCAGACGATGACTTGATTCAAGCGATGGTGGAAAACCCCATCCTGATCGAACGTCCTCTGGCCGTGGCCAGCAATAAGGCCGCGATCGGTCGTCCGCCCGAAAACCTGCTGTCGCTGCTTTAGGCGATCTGCGCTTCCAGCTTAGGGTAACGCCATCCCAACGTGACCCCGCGCACGATGTTCAGGACCATCAGCGCGGCCCAAAGCCCATGGTTGCCGAACGTCGGCACCAGCAGGAACAGGGCCACTACATAGATCGCGACGGACTGGATCATCGCCTGCCGCATGGCGCGGGTCCAGGTCGCCCCGATATAGATACCGTCGAACATCCAGCTGGCTACGCCGATCACCGGCGCAAGGGCCGCCCAGAGCAGAAACTCCCGCGCGGCAATCCGTACTTCCGGTGAGGTTGACATCAGATCAATCAGGGATGGTCCGGTTAAAAAGAACACAAGCCCCAGGGCAAACGCACCTCCGACACCCCATTGCGAGGCCATGATCGACGCGCGCCGGACCTGAGCGCGGTCTCTCGCCCCGACCGCGCTGCCCACCAGAGCCTCTGCGGAAAAGGCGAAACCATCCAAGGCAAAGGCGGTGATCTCAAGGAATTGCAGCAGCACCTGATTTGCTGCCAGATTGACGTCCCCCAGATCGGAACCAACAAACAAAAAAGTGGTAAACGCACCGGTCAAAAGCACCGAACGCACCATGATGTCGCCGTTCACCTGCATCATTCGGCGCAGACGCGCAGGGTCAAAGATCCTGGGCCAGTCGCGCCATTGATTTCCTGCAAACGCGTCGCGGCACAACCAGAAACCCAGCGCCAGCCCGGTCCATTCGGCGATCAGCGTCGCGATCGCGACACCTTCGACGCCCCAGCCAAGGCCAAGAACAAACCAAAGATCCAGAACGATGTTCAGCCCGTTCATCCAGATCTGCAAAACGAACACACCCTTGGTGCGCTCTACCGCGATCAGCCAACCTGTCACGGCAAAAAGCGCGATCGTAGCCGGAGCCCCCCAGATACGGATCTCCAGATAGGCGCGGGTCAGAGATTCAACCTCTGGACTGGCTGGAGACAGGGCGAACGCCCCCCAGAACAACCAGACCTGCGTCAGTATAAAGAACAGACCCGCCGCGCCGCCCAGCAACAGCCCGCGCATCAGCAAGGCTCCGGTTTCCGCCGTGTCCCCTGCACCACGTGCCTGGGCAGCAAGACCGGTTGTCCCCATACGTAGGAACCCGAACACCCAGTAGATGGTGGCCAGAATAACGGCACCCATGCCGACAGCGCCTATCGGGGCCGCCTGCCCCAACTGCCCCACAACACCAGTGTCCACCGCCCCCAGTATAGGCACCGTCGCATTGGACAATACGATCGGCGCTGCAATCCGGAGCACCCGCTTATGCGTAATGGGTGCCGAAGCGTCCTGCATAGCGTTCTATTTTCCGTCAGTAGTGGGCTGTGGCATCAGGAAATGCCCGGAAGCCTGTGCAAAGAGCTTCGCGTGATTGTCTTGCCAGGCCTCGACCCTGACAGAGGCATAGCGACGCCCGGCCCGGCTGATGAATGCGCGCGCATAGGCATCACGCGGCAGGCCTGACCGCAGATAGTCGACGGTGAAATCGACGGTCTTTGGGAAACGTACCGTTTCACAGTTGGCGATATCACTGGCATTCAGTTCCCCGCTTTCGATCTTGGGCAGCAAGAACTCCCAACTCAGCGTGATGACAGCCGTGACTTCTAGAAACGCCGCCGTGACGCCGCCATGCAATGCGGGCAGTAACGGGTTGCCGATCAGTTTCTGGTCGAAGTTCAACACGCCAGTCAGTTCATCACCGCGGCGATCAAAGCCGATGTCGAGGAACCGGATGTAGGGCACACCTTCGACTATAGCGTTCAGCGCCGCATCCCGGCGTTGTTTTACGACCTGGACGGGTTCGGGGCGAGTACGCGCCATTACAAACCCTCCACCGTGAATGACCCTGCCGCTGTGGCCACCGGAAGACCTTCGTCTTCGTCCATCGCCGTCGCGCGCACAAAGGCGACGTTCCGTGTGATGTGGTAGCATGTCGCCTGGGTCGTTATCGTCTGTCCCGGTGTTGCCGCCCGCATGTAGTCGATCCTCAGGTCAATCGTCGCCGTACCGCCGGGAGCCGACGGATGGCTCATGACGGCGGCACCACAACAGGTGTCCAATGCGGCAAAAACAGCGCCGCCATGAATCACCCCGGTGCGCGGATCGCCAACAAGCTCTTTGCTGTACGGCATTGTAATACCCGCTTCACCATTTCCGATTGAGGTCAGCTTCAGACCCAACGCTTTTGCATGCGGGATCGCCTCGATGAATTGGCGCGCAATTGCGGCTTTGTCGACCATGTACTTGAATCCGTTCTCTTGGTTCATCCCTTTATGAGCCCGTGTCCGCCAAAAGAGCAAGCCCGCCGGTTGCGCTTGCGGCTGACAGAACATAGGCTGCGCCAGAGGAGATCAGGAATGTCCGACAACCGTTTGTCATTCAAAGAGATGTGCGCCGAGTACGATGTGACTCCACGTACCCTGCGCTACTATGAATACATTGAATTGCTGCAACCTGACCGGGAAGGCAGATCGCGTTTTTATGGTCCGCGAGAATGCGCGCGCATGACTTTGATCCTGCGTGGCCGCAAGTATGGATTTTCGCTGGAAGATATCCGCCAGTGGCTGCTGATCTATGAAAATGAGGGCAACGAGGTCCAGATGCGCGCTTTTGTCGACGTCGCGGACAAGCAGATCGTCGAACTGAACCAGCAACGGCAGCAACTGGACGAGGCGATTGATGCCCTGACCGAGATGCGCGACCAGACGGCCAAATCGCTCGAGTGATTCCGTCGACGCGCCATGGCGCTCCAGAAAAAGAAACGACTCTCGCTAAGTTCGTCCATGCCTTAGGGCGTGCCGGGTCGCTCTTTTGGTTTTTGAACCCCCAAATTCCGTTACGTTAAATTCGAAAAAGTCGGAAATCCGCGACTTGACGCGTGTGGAAGTTACGTAAACTTATTTTGTGACGCAGCGTTCACATTACGTGAACGTCATCTACGTGTTGTAACGTGCGCATCGACTGCGCAACTGACTTTCATTGACGCCAGTGACGAGAGTGCTGAAACCATGACCGAAGATCTGATGACCATCCGAGAAATGTGCGAGACATATGATGTCACGCCCCGCACGTTGCGGTTTTACGAGGCCAAAGAGCTTTTGTTTCCGATCCGTGAAGGTCAGAAACGGCTGTTCACCAAAAGTGATCGTGCCCGCCTGAAACTCATCCTGCGCGGCAAGCGCTTTGGGTTCAGCCTTGAAGAAATACGCCAGCTTCTGGACCTTTACCATGTCGGCGACCAACAGATGACTCAGATATCACGCACCTATGAAATTGCGTGCGAGCGCCTGGAAGATATGGAAGCGCGCCGTGAGGAACTGACCCAGGCGATCGACGATCTGAAAGAACAGTTGCGCTGGGGCGAGAAAGTCATCGCCTCGGTCAAACAAGACAAAAAGGCTGCCGAGTAACCCCCTCGCCTGCCTACCACCCGGACATATGAATTAAAGGGAGCTTCACATGCCCGTCTACAACGCGCCAACCAAAGATACGCAGTTCATTCTGCACGATGTACTGAAAATCTCGGACTCCGACGTTCCGGGGTACAACGAGCTTGAAGCCGAATTCACAGGCGCCGTTCTGGAAGAAGCAGGCAAAGTGGCCACCAATGTTCTGCACCCGCTGAACGTGGTTGGGGACACCGAAGGATGCCGATTGGAAAACGGTATCGTATACACGCCCACCGGGTTCAAAGACGCTTTTGAGCAGATGAAAGAAGGTGGCTGGACTGGCCTCGACATGCCGGAAGAGTATGGCGGTCAGAACATGCCATACGTCCTGGGCACCGCCGTTGGCGAGATGTTCTCGGCTGCGAACCAGGCATTCGTGATGTATCAGGGCCTGACGCACGGCGCGGCGTCAGCGATCCTGGCGCACGGAACCGACGAACAGAAAGACAAATACCTGCCCAATATGGTCAGCTGCGAGTGGACCGGCACCATGAACCTGACGGAACCGCATTGCGGCACCGATCTGGGCCTGATGCGCACCAAAGCAGAACCGCAGAGCGATGGCAGCTATAAGATTTCGGGCCAAAAGATATTTATCTCGTCCGGCGATCACGACATGGCTGACAACATCATCCACCTGGTGTTGGCCAAGATCCCCGGCGGCCCCGAAGGCATCAAGGGCGTCTCCCTGTTCATCGTGCCCAAGTTCATCGTCAATGAAGATGGTACGCCGGGCGAGCGTAACGGTGTCTCGGTCGGCAAGATCGAAGAGAAGATGGGTATCCACGGCAACTCGACCTGCGTCATGAACTATGACGAAGCCACAGGCTGGCTGCTGGGCGAAGAGCACAAAGGCATGCGTGCCATGTTCACCATGATGAACGAAGCGCGTCTGGGTGTAGGCATGCAAGGTCTGTCTCAGGCAGAGGCCGCGTACCAGAATGCCGTCGAATACGCCAAAGACCGCCTGCAGGGCCGTGACGTGACCGGTGTTAAGAACCCGGACGGGCCAGCTGATCCGCTGATCGTGCACCCGGACATCCGCCGCAACCTGATGGATCAGAAAAGCTTCACCGAAGGTGCGCGTGCGTTCATCCTGTGGGGCGCGACCATGATCGACAAAGCACACCGGTCAAACGACAAAGATGCGGACGGGCTGATCTCGCTGCTGACACCGGTTATCAAAGGCTTCCTGACCGATCAGGGCTATGACATGACCGTTCAGGCACAGCAGGTCTATGGCGGCCATGGCTACATCGAAGAATGGGGCATGTCGCAATACACCCGCGACGCACGCATTGCGATGATCTACGAAGGCGCCAACGGCGTTCAGGCGTTGGACCTTGTCGGTCGTAAGCTGGCGCAAGACGGCGGCAAGCACGTCATGGCGTTCTTCGACATGGTCAAGACCTTCTGCAAAGACAACGCTGGTAAAGACGAAGCCTATGACAAGGCCTTCATCGAACCGCTGAAGGCTGCGTCCAAAGACCTGCAGGCCGCTGGCATGTACTTCATGCAGGAAGGCATGAAGAACCCGAACAACGCTCTGTCCGGTTCTTATGATTTCATGCACATGTTCGGCCATGTCTGCCTGGGCCTGATGTGGGCGCAGATGGCCAAAGCCGCGCAAGAAGCGCTGGACGGTGGTGCGTCGGACAAAGAGTTCTACGAGACCAAGATCAACACCGGCCGTTTCTACATGGCCCGCCGCCTGCCTGCTACAGGCATGCATCTGGCACGCATCCAGACGGGCGCGGACACGGTCATGGCTCTGGACGCGGCGAGCTTCTGATCTCAGTCTGGGTCCGGGTGACAGTGCCCGGACCCTGCTTACCGGAGGAACCATATGCCAAAGCGTTTTCGACTAACCCGCCGCTTTCCCGTAGCAATGACCGAAGACGGGTATCGCAAGCTCAAGGCGTTCGCGCGTGATGCTGGATTGGACGAAGGAGAGGCGCTGTCGTTTCTGTTCGAGAATTTCAACAGCGTGATCAACGAGGACAACCTGACCCACCGCCTGCGTATTTTCAATTCCGAGTTGGATGACCGCAAGCGTTAAACGTTACAGCCACCTTCACTCAGGTGGGCGTGTTTTCAGAAAGCCAAACCCCAATGGCGCTTAGCCTTATGGTTCGTCTTTCTCGAAATACGCGAAATTCGACTTCGCACCATGCGCCTTGGGAGGGGCGATCACATGACAATCATGCTTCATTGCTTCGGAGAAAGCGGAAACAGTTATAAGGCTGCGCTGGCGCTAGAAATGTCCGGGCTGGAGTGGGAACCGGTCTTTGTCGACTTTTTCAAAGGTGTAACTCGCACGCCCGAGTTTCGCGCCGAAGTGAATGAAATGGGCGAAGCACCTGTCCTGATCGACGGTGATTTCCGCACAAGCCAGTCTGGCGCCATTCAGACCTATGTGACTGAGAAGTCAGGTAAGTTCGGCGGCAAGAACCGGGAAGAGAATTACGATGTTCTGCGCTGGGTGCTGTGGGATAATCACAAACTCAGCTCGATGGCCGGCCTGACCCGCTTCCTGATCAATTTCCTCCCGGAACAGCACCGCAATCCCGATGTGATCGCTTTCAATCAAGGGCGCCTGAAGGCCGCTTACCAAGTGTTGAACGATCATCTGAACGGCCGCGACTGGATTGTTGGCGACGATGTCACGAATGCCGATCTCAGCTGCTGCAGCTATCTGTATTATCCCGAACCATTCGGCTTTGACCGCGTCGACTGGCCCCATATCGACGCCTGGCTGTCTCGCTTGTCCGAGCAGCCTGGCTGGAAACACCCCTATGACCTGATGCCCGGCAACCCGTCGGATCGAGCTTGAGGAGAAGACCCATGACCGAAGCTTATATTTATGACGCCCTGCGCACCCCGCGCGGCAAGGGCCGCAAGGATGGCAGCCTGCACGAGGTAACCTCGGTGCGCCTGTCCGCCCTGACCCTGAACGCGATGAAAGAGCGTAACAACCTCGAAGGCCACGCCGTAGAAGACGTGATCTGGGGCAACGTCACGCAAGTGATGGAACAAGGCGGCTGTCTGGCACGCTCGGCGGTTCTGGCCTCTGATCTGGATCAGTCGATCCCCGGTCTGGCGATCAACCGTTTCTGCGCTTCCGGCATGGAAGCTGTGAACCTCGCGGCGAACCAGGTCAAAGGCGGCGCAGGTGAGGCTTACATCGCAGGTGGCGTCGAAATGATGGGCCGTGTGGCAATGGGCAGCGACGGTGCAGCGATCGCGGTTGACCCTTCGCTGGCGATGGAGACCTACTTCGTGCCGCAGGGTATCTCGGCCGACATTATCGCGACCGAATATGGCTTTAGCCGTGACGACGCCGACGCGTTGGCGATGGAATCGCAGCGCCGAGCCGCGGAAGCATGGGCAGACAACCGTTTTGATAAATCGGTTATCACCATCAAGGATCAGAACGGCCTGACCATTCTGGACCGCGACGAATACATGCGCCCCGGCACTGACATGCAAAGCCTTGGTGGCCTGAACCCGGCCTTCCAGATGATGGGCGAACAGATGCCCGGCTTCGACAAGGTGGCCATGCTGAAATACCCGCATCTGGAAAAGATCAACCACATCCACCACGCGGGCAACAGCTCGGGCATTGTGGATGGTGCGGCGGCTGTTCTGATCGGCAACAAGGAATTCGGCGAGAAATACGGCCTCAAGCCCCGCGCCCGCATCAAGGCAACCGCCAAGATCGGAACTGACCCGACCATCATGTTGACCGGTCCGGTTCCTGTGACCGAGAAGATCCTGGCCGACAATGGCATGAAGATCGGCGATCTGGACCTGTTCGAAGTCAACGAAGCCTTCGCCTCGGTCGTGCTGCGCTTCCAGCAGGCGTTCGACGTCGACCCGGCGTTGGTCAACGTGAACGGCGGCTCGATTGCGATGGGTCACCCGCTGGGCGCAACGGGCGCGATGATCATCGGCACGTTGCTGGATGAGTTGGAGCGTCAGGACAAGGAAACCGGTCTGGCGACGCTCTGCATTGCATCCGGCATGGGTGCAGCAACCATTATCGAGCGGGTCTGATGCCCAAGCTGGATCTCTCTCAGATTCCGTTCAAGGGCGGCTCGGCCTATCCCGGCAAGCTGGCTGAAGCGACCGCAGGTCGTTTCGTTCAGCGTGTGGGCGATTCAGGCGGGCTGTCCCAATACGGGGTCAACGTCGTGCGGTTGGAACCGCAGGGCATGTCTTCACTGCGCCATTACCATATGGAGCAGGACGAATTTGCCATCATGCTCAGCGGCACCTGCGTGCTGATCGATGACGATGGTGAGCATGAGATGCAGCCCGGCGACTGCGCCGCTTGGCCCGCAGGTGAGGCCAACGGCCACCACCTTGTGAACAAAACCGATGCGCCCGCAACCTTTCTGGTGGTGGGCACACGGACCCCGACCGAGACCGGCTATTACAGCGACATAGACATGATGGTGAAGGATGATGAGAACGGATTCTCCTTCACCCGCAAGGATGGCAGCCCGTTGACGGCTGACCAGATTGGAGATGACAATGACTGATTTCACTCTGAGCAAAGACGCAGACGGCGTCGCCACAATCACCTGGGATGTGCCCGGGAAAACCATGAACGTGATGTCCTTTGACGGGCTGGCACAGCTGAGCGATCTGGTCGATCAGGCGCTGGCTGACGACGACGTCAAAGGCATCATCATCACCTCGGGTAAGGAAGGGTCCTTCGCTGGTGGCATGGACCTGAACCTGTTGGCAGTGATGAAGGAACAGGCGGGCGACAACCCGGCAAAAGGCTTGTTCGAGGGCACAATGCAGATGCACGCACTGCTGCGCAAGATCGAGATGGCGGGCATGGACCCCAAGACCAAGAAGGGCGGCAAGCCGATTGCCACCGTTCTGCCTGGCACTGCCGCAGGCATTGGCATGGAACTGCCGCTGTCCACGCATCGCATCTTTGCGGCCGAAAACCCCAAGGCCAAATATGGCCTGCCCGAGATCATGGTCGGCATCTTCCCCGGCGCGGGTGGCACCACCCGGATGGTCCGCAAGGTTGGCGCGATTGCGGCGGCTCCGCTGCTGCTGGAAGGCAAAATGCTGGACGTCAAGAAAGCCAAGGGCGCGGGTTATATTGACGAGGTCGCAGCCGACCCGAAGGCCGCAGCCAAGGAATGGGTGCTGAACGCCAAGGACGCAGACATCATCAAACCGTGGGATGCGAAGGGCTATAAGATGCCCGGCGGCGCGCCTTACCACCCTGCTGGTTTCATGAACTTCGTTGGTGCATCGGCGATGGTAAACGGCAAGACCCAAGGCGCCTTCCCTGCGGCCAAGGCTCTGCTGAGCGCGGTTTACGAAGGTGCGCTGGTCGATTTCGACACCGCCCTGAAGATCGAGGCGCGTTGGTTCACCTCTGTCCTGATGAACCCCTCTTCGGGTGCGATGATCCGGTCGCTGTTCCTGAACAAGGAAGCGTTGGAAAAAGGTGCCGTGCGTCCTGCCGGTGTTCCCGATCAGTCGGTCAAGAAGATCGGCGTACTGGGCGCAGGCATGATGGGTGCCGGTATCGCGCTGGTGTCGGCCCAGGCCGGGATGGAAGTGGTTCTCGTGGACCGCGACCAGGAAGCTGCGGACAAAGGCAAAGCCTATACCGAGAGCTATCTCGACAAGGGCCTGAAGCGCGGCAAAGTCACGGCTGAGAAGAAAGAGGCCATGCTGGCCCGCATCACCGCGACCCCGGATCTGGACAACCTCAAAGGATGCGATCTGATCATCGAAGCCGTCTTCGAAGACGTGGGCGTCAAGGCCGAGATGACCAAGAAGGTCGAGGCGATCATCCCCGAGGATTGCATCTTTGCCTCGAACACGTCGACCCTGCCGATCACCGATCTGGCCAAAGCATCCGTGCGCCCGGATCAGTTCATCGGCATCCACTTCTTTTCGCCGGTCGAGAAAATGTTCTTGGTCGAGATTATCAAGGGCAAGGAAACCGGTGATCGCGCGGTGGCCAAGGCGCTGGACTATGTCCGCCAGATCCGCAAGACGCCGATCGTGGTCAACGATGCGCGCTTCTTTTACGCCAACCGTTGCATCATTCCCTATATCAACGAAGGTCTGCGCATGATCACCGAGGGCGTCAGCCCAGTATTGATCGACAACGCCGCGCGTCAGTTGGGCTTCCCCGTTGGGCCGATCCAGCTGAACGATGAGACCTCGATTGATCTGGGGGCCAAAATTGCTCGTGCGACCAAAGCCGCGATGGGTAATGCCTATCCGGATAACCCCGGCGATGATCTGATCTTCTGGATGGAGGAAGAGGGTCGTCTGGGACGCAAGGCAAACGCAGGTTTCTTCGACTATGACGAAAAGGGCAAGCGCACCGAGTACTGGAAGGGTCTGCAGGAGAAATACCCGCATGCCGAGGACCAGCCTGATCTGATCGAAGTTCAGGAACGTCTGATGTTCGCACAGGTTCTGGAAGCGGTCCGCGCGCTGGAAGAAGGCGTTCTGGAGGACATCCGCGAGGGCGACGTGGGCGCGATCCTTGGTTGGGGCTTTGCACCATGGTCGGGTGGTCCGCTCAGCTGGCTGGACATCATCGGCACGCCCTATGCCGCCGAGCGTTGCGACCAGTTGGCTGCGCAGTATGGCGAACGCTTCGCCTGCCCGCCGCTGCTGCGTGAGATGGCTGAGAAAGGCCAAAGCTTCTATGGCCGCTTTGACCCCGAAGCAAAAGCTGCCTAAAAAAATAGACGCTGGTGCGGGTTACCGCGCCAGCGTCATTCATTAATCAATAGCTTAAAATAATTAGAATATCGGTGCAGGCCGCCCCGGCCGACCAGGACGTCGCGCACCCATGACAGGCCGCGCTGGAAAAATCGGGTTCTGCATGATCGGAGCCGGTAATGCGCCCAGTGAATTCGCAAGAACAGCAATGTCCCTGCTATGCGCGACCATGTCGATCAGGTCTTCGGTCCGATCAGCATCGACCACCTTGTATGAGGCGTTCGCGGGCCGGCTGTTCGACCCAAAGCGGCCCGCAGGACAAAAGGCGCGCAAACCACCCTCGATATAGATCACTTCGTCTTGCTCAAAGAACAACGAACAAACCTCAAACAGCAATGAGGGCGCGCTGGACGAAAGTCGAAACGTTCCACTGAGAACCCGCGCAGGCACCACAGGCATGCTGATCGGCAGCGTGATCGGACCCTGGCTCAGCTTGGTGTTGTCCAACGCCACGCCCTGCTCTGGCATCAACCAGACCGGATCGCCGTTATACAAAGTGTTCGATGGCACACGGACAGGTAAGTTTTCCGACCTGGACTCGCTGGCAGCGATTGCTATGCAATCCGTCGCAACCCGCGAGACTGCCCTGAACCCGTTGTCCATCGTGCGGATCAGATCGCCTGCTTGCAGTCCTTCAACAGGCTGCCAACCGCGATCCGTCGCAATCTTAGTTCCGTGGACAAAACCACCCCGACGCGCGTTCAGCGAAATCGCAGGATTGTCCTGCACTTCCCGGTTCGGAACGGCCTCATAACTCAAAACACTCTGTACATTTAACACGTGTCGCACCCATTTCTGACACAAAAACAACTACTCATAACGACTAGCACGACTTAACCATGGGCGACTTAATTCAGACACATTGCCGCCCAATTTGCGCTCTTAAAGCCGTGAAAAACAACAATTCTTTAAACAACACTGCGCAATTGGTAAAAATTGGCAGATTTTTGGAAACTATAATTTACACCAGCGGTCATCCGTGCCGCCGAATCTGTCTGAGCCCGTCGGCTGAAATCGGGCAGGTCGTGTTACACCCATCGGTATCCGGTCTGAATGATCCCCGATTGCCCACCCAAAACAAATGGCTGGCCTCAGGATAAGGCTAAACCGGTTCTGGCCGGGCAGCCTCGCGCCCTGCTCGCCATCCCAACAGGGTACCTGCGATTGCAATCAAGCCAATCCCGCCAATCTGCATCGGCCCGATCGCCTGCCCGAAAGCCGCAAAGGCAAAGAGCGGACCAAAAATCATGACCGAGTACTCAAAGACCGCGACATAGGACGGCTCGCCCACCTGATAGGCCTTGATCAACATGAAGACGGCAATCGTGGAACCAACCGCCTGTATTGCGATCCACGGCAATGCAGGTTGCATCTGCCAGACCCAACCCCGCGCGGCGAAGCCGTCGGGACCATCCGGCGCGGCCACCGGAAACAGCTCAAGTACCAGAAGGCCAATCGCCCCGGCCGATCCCAGCGTGATGATCATCGCAGCCAGCAGCGCCACGGTGCTTTCACCGGAACAATGGCTGCGCGTGATAACGGCACTCAGCGCGTAGAACAGACCCCCGGCGACCGGCAACAGGCTGCGAGTATCGAAATCGTAGGGGTCAAGCTGCAGCACGCACAGAATTCCCGCAAACCCCAGTAGAACCGCAACAATACGCCAAGGGCCAATCCGCTGCTTCATTGCCAGGGCCGAGATCAAAAGGACAAAAATCGGCGATGTGAACAACCCGGCCAGCGCCTGCGCAATCGGCATGACCGCAAGCGATGCGAAATAGAACAACATGGCCAGGGTGATCAGTATGCTGCGCAGAATCACCGGGCCAAATCGTTTCGGGCGCATTCTGCCCAGCCCCAATAGCGATAGACCGAAGATCAGCGGCAACATTAGCAACGCGCGGCTCAGGTGGAATTGCCACAGGCCAACCGTTTCCGCCAACAGGATCACCACATTGTCGATCACCCCGATGATCGCCATGGCGCTGATCATCAGCACCGATGCCAGTATCGGTGAGGTCTGAGTGTCCGCCTGCATCTTTCGCCTCGGTAAAATGGTGGGGCACGACAGGACAACCCTGCACGTGTCGTTGTATCCAGCACATTTATCGCAGATGGCGCAACTGGTTTGCGCCCTTTGAATTTACCATGTTAAGCTGGGGCAAAATAATAACGAGCAAACCTCACCTTGATGACGGCTCTGAAACAGTACCAACGGATCGAAGCCACCGGTCTGTGGCGCCCCTCGCCCGACGTGCAGCGGCGCGAGGTTGTGGTGTCGATTGGCGAAGCAACGCTGACGATTTCTGATTTCAACGACCGGGCACTGACGCACTGGTCGCTGGCAGCTTTGGAGCGGCAGAATCCCGGAAGCTATCCAGCCATCTTCAACCCGGACGGCGACCCCGACGAAACGCTGGAGCTGGAAGAAACAGAGACCACGATGATCGCGGCGATCGACCGTTTGCAAAAGGCAATTGATCGGTCGCGCCCGCATCCCGGACGGTTGCGTTGGCTTAGTGTTGCGGGTGTGATTGCTGCAGTTGCCGCATTATTGCTGCTTTGGGTTCCAGCCGCGCTGCAAAACCACGTCGTTTCTGTTGTCCCCGAGATTAAGCGATACGATATCGGGGATGCGATCCTGCACCGGATTGAACGGGTTTCTGGTGTCTCGTGCACCTCAGAGGATGCGCAGGCTGCGTTGGACCAACTGGCAGCCCGAACCGGCGTGCGAGAGGTCGTTATTCTGCCCGCGGGGGTACAAACAAGCCTCGGCCTGCCTGGTGGGATCATTCTGCTGAACCGCTCATTGGTCGAAGATCACGAGGACCCATCCATCGCTGCCGGTTACATCATCGCCGAACGCGCGCGAGCCACCGCACAAGACCCATTGGACGAGGTGCTGGATCGAACTGGCCCAACCACGGCGTTCCGCCTGCTGACAACCGGAGAGCTGACGCCGGAAATCGTTGACGCTTATACCGAACAGGTCTTGTCAGAACCGCGCCCAACTTTGTCCGATCAAGCTTTGCTAGAGGTATTCGCCCAGGCGGCGCTGCCTTCAACGCCATATGCCTATGCTGTGGATGTCACGGGGGAAGACACTCTGGGCCTGATCGAGGCGGACCCGATGGCCGGGCGCCCTCTATCACAAGTGCTGCCGGACCGCGATTGGGTCCGGCTGCAGAATATCTGTGGCGAGTAAGCCGGTTACTTGGTGCCGAACATCCGGTCGCCAGCATCGCCCAACCCAGGCATGATATACCCTTTCGAGTTCAACTCGCGATCCAGCGACGCCGTGACGATGTTCACGTCAGGATGCGCCTCTTTCATGCGGGCGACGCCTTCGGGCGCGGCCAGCAGGCAGAGGAAACGGATATCGGTCGCCCCGGCTTCTTTCAGCAAATCAATCGCCGCAGCCGAGCTGTTGCCGGTTGCCAGCATCGGATCAACCGCGATGACCAGCCGATCCTTCAGACCTTCAGGCGCTTTGAAGTAGTATTGCACAGGCTTCAGGGTTTCTTCGTCGCGGTACAGCCCGACAAACCCGACACGGGCCGAGGGGACCAGTTCCAGCACCCCGTCCAACATTCCGTTTCCGGCACGCAGGATCGACACCAGAGCCAGTTTTTTACCCGCCAGAATGGGGGCGTCCATTTCCTCCATTGGTGTTTCAATGTGGCGGGTGGTCAGCTTGAGTTCGCGCGTGACCTCATAGGCCAACAGCAGGGTGATCTCGCGCAACAGCTGGCGGAACACGGCGGTCGAGGTGCCCTTGTCCCGCATGAGCGTCAGTTTGTGCTGCACCAGCGGGTGGTCAACGACGGTCAGGTGTTCGCTCATGTTCTCTCCAGTCTTTTCTTCACCCGTTCGCGGGTGTCATCATCGCAGAAGGCCGCGTTCAGGGCTATGTCGTTCAGGGCCGCAAAATCCTCGGCGTCCCAGCCAAAGGCCTGATGCAGCATCTCATATTCGCGCCGCATGGTGGTATGGAAAAACGGCGGATCGTCGGTGGAAACTGTGACGTTTACACCCTGATCGCGCAACCGGGCAATCGGATGTGCCGCAAAATCTGGGAACAGGCCCAGAACCACGTTGGAACCGGGGCAGACTTCAAGCGTGACTTCGCGGTCAACAAGTTCCCGGATCAGATCGTCGTCCTCAATGGCCCGCACGCCGTGGCCAACCCGTTCGACACCGAGGTCTCGAACAGCATCGCGTACGCTTTCGGGGCCGCCGAATTCTCCGGCATGGGTGGTCAGGCGCAGCCCAGCTTCGCGGGCGCAGTCAAAGGCCCATTTGTAGTCGCCCTGCGTCCCGACGCCCTCATTGCCGCCCATTCCAAACCCAGTGATCCAGTCACCGGCGGTTTCTGCTGCGCAATAGGCGCTTTGTTTCGCCTGTTCGGGTCCGAAATGCCGGACGCACGTGACAACGCCGCGCAAAGTGATATCGAACTTGCGCTCGGCTTCGTCCGCCGCGTCCTGAATGGCGTTCAGATAGTCACGCCAGGCGTGCACATCCCCGCCGCCGCAGAAATCTGGACTGAGGAAGGTTTCCGAGTAGACCACCCCATTCGCAGCGCTTTCCTCTAGAATGGCCAAAGTCAGGCGACGGAAATCCTCGGGCGATTTAAGTACTTCGCAGGCGGCCTCGTAGACACTGAGAAAGTGGGCGAAGTCGCGGAAGTCATAACTTCCGTCCGGTTTGAAAATTCCGCTCAGGTCTATACGCTTTTCATGCGCTAGCTGGCGGATGAAATCAGGCGGCGCTGCACCTTCATGGTGCAGGTGCAACTCGATTTTGGGTAGGTCTGCGACGGTCATAGAAAACTCTTCCCCGGTCCTTGTGCCGGAATGTTCAGATGGTGTGCGATACTTGCGGCGACATCGGCAAAATCGACGGCCCCGATTTGGCCCGTGCCTTGCTCCGCGATCAAAACGGGCACCTGTTCGCGCGTGTGGTCGGTGCCGATCCAACTGGGATCATTGCCGTGATCAGCGGTCAGCAACATCATATCACCAGGGCGCAGCTTATTCAGAATCTTTCCAATTTCACGGTCGAACCATTCCAAGGCGCTGGCATAGCCGCTGATATCGCGGCGATGGCCATAGAGGCTGTCGAACTCAACGAAATTGGCAAAGGTCAGGCTACCCTCTTCGGCCATATCGACCAGATCAGACAGGTGACCCATCAACTCAGCATCCGAGCCTTTACGCAACGTGTCGATTCCTTGCATCGAGAAGATGTCGCCGATCTTGCCTACCGCGTAGACGCGACGCCCCGCATCCTGCACCCAATTGGTCAGGACCGGCGCGGGGGGAAGTATGGCGAAGTCCTTGCGGTTAGTGGTACGGGTGAAGCCCTCTTTGACTGAGCCTACAAAGGGTCGCGCAATGACGCGGCCTACTTTCATCTCATGCAAACGCGGAGCAAGCGCCTTGCACATATTCAGGAGACGGTCCAGGCCAAAGCTTTCCTCATGCGCGGCGATCTGGAAAACGCTGTCGGCCGAAGTATAGCAGATCGGCCAGCCGGTCCGCATATGCTCGGCCCCCAATTCGGCAATGATGGTCGTGCCCGAGGCGTGGCAGTCGCCCAGTATATCGTCTGTACTGGCCGCCTCAGCCGCAGCGCGACGCAATTCGGCAGGGAAAGCAGGCGCCGTGTCCGGGAAATAGTGCCAATCCCACGGCACCGGCAATCCGGCCAGCTCCCAATGGCCCGAAGGCGTATCCTTGCCCGGCGAATACTCGCGTGCGCTGCCCCAGAGCCCAGCCGGCTCGGCATCCAATCCCGGTGTTGCGGCCCCCGATGCCAACCGCGTTGCAGCCCCAAGCCCAAGCGCATCTAAGCTTGGCAGGTGCAGCGGACCTGAGCGCCCCTTTTCGGCGCGCCCCTCGGCACAGGCCTGTGCAATATGCGCCAGCGTATTTGCGCCAGTATCCGGTATCTCGCCATTGAAGAACCGATCGGCATCCGGCGCACCCCCGATACCGACCGAGTCCATCACCACCAAGAACGCGCGGGTCACGGCGTGATCCTTTCGTGGATGAGTATAGGTTCCATCGGGGCGTCGTCACTAATTGTAATCGCCTTCAAAACGGCATCTGCGGCCTGTCGCGCAGCGTCTTCGCGCGCGGCATGAACCACGGCCAGTGGTGCACCCTTCTCGACTTTGTCGCCCAGACGAACGATGCCGGACAACCCAACCGCCGGGTCGATCACGTCATCTTCGACCTGTCGTCCGCCGCCCAGTGCAACAACGGTCAAGCCCAGCGCTTCGCCGTCAATCGCAGTAACGTGTCCATTGGTCGGTGCTGTGACCTCAAGGATCACGCTGGCCTCTGGAAGGTAGCGGGACCAGTTGTCGACGAACTGCAAAGGCGCGCCCACAGCCGCCATCATGCGCCCAAAGCGTTCAGCCGCGCGACCATCGCGGATGACATCTGTGATCTTGTCGCGCCCTTCCTCGGCGGTTGCAAACATCCCCGCATCCACCAGCAGAACTCCACCCAACTCGGCCGAAATTTCAGCAAGGGGCGCGTAATGGTCTTTCGTCATGACTTTCATCACCTCAGCCACCTCTAGTGCATTGCCCAGCGCAGGAGCCAAAGGTTGGTGCATATCGGTGATCACAGCCGAGGTCCGGCAACCTGCCGCATTCGCAGTTTCCGACAGGGCGCGCGCCAAGTTGCGCGCGTCGTCCAGCGTTTTCATGAACGCCCCGCTGCCGACTTTGACGTCCAGTACCAAAGCCTCGGGGCTGGCGGCCAGTTTCTTGGACAAGATCGAGGCTGTGATCAGGTCCAGGCTTTCAACGGTCGCCGTCACATCACGGATCGCATAAAGGCGCTTGTCTGCCGGGGCGATCTGCCCCGTAGCCCCGACAATGGCCGCGCCCGTTTCCCGCAGAATTTGTGTCAGCCGCTCCTGACCGATCTGGGTGCTGACGCCGGGAATGGCCTCAAGCTTGTCCAGGGTACCGCCAGTATGACCCAGACCCCGTCCCGAGATCATGGGGACATACGCCCCCATCTCAGCCAGTGCAGGGGCGAGTACGAGGCTTACACTGTCTCCCACCCCACCGGTCGAGTGTTTGTCAATTACCGGGCCATCGAAATCCCAGCTGAGCACGTGACCGCTGTCGCGCATGGCGATCGTCAGATCGGCGCGCCCTTTGGTGCCTAACCCGCCCATGCAGACGGCCATGGCAAAAGCGCCCGCTTGGGCGTCGCTGACACCACCATCGGCCAGTCCTTGCGCGAACCAGTTCAGCTCATCTCCGGTCGGCACCTCGTTCCGGCGCAGTTTTGCAATGATCGAACGGGCGTCCATTGGATCAGACGTCCTCCATGTGCGAGGCGTCGAAAGCGCCCGGCAGCAATTGTCCAATCGTGGTTACAAACTCGGCGCCATCCACGGTCGCCAGCGTCACCTTGACGTCCCGCTTGCCAAATTCGGCCAGCTTTTGCCGGCAACCGCCACAGGGCGAAACCGGTTGCGGACTTGAGGCAACAACATAGACCTCGGACAATTCCTGTTCGCCCGCAGCGACCATCGCAGCGATAGCCCCGGCCTCGGCACAGGTGCCCTCGGGATAGGCCACGTTTTCCACGTTGCAACCCGCGTGGACCTCGCCGGATGCGGACCGGATCGCCGCCCCAACCTTAAAGTTGGAATAAGGCGCATAGGCTTTTTCCCGAACAGACAGTGCTGCATCTTTCAAAGTCATGGCGATTCCCCGTTTTTGATCAACTGGTCAGAAAATCATACCCTAAAGGAAAGAGCCCAAGGAGTTGAACCCCCGCGCGCAAGATTCCTGGACTAAAATCCTCTTAGCCCAGCTTGGTATTGAAGATCCCCGGAAGCGTAACCTCAAGCAATTCGACATCATCGGAAGGTTCGGACAGTTTTGTCCGCATGCCAGGCGGGATCACGAACGCATCCCCTTGTTCCAAACGGAACGGATCGCGCCCTTCACCTTCCAGAGTCACCTCACCCGTCATGACGAAGGTAAAATGGATATCCGTGTCATGCGTCGCCCAGACCGGTTCACCCTGCCCTTTTCGTACGACCTGCACGCCTGCAACACCTTTGGTATTCTCGGCAATCGTCGTGTCGCGACAGATGTATCCTGGCAGGCGAAATGGTCCCCACGCTGAATTCTCGGCTTTGTTATAGACAAAACGCTGCCCTTGCCATTCGCGGTCCGGGCGGAAATTCGGCGTAGGCAGGTCCATCTCGTGGTCGATTTCGGTGACATGTTCGGCGGGAACACCGATTTCGATCACCTGAACATTATCCGAGGCTTCAAGAACCCGGTGGCGGATTTCTGGGGGTTGGATAAAGCAATCCCCAGCTGTCAGGCGCATTTTGTCGCCCTGATCCTCGTAGACGACGTCGACCCAACCATGAATGCAGAAAATCAGTTGAAACCCGACCTTGTGGAAATGCACCATATCCGGCACCGGGCCCCCATCGGGTATACGGATATGGCTGGCGATGATCGATCCACCTAGCCGATCCGGTACCAGATCGCGGTAATGCATCCCTGCCCGCCCGATGATCCATGGGGCCTGATCCTTGAGCCTGCGCACCACGAAGGAATGCACCGTTTCGGGCATCACCATTGGCGGGTTCAACTCGTCAATTTCAACACGCGTACCATTGGGCGCAACCAGAGTGCGCTGTCCGTTTGCAAAACCGTCAGGATCGTCTGTCAGGATACAGATTGTGCCTGCCGCCTCGGGCGCGTCTTTTTCGATCCGAAGGCGCAACCCGTGGCCGGAAAACACGGCAACACGCGGGTCGTCGGCGGGATAGATCATATCCATCCTCATGCCGAGGGTCTTTGTGAAAAACGGGATGTCGTCGCGCAGCTCGCCTGTCGGCAGACGGATTTCAGCGCGTGTCTGGCAGTTGTTTCTGGTTGAGGTCATTCAGCGTCTCTTCGGCATCGGATTTTGGCCATCCGATCAGAACAGAAGCCAAAATGCCAATCGAAAAGAACATCTCAAGCGTTTCTTCCAGAACAAAGAGCCGCACTGTCATAAGTGTGGACAGATCTGCCTGGCAAATTCCGGAAACTTCCTCGAGCAGCTGAGCGGTTACCGCCAGCAATCCCGCCAGCACGAAAATCACGAAAAAAGGCGCCCGTCGCTTTACCGCCTGCCAAGCCGCCGGGGCTCCATGCCATAGGGCACCTCCGATCACGATGACGGCCAGAACCACCCGGAACAGCGTCATATCAAGCAAATTATCCAAACCGTTCAGGACCCAATATGGCAGGCTGTCAACTGGATAGATTTCCGCCTCAAGCTCTCTTTCCGTCAGCAATAGACAGACCAGCGCGATGTAAAGACGGGTTATGCCGGGATAGCGCCAGAGCGCAGCCAGGCCCGCGACAAACAGCGCAGCGGCCGAGATCGTTTCGAACAATCCGCCCTCTTCGTTCAGAGCAAGGGCTTGAACCGGCCAGATACCGACGGCGGCAAGGACAAGGATGGCGATCAGCAAAACCGATATGTAAACGGCGCGATCCGGACCAACAACAACCTGGTCCGCCGGGAAGGCGGTCCCGGCCTGAAATTCATCTTTATAGCTCATTTATGGCTTTCAGTGCTCGACAGGTCTAGGTTGGCTCCAAAGTTGCCCGAATGTAAAAGCAATACGACGCTTTTCAACGGGACGTCGGTGAACTTTAGCAAAACTGTTGCAAAATGACGTAGCGTAGCCAAAGCCGGGGAAATAGTTTAACACTAAATCAAATTTTCTGAGGAGTTGAGTCGCCGATGTCGGACACACCCAGCCTGCGGCAGGCCGCGCTAGAATATCACGCCCATCCAAAGCCCGGTAAGCTTGAAATCAAAGCGACAAAACCGATGGCGAACGGCCGCGATCTGGCACGCGCCTATTCGCCCGGTGTGGCAGAGGCCAGCCTGGAAATCAAAGCGGATCCTGCAAACGCCGAGCTGTATACCGCACGCGGGAACCTGGTAGCTGTCGTCTCAAACGGGACAGCTGTTCTGGGGCTGGGAAACATCGGCGCACTTGCATCCAAACCGGTGATGGAAGGCAAGGCCGTCCTGTTCAAGAAGTTCGCCGGGATCGATTGCTTTGACATCGAGGTCGATCAACCCGACCCCGAAAAACTGGCGGATATCGTTTGCGCATTGGAACCGACCTTTGGCGCGATCAACCTTGAAGACATCAAGGCGCCAGACTGTTTTATTGTCGAAAAGCTGTGCCGGGAACGGATGAACATCCCGGTCTTTCACGACGACCAACACGGCACCGCGATTGTAGTGGGTGCCGCGGCCAAAAATGCGCTGCACGTCGCCGGCAAAAATTTTGAAGACGTCAAGGTTGTCTCAACCGGTGGCGGCGCAGCTGGAATTGCCTGCCTGATGATGCTGGTCAAACTGGGCGTCAAGCGCGAGAATATCTGGCTGTGCGACATTCACGGGCTTGTCTATGAAGGCCGTGAAGAGGACATGAACCCGCACAAGGATCAATTCGCACAAAAAACGGATTTGCGCACGCTGGACGATGTAATCGGCGATGCAGACCTGTTCCTTGGCCTTAGCGGGCCGAACGTCCTGAAGCCCGAGATGGTTGAGAAGATGGCCAAGCGCCCGATCATCTTCGCGCTGGCCAATCCAAGCCCGGAAATTTTGCCACAAGCCGCACGCGAAGTCGCGCCGGACGCGATCATTGCCACCGGCCGCAGCGACTTTCCCAATCAGGTCAACAACGTGCTGTGTTTCCCCTTCATCTTCCGGGGAGCGCTGGATGTGGGTGCGACCGAAATCAACGACGAAATGCAGATCGCCTGTGTGGACGGGATCGCCGAGATGGCACGCGCCACGACCAGCGCCGAGGCGGCTGCGGCCTACAAAGGTGAGCAACTGACATTTGGCCCCGATTATCTGATCCCCAAACCCTTTGACCCGCGCCTTGTCGGCGTCGTGTCCTCGGCCGTTGCCAAAGCCGCGATGGAAAGCGGTGTGGCCAAGCGCCCGATCGACGACTTCGAGGCATACAAAGAACGGTTGAATCAGTCTGTCTTCAAGTCTGCCCTGCTGATGCGCCCGGTCTTTGAGGCCGCGGCCGTGGCCTCGCGCCGGATCGTATTTGCCGAGGGCGAGGACGAGCGTGTTCTGCGCGCAGCTCAGGCTATTCTTGAGGAAACAACCGAAACCCCAATCCTGATCGGCCGCCCCGAAGTGATCAATGCACGATGCGAACGGTTGGGGCTGACGGTCCGTCCCGGCAAAGACTTCCAGATTGTAAACCCGCAAGACGACCCGCGATATTACGACTACTGGAACTCGTATCACGAGATCATGCAACGCCGCGGTGTCACGCCGGACCTGGCAAAGGCGATCATGCGGACGAACAACACCGCCATTGCGGCCATCATGGTGCAACGTGGTGAGGCAGACAGCATGATCTGCGGTACCTTTGGCGAGTATCGTTGGCACCTCAACTACGTCGAACAGGTTCTGGGCGATGTCGATCTGCACCCGCATGGCGCGCTGTCGCTGATGATCCTCGAGGACGGACCGCTGTTCATTGCCGATACCCATGTTCGGCAGCTACCAACCCCCGAAGAGCTGGCCGAGTCGACCATTGGCGCCGCGCGTCATGTTCGGCGTTTCGGGATCGAGCCTAAAATCGCCTTCTGTTCTCAGTCGCAGTTTGGCAATCAGGCTGAAGGATCGGGCAAAAGGTTGCGGGCGGCACTGGATATCCTCGACGCCGAGCCGCGCGATTTCACATATGAAGGTGAAATGAATCTGGATCTGGCCCTCGACCCTGAACTGCGTTCGCGGATCTTCCCGAACTCACGCCTGAAAGGAACAGCAAACGTTCTGATCTTTGCCCATGCGGATGCGGCGAGCGGAGTGCGCAATATCCTGAAAATGAAGGCCGATGGCTTGGAGGTCGGCCCGATCCTGATGGGCATGGGCAACAAGGCGCATATCGTGACGCCGTCGATCACAGCGCGCGGATTGCTGAATATGGCGGCGATCGCGGGTACACCCGTAGCGCATTACGGTTAATAAACCTGAGCACAGTATTCAGGGCGCCAGTATCGGCGCCCTGTTTGATTCACAGCAGGCAATAATTTGCACGTCAAAATATTCAACTTTGCAAAAACGCAAAATTGATCGTCAGAAGTCAGCAAAAAGGCAATGATTTGCAAAAATTTGCAGGCCAAACTGCGGAATCTTGCAAATTTTTTGCGATAAAGTGACGCTCCGTCACAGCGCTCGCTTGTGCGGTGCCCCTTGGCCACATAACACATTTCTCAAGGAGATTTAGGAGGAGTTCACCGTGGCATATCAGGACATTTACGAAGGCTGGAAATCGGATCCAGAGGCTTTTTGGATGAACGCTGCAAAGGCAATTGACTGGGTTCAACCGCCGACCAAAGCCCTGTTTGACGACAACGCCCCTTTGTATGAGTGGTTCAGCGATGCCAAAGTGAACACCTGCTGGAACGCGGTCGACCGGCATGTCGAAAACGGTCGCGGCGAACAGGCCGCAATCATCTATGACAGCCCGATCACCCACACCAAGCGCGAGATTTCATATGTCGAACTGCGCAACCGCGTGGCCAATCTGGCCGGGGCATTGCGCGCCAAGGGCGTCGAAAAGGGCGACCGTGTCATCATCTATATGCCGATGATCCCCGAAGCGCTGGAGGCCATGCTCGCCTGCGCACGTCTGGGGGCCGTGCACTCGGTGGTATTCGGCGGCTTTGCCAGCAATGAGCTGGCTGTCCGGATCGACGACGCCAAACCCAAGGCGATCATCGCCGCATCCTGCGGGATGGAACCGGGTCGCGTCGTGCATTACAAACCCCTGCTGGACGGGGCCATCGACATGGCTAACCACAAGCCCGAATTCTGTGTGGTCTTCCAGCGCGAGCAGGAAGTGGCGCAATTAATTGAAGGGCGCGACTACAACTGGCACGGCTTCCAGTACGGAGTCGAACCGGCCGAATGCGTTCCGGTCGATGGCAATGATCCGGCATACATCCTGTACACCTCGGGCACGACCGGCGCGCCCAAGGGCGTTGTGCGTCCGACCGCAGGCCATTTGGTGGCGCTGAACTGGACGATGAAAAATATCTACGATGTCGATCCGGGCGATGTGTTCTGGGCAGCGTCGGATGTGGGCTGGGTCGTAGGACACTCCTACATTTGTTATGCTCCGTTGATTCACGGCAACACGACGATTGTGTTTGAAGGCAAGCCCGTCGGAACCCCCGATGCAGGCACGTTCTGGCGGGTGATTTCCGAGCATAAGGTCAAAAGCTTTTTCACCGCCCCAACCGCCATCCGCGCCGTCAAACGCGAAGACCCCAAGGGCGAGATGTTGGCGAAGTATGACCTCTCCTGCCTGCGCGCGTTGTATCTGGCGGGCGAGCGGGCTGATCCAGATACGATCGAATGGGCGCAGGACGCGTTGAAAGTGCCGGTGATCGATCACTGGTGGCAGACCGAAACCGGCTGGACCATCGCCGGCAACCCACTGGGGATCGAGGAACTGCCGGTCAAGCTGGGTTCACCCGCCAAACCGATGCCTGGCTATGATGTGCAGATTTTGGACGAAGGCGGTCATCCGATGAAACCTGGTGAGCTGGGTGCGATTGCGGTCAAGCTTCCCCTGCCCCCCGGCACTCTCCCGACGCTGTGGAACGCCGAAGAACGGTTCAAAAGCTCGTACCTGAACCACTTCCCCGGTTACTATGAGACCGGCGATGCGGGAATGGTGGACGAGGATGGTTACCTCTACATCATGGCGCGCACGGATGACGTGATCAACGTCGCGGGCCACCGGCTGTCGACTGGCGGAATGGAAGAGGTTCTGGCCGCTCATCCCGATGTAGCTGAATGTGCGGTCATCGGTGTCACGGACCAGTTGAAGGGACAGATGCCCGTTGGCTTCCTGTGCCTGAACGCAGGCTGCGACCGTGACCATGGCGAGATCGTGCAGGATGTGGTCAAGCTTGTCCGCGAAAAAATCGGGCCGGTTGCCGCGTTCAAACTGGCCGTAGTGGTGGACCGCCTTCCCAAGACCCGCTCGGGCAAGATCCTGCGTGGAACGATGGTGTCGATTGCCGACAGCAAGGACTACAAGATGCCGGCAACCATCGATGATCCGGCCATTCTGGACGAAATCACTGACGCTTTGAAATCTATTGGCTACGCTCAATAACAAATCAGTGGGCGACGATCCGTCGCCCGTCACCTGTCTTTCGCTTGCAACCTGAAACAGGCCCCCTACTGTCATCCCAAGACAGCGAGGGCCTATGACACAAACCGACATCTGGCGTCTGAACGCCACCGACCTGACCGCCTTGACCCGTAATGGCGAGTTGAGCGCACGAGAAGTCACCCAGGATGCCATTGACCGGATGCATCAGGCCAATCCAGACCTGAATGCGGTGGTGGAAGACCTGAGTGCCGAAGCGCTGGAGCGTGCACGTGAACTGGATGCGGCTGTGGCTGGCGGCGCACCTGCCGGTCCGCTGCATGGGGTTCCTGTCACCATCAAGATCAATGTCGATCAAACGGGCCACGCGACCTCGAACGGTGTTGTTGCGCTGAAGGATGTGATCGCCCCCGACGACGCACCCATTGTGCGCAACCTGCAGAATGCAGGGGCCATTGTGATTGGCCGAACCAACACGCCCGAGTTTTCCTTTCGCGCCGATACCGACAACCCGCTACATGGCCGGACGCATAATCCGTGGGGTCGCCATATCTCGCCCGGTGGGTCCTCGGGCGGGGCTGGTGCCGCGGTGATGGCGGGGATCGGTGCGCTTGCCCATGGCAACGACATCGGCGGCAGCCTGCGGTTTCCTGCGGCGGCCAATGGAGCGGTCACAGTCAAACCCGGATTGGGGCGTGTCCCTGCGTGGAACCCCAGCCAACAGGCCGAACGCGGAATTCTGGCCCAATCCATGTCGGTGCAAGGGCTGATCACCCGCTCGGCAGAGGACCTGCATCTGTCTATGCCCAGCCTGATCGGCCCCGACCCGCGCGATCCATTTCACGTTTCGATGCCATGGCGCGGGGAAGCCATGGACAGCCCGATCAAAGTGGCCTTCACCAAGAACACGTTTGGCTATGCGTTGCACCCCGAGGTCGAAAAGGCGCTGGATACGGCCCGCGATGCGCTGACCGACTCAGGCTATCTGGTGGAAGAGATCGATCCGCCGGATGTCTTTGAATGCGGACGGTCAGGCTATCGCGCCTTGATGGGCGAAGTCCTGACCCTGATGCAAAGCGACATCAAGGCGGCAGGATCTGAAACCATCCGCGAGATCTTTGATGTCTATTTTCAGGAATTCCCACCCATTGTGGACACTGACCTGATCCGGATGCTGGCCAAGCGTAGTCACTTCGCCCGGGAATGGTCGTTGTTTATGGAAGACTACGCATTGGTCCTGTCACCCTTCCTGCCGCAACCGTTTTTTAAACCCGACCGGGACACCGAAGGTGCCGAAGGGGTGCACGAGGTGCTTGGCTGCGCCGTGTATTCCTATGCGATGAACTTTCTGGGCTTGCCCGCCGCGTGCGTTCCGGCCCGGCTGGCGGATTTGCCCAACGGCCCACAGCCGATCAACGTCCAGATCGCTGCCCGCCGCTGGCGTGAAGATCTGGCCGTGGACGCCGCCGCCGCAATTGAGGACCGAGTCGGTCAAATGTGTCTGCCACTGTGGGAGAAGACGGGCGCATAAACAGGCCCCTTAAGAAAATAGACCCCGGGTTATTGTGCCCGGGGTCCGCTTACTAAAATAAGCCCAGATATCATTAACGAGCGTAGCACCACCTACCCTCGCCAGCGCGTAAACTGCGCAATCGTTCGAAAACGTCGTTTGGTGGCCACTCACTCCCACCTAGACGTGTTCTCCGGGCAAGATCAGATTAGCGGAAAGTTAATGAAGCTCATGTGAACTGCTTCACACAACTTCTAAAAAATTCGTAAGTCCCAAAATTTAGGTGAATTGCTCGGATATCAGGCGCTCTTCTAACCCATGCCCCGGGTCGAACAAAATGCGGTGCTGGATTGCAGGTTCAGAGCGGATCTCGACCCAGTCGATATCAGGGAATGAAACCGAATCTGCATCGGCCATGACCGGGCGTTTGTCCGCATCCAGCACATCGAAACGCACCTTGGCGATCTTGGGCAACAGCGCACCGCGCCACCGACGCGGCCTGAATGCAGCAATAGCCGTCAGGGCAAGAACATCTGATCCAATTGGCAGAATCGGGCCGTGAGCCGAGTAGTTATAGGCGGTCGATCCGGCAGGCGTGGACAACAACGCGCCATCACAGACCAGTTCATCCATGCGAACACGGCCATCGACACTTATCCTGAGGCGCGCGGCTTGTGGCCCTGCGCGCAGCAGCGAGACCTCATTGATCGCAAGCGCTTCGTGCATCTTACCTGACTGATCCATCGCACGCATGGCCAGTGGGTTGATGACTTCTTCCTCGGCCTCACCAAGGCGGGCCATCAGGTCGGCTTCGTGGAACTCGTTCATCAGAAAGCCGATTGTTCCTCGGTTCATGCCATAAACCGGCGTGTCCAGATGCTGCATGCTGTGCAACGTATGGAGCATGAACCCGTCACCGCCCAGTGCAACGACCACATCGGCATCCCGCGGTGCCGCGTTTCCATAACGTTTCACCAGCACGTCGCGGGCTGTTTGGGCCACTTTGACGTCGCTGGCGAGGAAAGCGATTCTCTGGATCATTTGTTGCGGTTTCCGGTCTTGCACATTTGGTTCCGAAACAACCATACCTTTCCCCGATAAGCCAGACTTGACGCCACAGCGGGCCAATTCGTCGCTTTAAAGCTTTTGCGCATGTACCGTTTCCGATAGGAAATCCGCAAGATTCTTACCCAGCCATGTGGAGCCCCCATGAACGCCAATCTCCGTGATACCGGATTTTTCACCCAGTCCCTGTCTGACCGTGATCCCGAGCTGTTCGGCTCGATCACATCCGAGCTGGGTCGTCAGCGCGACGAGATCGAGTTGATCGCATCCGAAAACATCGTCTCTGCCGCCGTGATGGAAGCACAAGGCTCGGTGATGACCAACAAATACGCCGAAGGCTATCCCGGACGGCGTTACTATGGCGGCTGCCAGTACGTAGACATCGCCGAGAACCTGGCCATCGACCGCGCCAAAGAGCTGTTTGGCTGCGGCTTTGCCAACGTGCAGCCGAACTCTGGCTCTCAGGCCAACCAGGGCGTGTTCCAGGCACTGATCCAGCCTGGCGATACCATTCTGGGCATGAGCCTGGACGCAGGCGGTCACCTGACCCACGGCGCCCGTCCCAACCAGTCGGGCAAGTGGTTCAATGCGGTGCAGTATGGCGTCCGCAAAGAAGACAACATGCTGGACTATGATCAGGTCGAGGCGCTGGCAAAAGAACACCAACCCAAGCTGATCATCGCCGGTGGCTCGGCCATTCCGCGACAGATCGACTTTGCCCGCATGCGCGAGATCGCCGACATGGTCGGCGCCTACCTGCACGTGGACATGGCGCACTTCGCCGGTCTGGTGGCAGCGGGTGAGCACCCCAGCCCCTTCCCGCATGCGCATGTGGCGACCACAACCACGCACAAAACCCTGCGCGGCCCGCGTGGCGGCATGATCCTGACCAATGATGAAGATATCGCTAAGAAAGTGAATTCGGCCATCTTCCCCGGCATTCAGGGCGGCCCGCTGATGCACGTGATCGCGGCCAAGGCCGTGGCGTTTGGCGAGGCGTTGCAACCTGCGTTCAAGGATTACATCAAGCAGGTCGTCGTGAACGCACAGGCGCTGTCAGACCAGCTGATCAAGGGCGGTCTGGACACGGTGACCCACGGTACCGACACCCATGTGGTGCTGGTCGATCTGCGACCCAAAGGCGTAACCGGCAACATTGTCGACAAGGCTCTGGGCCGGGCGCACATCACCTGCAACAAGAACGGCGTGCCGTTTGATCCGGAAAAACCGACCATCACGTCGGGCATCCGTCTGGGCTCCCCCGCCGGCACCACCCGCGGCTTTGGCGAGATCGAATTCCGCCAAATCGCTGACTGGATCATCGAAGTGGTCGACGGCCTGGCTGCCAATGGCGAAGACGGCAATGGCGCAGTTGAGGCCAAAGTCAAAGCCGAGGTTGCAGAGCTTTGCGCTAAATTCCCGATCTATCCAAACCTGTAGGCCACACAGGGATCACAGATCAGAACGGCGTCCAAAGGGCGCCGTTTTTTTGTTGGAAATGCAGTCAGATGTAGCCGCGCCAGCGCAGGACAATAACTGCCAAAGCCGCCAGCGCCAGAAATCCCAAAGCGACCGCCCCCAGAAAATTCAGGAACCAGCCCCAGCGGCGATCGGCCAGGTTTATACCGCTCAGATGGGTCTGAACTTCTTCCGATGCCTTGGCCAGTTTCGGAGCGTCCAAAACCAACCGTAACTTGGGGTGCGAGGCCATTTGCTCGGCACCCGCCAGCAACATTGCTTGCTTGTATACGCGGCGCGGCAATCGGCGCTTGGCCTTGCGGACCGAAGCCGTCAGCGTCTGGTCCTTTACACCCAGCGTTTCACGCAGCAATTGCACTGTCTGCGCGATCTGGCTTTGGATATCTGTGGTTTGCGACATGACGTTGCCTCCTGCCTGCGCAATCTAACCTCAGCCCGCAGGGGCGACAATGGGGGCTGGTCGTTTCAAACGCACGCAGGTATCAAACCAGAATGCTGAACACGATCATTCACGGTGAACCGACCTCAAACCCTCCTCTGCTGATTGCGCATGGGCTGTATGGATCAGCCCGAAACTGGGGGGTTATTGCGCGCCGACTATGTGACGAAAGGCAGGTCGTTGCAGTCGATATGCGTAACCACGCCTACAGTGAATGGAACGACCAGCACGGTTATCCCGATTTGGCCGAAGATCTGGCCGAGGTGATCCTGCACCTTGGCGGCAAAGCGGATGTTGTCGGGCATTCGATGGGTGGTAAGGCTGCGATGATGTTGGCGCTGAGCCACGGAGAATTGGTGCACAAGCTGGTTGTGGCGGACATTGCGCCCGTTACTTATTCGCACAGCCAAATCCAATTTATCGAAGCCATGCGAGCCGTGGATTTTTCAACGATTGAAAGACGCTCGGACGCCGAGGGACAGTTGGCGGCGCAAGGCGTCGAAAAAGCGTTGCAGAGCTTTTTCACGCAATCTTTGGACGTCAAAGGGAAGCGTTGGCTTCTAAACCTTGACACGCTGGCGGCAGAGATGCCCAAAATCATGGGCTTTCCGGAAACTGATGCATCCTGGAACGGCCCGGCCCTGTTTTTGTCCGGTGGCAATTCCGATTACGTCCTGCCCGAACATCGCAGCACCATCCGCGCGCATTTTCCCGCCGCACGATTTGCGAAAATCCCCGGCGCAGGCCATTGGCTGCACGCCGAGAAACCTCGTGAGTTTGAAGCCGCGGTCAGGACCTACCTTAACGCCTGATCAGGCTGTATTCTGGTACAGTTTCTTCGCCACCAACCAGGACACTGGAAAGGCCGCCACACAGCCAGCTGCGGCTGCAGAAACGATTGCAACCGTAGACACCAATCCTGCGGACAGGACGGCAATAACGCCTGACCCCGCCAGAGCGGTTGCGATCAAAGTATACAGGATAGAGGCAAGGCGTAGCATGGTCAGTTGTCCTTTAGTCAGAAGCCCGATTATCGCTTTAGACAACTGGTCTGCTATACGCCTTGATCTGCGTCAGATTTCAACGGACAGAGGTCAGAAATCAGGCCACTTCGCCGCCGCCACTGACCCAGTCCGGCAACCCACCGATGTTGTAGACCTTTTCATACCCCATATCTTTCAACAGCTTGCCCGCCAGTGCCGCACGACCACCTGCCGCGCAATACAGCACGATTGCGCGGTCCTTGCGCAGCTCGGGGTCATGGGATTTCAGCGCGTCGTCAGCGCGGAATTCAAGCATACCGCGTGGGATATGATGCGCGCCTTGCGCACGGCCGGTTTGATGCAGTTCGACCGCGTCGCGTACGTCCAGCAATAACGCACCCTGCCCCATCAATTCCTTTGCTGTGTTTGTGTCGATCCGTTCGACGGCAGCGTTTGCTGCCTCCATCATCTGGCCTACGGTTAATGGCATAAGGCGTCCCCTCTGGTGAATCTCACCAGAGGCTAACACGGTAAACCGGGAAAGAGCAGGTCTATAGAGCGATCAGTGCTCGCGGAAGGCGCGCGACATACTGTCTGTCACAGGCTTTGCAATATAGGCCGCAAAGGTGCGTTCCTCGGTCTGGATCATGATCTCAGCGGGCATTCCGGGTGTGGGAACAAATCCACGCACGCGGTCCATCTCTTCGGGTTCCAGCGAAATGCGCGCCAGATAAACCTCTTGCGGAATTCCTCCAGAATCTTCCACCAGCGCGTCCGCCGAGACATAGTAGACCTCGCCGCTCAGCACAGGAGTGGTACGCTGGTTAAGCCCGACCAGTCGAACCGTTGCTTGCTGCCCCATCACGACGCTGTCGATTTCCGTTCGGGGGATCTGCGCCTCGATAATCAGGGGGGCATCCGAAGGCAGGATTTCCGCGATAGGCTCACCAGTTTCGATAACACCGCCAGCCGTATGATAGTGCAATCGCACTACGGTTCCCGTAACCGGAGCGCGCACAACCGCACGGTCCAGAACGCTTCGGGCCTGCCGGGATTTTTCGCGCACACTTTCCAGATCAGCCGCAATCACGCTCAATTCATCCAACGCAGCCTCGCGATAGGCCGATCGCGTGCGGGAAATCTGTTCTTCGTATTTCAGAAGCATCTGGTTGATTTCAGCCGTTTCAGCCGTCAACCGCGCCAGTTGGCCCTCGGCCTCAGCCTGCACGCGGCGGATCGTGTTGATGTCGCCCTTACGCACCAACCCTTTTTTGAACAGTGCTTGTTTGGTTTCGAACTCTTCCTGCAAAATTTCCGAACGTCGAACCATACTTTCCAACTGCGCCTCGAACCCGCTTGAGCGAATTTTCAACGCTTCCATGTTGCGTTCCAGCAAAGCGATGTCGTTTAGCAGCGTCTTTCTGGATACATCAAAGCTGATCCTTTGCCCGTCAAGGATCGCCATCACCTCGACATCGCTCGACGCTTCAATCAGTTCCGGCGAGAACTCAAGCCGATCGCGCTCATTGTTTTCAGCGGACAAGCGCTGGGACATAGCTTGCAGACGAATTTTGCGGATGAACAGTTCGCGTTCATTTGACTCGGCCGAAGTCTGGTCGAGGGTCATAAGAACTTGTCCTTTGATAACGGCTTGACCCTCGATGACTTTGATATCTTCGATGATCCCACCTTCGAGGTGCTGAACAATCTTATTGCGACCTGTGGCAACAAAGCTGCCCTGCGCAATGACCGCCGCGGCCAATGGCGCACTAAAGGACCAGATGCCAAACCCGCCAAAGCAGACAACCAGCAAAATCACACCGATGGTAACAAAGCGGTGGATCGACCGCGGCACCTCGGCATACCAAACTGCTGGATCCTTGGGGTCATTGTTTACGGGTACAACTTCGTTCATTTTGGCCCCCCCTGCTGCGACTGAATACCTGGTTTGTTCCCACGCGAGGCGTTCAACTGTTGCAGCACCTGTTCACGGTGACCAAACAGCGCCACACGACCATCTGTCAGCAGCATAATTTTGTCGACAACGCTCAACAGCGTCGGTTTCTGGGTGATCACCACGACGGTAATCTTGCTTTCCTTGGCCTGTTCAATCGCCCGCGACAGCGCCTGATCACCGGCAACGTCTAGGTTCGAGTTCGGCTCGTCCAGAACCACCATGCGCGGATTGCCAAAGAAAGCGCGGGCCAGTGCGATACGCTGCTTTTGCCCGCCCGACAGCGGTGAGCCATCTGCCGCAACCACAGTTTCATACCCTTGTGGCAACGTGGCAATCATGTTGTGCACATCAGCCAGAACAGCGGCGTCGTGGATTTGCTCATCTGTCGCGTCGGCACGCATCCGGCCGATATTGTCTTTGATCGTACCGGGGAACAGCTGAACATCCTGCGGCAAATAACCGATGCTCTCACCAAACTGACGTGGGTCCCAGTTGCGGATATCCATCAGATCCAGACGAACACTGCCGGAGGTCGGCAGGATCGACCCAACCAGCGTTTTGCCCAACGTGGTTTTTCCCGCCCCAGAATTGCCGATAACGGCAAGTGTTTCGCCGGGATTAAGCGAAAAACTGATGCCGTTCAGGACAACACGTTTGGTGCCGCCCGGAACATAAAGAAGGCGCTCCACATCCATGCGCCCCTCGGGACGCGGCAGGCGCAACTTTTCAAATTGCAGGGCCGAATTGGACAAAAGGTTCTTGATGCGCCCAAAAGCGGCGCGCGTCAGCAGGAATGCATTCCAGCCTTCAATCGACCCTTCGATAGGTGCAAATGCGCGCCCGGCGATAATCGAAGCGGCGATGACCATACCGCCAGTGATCTCGCCCTGCAGCGCCAGATAAGCGCCCCAGCCCAGAATGGCAATTTGTGTCAGCAGGCGTATCGCACGCGAGATGGCCGCGAAGATCACATTCCTGTCCTGCGCCCGTACTTGCCATGTCAGAGATTGTGCCGTGTCGCGACCCCAGATGCGTACCGCCTCGGGGATCATCGCCAGAGCGTTGATGATCTGGCTGTTACGCGCCATCGAGTCGAGGTGCAGGTTCGCCATTGATTGAGATCTGTTCGCCTCGGCAAATGGCTTGGCAGTCATTTTCTGGTTAATCACTGCGATAATCATCAGCAGCATCGCGGTTACGATAACGATTGATCCCAGCTGCGGATGCACCAGAAAAATCATCAGGATGAACAGCGGTGCGAAAGGAACGTCAAGGAATGAAATCAACGTCCCCGACACCAAAAAACCGCGCACTTGCTGAAGATCGCCCAGCGTCTGGTATTCCCGGCCGTTGCCGTGCAGCGACGCATGTGCTGCCGCACTTAGAACGGGCGCGCCCAATCGCGCGGCAACCTCGACCGCTGTACGCATCAGAATAAAACGGCGCACCGCGTCAAATGCCGCCTGAAAGATCACAGCCCCCGCAACAATGGCGGTCAACATGATCAGTGTATCCAAAGACCGGCTGGTCAGCACCCGGTCACTGATTTGAAACAGGTAGATCGGGATCGCTAGGATCAGGATGTTGGTTGCGCAGGTCAGAACCAGGACAAATGCCAGATTGCGCCAGATCGCCTTTAGAGAGGTGCGCAGAGTATTTTGGAAATCCTCTGGCGGCGTGCGTTTGTGGAATGTCTGGGGTGGCCCGTTGCCGTCACCTCCGCCCGTTTGTCGGAGTTGCATCGGCTCGTTCGCCTTGGCCTCGATAGTGGCACCTAAGTGTTCACCGCCCTTCGAGCGCGTTTGGGGGGTCACCCGCGCAGTCGTTTCTGTGGCGGTGTTAGGATCGGGGCTTTGGGCTTCTTCGGCCACCCCAGCGTCGCGGCCCTGGGCATTCTGATCTTGAGCGGGCTGCGACTGTTCGCGCCGGGGGGAAGCCGCGGCACGAGTTGGTGGTTCCGACCTGGTTTTGGTCGCCTGCTTTTTGGGCTTCACAGCTTTTGCGGCAACCGCATCGTCCTTTTTCGCAGTCATCTTGGGACTGTCCTCTGGATCTGGTACACGCATTTCTTTGTTCAAACGCAAACTTGGCGTCTTAGCTGCTTTTGGTAGGGATTCATCACTGCCATGCGGCTGCGTGGGCGTGCCAACGCCCTCAATATCAAGCGGGCTGGCATCAGAAGAACGACGCGACGAAAAAACAATCGACATTTTAAAACTTTCGGAACACTCGTAACAAATACAGTCACTACGCTAACACGAATTGACCAAATCAGGTAGAAATTTCACGCCAGCATCGTTTGCATCGCATCATCAGTGCTAGCATTTTCAGAAGGCGTAAGGTTCGATTGTGCCTGTGCGATAGCGTTTTCGCCAATCCCAGCCGTCTCTTCCATTATTATGGCAATGACTTCATTGGCCAACTCCGAAGCGTCTGGCACTTCGGGGATGTCAATCAGTGCTGCCTGATGCAACAGCAGGTCCGAATATTCGCCGCCCGCTGCCATAATGGTTGAGTCGACACCAGTCTTGGTGATGTTGGCTGCATTCAACAGGGCGTTTCCGGCTCCGTTGACAGCGGCATCAACAGCAGCTGCTGCTTCAAGCGAAATATCGTCCTGATCCTGCAACAATGTGACCTGTTCGACCGAATTGACCTGCAAAAGATCGCCGTCGATCTTCAGTACGCGAAGCAACTCCATGCCGGCGTAGTCCGGATTGGATGTCAAAGCGTCTTCAAAGGCCTCGCGATCAATCTGCTGCAACGGCATAGCCTCGGCATGGGCCATGTCCAATTCTTCCACCGTGTCCTCCCCGGTGGTCGTCAGAGAGGCCTGGTTCATGACCAGATTGTCATCACCCTCAGCTGGCTTGCTGCCAGCGCCGTAGATGTCATCATCCAAAAGCGCGATGGTCTGGTGCAGCATATCGACCGAAACCATGTTTCCGCCGATCATTATTAGATCATAGAAGTTACCCAACTGAACGATATTGGTGACGTTGCTCAAAACGTTGTCACCCAGTGTGAACAGGCTGGTCGAAGCTGTGATTTCTGTGTTGATCTTGTCGATATCTGTGGCGTCGATCACCTGCTTGATGAAGTTCGTGACCCACAAATCGCCTTGTATCCACGTGACCGAGACAATCGGATCCGCACCCGGCTCTGCCACATTGTCGTCCTGCCACCACTCTTCGCTGGCTTCGGTCCCGATAAATGACGCCTGAACCACATTGGTGTCACTTTGAACACCGGGTTCACCCTGATCGATGTCGGACACCACCGCCACCTGACTGATCACTGTCAGGTTAACGGACTTGCCGCCCACCGCGATGACCGGCGCGTCAACCCAAGCCACAGTGATGTTAACCTCGTTAATCGCAAGGTTTCCGCCCGCGATAACCGTATGGCCCTCGCCGAACTCATCATCATCCGAGCGGTCCCATTCGTCCGGGGTCATGTCTGGCGTATCGTCTTCTTCTTCCTCGTCTTCTGTCTGATGATGCGCGGGCAGAAGATCGTTCCAATCCGGAATTTCTTCGACCACTTCGCCATTCACAATAACGCCCATCGCGTCCTCGCCGTGGAACTGGTAAATGGTCACGCCTTCGATTTGGGATATCATTGGCGACTGCATCTGCTCAGCCAGGCTTTCGAGGTATTCCAGCGACTTATAGTCTTCAATGTTCAGAGATGGCGTTGCAATGGCGTGCATCGACAACGCGACATCCAGCATCTGCTCGCCTTGCGCAATCTGGATTTCGATATCGCGAAAATCGCCGTGACCGATGACATCGTTGTCGTTCAGGACAATCGCCTGGAACGTGTAGGTCACGGCCGAGCCGATGATGAGTGGTGGGACTTGTGGATCCAGAATCAATACTGCTGTCTGCGCCGTCCCCAACTGAACATCCGGAATATAGGGATCGGGTCCGAAGCTGGGACCGACATATATCTCTGACAACGCAAGCGGCCCATCAGGCACGGGCGGCAAAGGAAGATCGGCAGGAGGAGGCAGAAGTTTATAAGGGAGTGGATCATATTCTCCTGGTGGGAGATCTAATTCAGTAGCGATCCGTATGGATATCGGATCGTCAAGTTCATCCAGTTCGACTTTGCGCCGAAGCGCCGTGAATTCTTCGTACTGATCTCTCAGCCGGGCCTGTTCAATCGTAAGCTCAAAGGTTCCAATAAAATGCGCTATCGTTTCTGTAATACTGTCGAGAGACATATCGGTTTCCTTTTCCCCGCCCCGGCCTAAAATTTCCGCTTTGGGTTTGTTGTGCCGAGGCCACTTGTCGCGGCCTCGGCGGTTTCGTCAGAAGGTCGGGGCCCGATAATTCGGGCCCTGACTGCGACTTACACGTCGGTGTCGTCGCTTGCGAAGCTCGAATTCATCGCACCGCCAACCATCGTGGTGTCGACCGAGTTGCCAAGAACATTGGCACCCATGACGATCGACTGGTTGAAGGCCGAAGTATCGACAACTGCGGCTGCAGATGCATACGACTCGCCGTTGATGATACCGTCGCCACCGTTGTTAGAGCCCCAGGTTCCTGCGTTTCCGCCAGCTCCGCCGTCGCCCGAGTATGCGCCGGCCGAGCTACCGCCCATGCTGTCACCACCCATGGAATCCCCGGACATAACGTCGACAGTGGCCTGGCCGCTTGAGCCGCCCGTTGCCGTTCCGGCACCGCCAGCACCGCCAGCACCGCTAGTAGCAGTACCCGTGGCTTCGTTCATAGCGGACGAATCCGAGTCATTATCGGATGCCGACGCGCCGCCGTACCCGGCGATTGCTTCAGCCAAGCTGTCTGCCGAACCATCGGCTTCGAACACGGAGTCGAGTGCACCTGCACCACCACCGCCGCCAACCGCGTCAGATTGTGCTGTACCGGCGCCATCAGCGTCAGCATCAGCCGCCGAAGAGCCTGTTCCACCTGCACCACCATCACCGTCAGCTGCTGAGCTACCGGTGCCAGTTCCATCGCCGGCACCGCTAGCTGTATTGGTTCCACCGTCGCCACCATCTGCATCCGCATCAGTAGCGTTATCGGCAGCACCAGCAACGTCGCCCGAGGTCTGGTCGACATCCGGGCCAGAAGCGGATTGATCGCCTACACCCTGGCCATCGACATCTGCAGCGGCGTCTCCAGCATTGCCATCACCACCGTTGCCATCACCGGCTGTCGACGAACCGCTACCAGAATCCGCTTGGGAATTACCGGTGTCGGCATCTGCGTCGCCTCTTCCGCTTTCCGAGATTTCCTGTTGGAGGCGCGCAATGGCTTCTTCTACGAGACGCGAGAAGCCGCCTTCTCCGTCACCGCCGGCCGCCGAGGTATCGTTGTCGGATTCACCACTGCCTGTACCGTCAGCAGTATTATCACCCGCATCATTGTCACTGGCGTCGGTGTTGTTGTCGCTGGCGTTGTCAGCAGAGCCGTCTGCATCTGCGTCACCATCGCCACCATCTGCTCCGGAGGCGTCACCATCGTTGTCGGTTTCGCCGTAGCCTTTGGCTTTGGACGCGGACTCGTTGTCACCACCATCGGCTTGTGCATTCGAGTCGCTGTCGGCATCAGCAGTCCCAACTCCCTCTGCGTAAGAGTCTACATAACCACCGTCACCGCCTGCATTGTCTGCATCGTTGTCAGCGTCGGTCGAGTTGTCAGCGTTCGAGTCGCTACCCGCTTCGCCACCATCGCCACCGCCGCTTTCACCATCCGCTTCTGAATTCGAACGCGCTTTACCGGTGTTTTCATTGTCGGCATCGCCAGTATGGCCACCATAACCGCCATCTGCGTCTGCATCTGCGTTGCCGGTCTGACCGCCTTCGCCGTACGCATCGCTACCGATGGTTTTGCCACCATAGCCGTCGCCACCGCGGCTGTCGCCGCCCATGCCGGAACTCGCGCCATTTGCTGCGGAACCGATACCTTCCTTAGCGTTGGCTTCACCGCCATTGGCATCGCCATTCTGCTGGAAGTCGCCGTAGTTTCCGACCTCAGCGTTGTCGAGGTCGTCATTGTCTTCAAGGCTTGCCAACTGATTGCTGACAAAAGACATATCGTTTCCTTCGCCATCCAACGAAATGTTGAGGTTCATGTCGTCGCCGGGATCATAGTCAAGATCGCGACCAGCAATTATTACGTCACCCATGCTGGCGTTGTCGCCCAGATCCAGGTCGACTTGATCGTCATCACGCGGGATCCACTCGCCACCACCAAAGTCAATGTTCACAGCATTGCTGTTCGAGTTGTCGTTGCTGTCGTCACCACCGTTTTCATTTGATTGCGACTGTGTTTGATCCTGGTCTTGACCCTGATCCTGATCCTGACCCTGTTCGTTTTCGACCTTGTTCTTTTGCTGTTGTTGCTGGTTCTGTTCGTTGTCGACGCTGTTGTCGTTGGTTTGCTCTTGCTCATTTAGATTTGCGTCAATCTGAGCTTCTTCGACTGTAATATCGGCATCGATATCAACATGGGCCTCTTCGACCTCAACTTCACCGATTGCAGTAATGTCGTTGTACGGTTGGTTGCGTCTACTCATAATAGTTCTCCACTTATGAAGCGCGCTGACCGTCACTCATCTCTAAAACGGTTACTGGCGCAGTTGAATAATAAGGGCCGCACTCATACGCAAAACACGCGTGTGCGGTTTCGTTCAGTGAATTTTACCCACCCTCCTTTCTCGGCTTAGCCGACGCCGTGTCGGCGGAAGTAGCTCGCGGAAATGCGCGATTCGCGGACACATCAGGAATTAAGGCTTCAGAATAGAAGCGGGATCATGGTTACAGGCAGAGCGCGTCGTGAATAGCTACCTTAAAGGACTAGAACGCCCAGGGCCTTGATTTCATTACTGTAATGCTCGTGTGATCGAATAGCAGTCGCAGCAATGGCCAATCGCGCGGGTCAAATCTCACAATTTGGGAAACCCATTGTTTTCCACCACTTACGCGTGAGGAAGTACTGCCGACCTAAACGAAAGCATTAGAACTGAATTTTCGGAACGGCGCACATCATTGATAAAACTTGTACTTTCAGCTATAGTCGTGCCCCAATAGCGTAAGTTACTTTAATTCTGTTCTACCAGTACTGGTTACAATTTCGCCGTTATTTTTCGCGGCGTGGGTTAATTAAAAGGGGGCGTGGCAATGGGCATTCCGATTCAGGAAGATGCTGGTCAAAACGATTACAATCCCGAAGAATTCTCGATCAATTTCGTCGGCAAAGAACTCTTCTATTCAAATCAAACGATCCATGGTGTCCAATCCGAGTTTGGCGTGATCACGCGCCGGATCGAAACAATTGACGCGCTGTCTGCGCCAAGCGGCTCGGACGTTGGGGCCGGAAAAGTGGTCGTCGTCGACCAGATGATGCTGGACGACCTGTTGAACCGACCGCAGACCTATATGGAAATCGCGGGATCGGGCAGCTTGGCCTTTGCTTATCGCAAGGAAGAAGCTGCCCGGCTTGCGTTCGAAAAGTGGGATCGCAGCAAATTCGGCGACATCGGATACCTTCCGATGAACGTCGCGCCGGATGTATGGCGATCTATTTTGCGCCTGCTGTTGCATGAAGAACTGTACCTGCCGTGTTTTCTTGCGGATTGCGTGCCACATTCACCCACGCCGTCGAATGGTGCGCCAGCAGCGACTTCAAAGCCCAGCGACCTCCACCCGACATACTCCAAGCTGACACGCCGGGAAAAGCAGGTGCTGAAACTGGTGTCGAAAGGTCAAAGCAACAAGATCATCGCATCGAACCTGGGCATCACTGAACACACGGTCAAACTTCATATGCACAACGTGGCGGGTAAGATCGGTGTAAGCAACCGGACTGCAGCCGCACAATTCTATTTCGAGATTGCGCCGGACGAAGCGCGAGAACTGCCGGTTGACTGACGATTTCGAAGCCCGGTTTGACCGCCTGATCCTGCTGGTCGGCAAGTTGAACTACATGTGGACCAACACGGAAAGCCTGTTGATTCACCTAATCGCCGGGTTGACCCGCACCAACAAGGATACCTCAGTCATCATCTTTCTGACGCTGAACACAACCCGCGCCAGAATTGATCTGGTCGAGCGGCTGGCCAAGATGGAGGGCCGCCCGCCAGACATCCGTGACCCAATCCTTGAGCACACGAAACGTCTCAGCAAGCTTTCGGGAATTCGGAACAGATACAACCATTGCATCTATTCCTTCGACCCAGACAGCGGCAATCCGAAGACAATCCTGATGCGCATTGCGGACCGGAAGACGGACATCAAACTGGGCCGCCAGGATACGGTTGACGAAGGTGCGATGAAAGAAATCGAAAAGGTCGTCGACCAACTTTCAGTGGCGAACCGGGAAATGTGGAAACTGATCAACGATCTTGGGTTTCCGGCTTAGCAATGCGCTGGTGCGGGCGGTGGGACTCGAACCCACACGGGCATACGCCCTTCAGATTTTAAGTCTGATATGTCTACCATTCCATCACGCCCGCTCAGCGTGCCAGGCCTCTGTTGGACCTCAGGAACTCAGTAAGGCCATCAGATCACGAATTCAATGCGTTTCGCCTGGGAAAATTTGGCATCAAAACGTCGCGGTATTCCCCGCATTTCCCCTGCCCTTCCATCGCCGCGGCACTTCAATCACTTTCTCTTGGGTTGCATGACGCTTGCTTAACCTCCTCTTGGAGTTAAACTATGCTGCAGAGCAGAAAAGCAATTGAGTTAAGTCGTGAGCACCGAGCAAAAGTCCTTTGAGGATCGTATCGCCCAAATCAACAAACGCACGGAAGAAACAGCCCGGAAAAATCCCAAACCCAAAACCGATAACATTTGGAAACGCCTCGCCTATCCAGGGGCATTCTTGGGCGCATTTACGCTTGGCTCCATGGTGGTTTTTCTGACCCGTTTCATACAGTTTCAAATGGTGGGCGTGCCGGAAGCAGGCAAAGTGAACACACAGGACTTTATCGGCATCGCGATGGCCAGCCTGGCGGGTATGGTCATTTCGATGTTTCTCAGGGACAAGCAAAAAGAGTTCGCAAGTGCCAGCACAGTTGGGGTCTTGTTGACAACTTTCACGTTCCACAATCTGGTTTGGGCCTACCCCGTTCAATTCGAACGAATGTACAGTGAGGACTGGGTTGAGTTCATGCAAAAGATTACCGAGCCCTCCAGCCTATACATCTTTGGCATCACTATCGGATTAACCTAGATATCGGGGGCCGTTGGATCGCTGCCAACTGCAGCGGAAAAGTGAGTCGCGCACCATTCGAAACAGAATTTTGATATCGCCCAATCAGCCACCAAATAGCAGCTAGAGCATGCGCGCAGATAGCGCCTCAATCTGACAGAGACAGAATCGATCTGTTCGTGCAGTCATTCCGCTAACTTACTGCATCTTAGATATTGGAGATTTAGTGGTGCCCCACACGGTCTGATCGGAATCAAACGTCGATTTTGATTTTTCCAAAAGATTCACAGTTTCCCTGAGTAAATCGCGGTTTTCCTTCCTGACCGCCGAAAATCGAAAGGGGCCACTGTGTGTGGCAGAGTGTGGGGCAAAAAAATGATAGCTGTTGAGGACAAATGCGTCGAGGGCATCGAGCGTCGAGGAAAAGTCTACTATCTCCGCTGGAGAGTGCCAAAGCGCTATGCCTCAGTTGAGCCCCGCAAAGAAATCAAACGATCTCTGAAGACACGAGATCTATCTGAAGCCAGAGAACGTCTGGCGCTTGCAAAACGAGCGCTCACTGCTGATTGGGATCTGATGCTTGCAGAAGCCCGGGGCGAAACGTCCATCGAAGCGTTTGATGCAGCAATCGATCTAATGCGCAGCATGGGCCTGCCGTATCAACCTCAGCAACAAATTCTCGCTGCACCGGTGGAGCAGTTGCTCGATCGGATCGAAGCGCTCGAAAACACTGAAATGAACTCTGCAAAAATCCCCGCAGTTCTCGGACAACTCGAATTTCCGCCTGTCAAAGTTTCAGAGATGCCGCCAATTGTCGCCGAGGTGAATCAATTGCAAATCTCTGCAAAAAACGATCGGCAACTTGACGAATGGAATAACAAATACCGGCATGCCGCAAAATGTTTCTGCACTGTTGTAAACGACAAGGCCATTCTGGACATCTCGGAACAGGACGCCATGAAATATCATCGGCATTGGCTCAACCGGCGAGACACAGGGCAAGTAACCACCGACTACGCAGACAAAAAGCTCCGCTTTATCAAGCAGCTGATTCAAGCATACTTCACGCGGTTCGATGTTCCACACAGCCAGCGCAAGAACCCATTTGAAGGCCTCAAGATTTCTAAGATCGGGATAGAAGAAGTGGCTGCCAAGAAGCTTTCATTTCCGATGCCTTGGGTTCAGCATAGGTTGATCGAACAGGCTGGGCTGGAGAATTTAAATGAGGAGGCCCGCGACATTCTTTCGATTGCCGCCGAATGTGGATGTCGACAGACGGAAATCTACGATCTTCCACCGACAGCGATCAAACTCGATCACGAAATACCTCATGTCGAGCTTGCGATCGTGCGAGATGGCCGTTTCAATACTACTCAAGAACTCAGCGTCTACACGCTCTGTAGTTCTTCTCGGTGCGGCACTGGATGCCATGAAACGGCACCGGACTGGCTTTAGTAAATATCGTGGCAAAAAAAGCTTCTCTGGAACAACGAACAAGTATTTTCGTGAACGAGCTCTTTTCCCGGCTCTCCCCGAAGGGAGCGACGGGAAATACACCGTGGGCTGCGCACGGCACACTTTCGAAGAACGAATGCTGCACGCAAAAATGTCCAATGAAGAAAGAGCCTACTTGATGGGACATTCTGTGGCCGCTGTAAGAGGGAGACCGGTCTACGGATCAATGCCAGACTTGCGTCTCCGCGCGCTGTATCAGGAAATGATCTCGTTCCCCACGACAACTTGGCAACCCCGCTCAATCAAAGAGTTGCGCGGGCAAATCGACCACCTACTGGCCGAAAAAGGCTTTCGCGTAGAATGAACAAGAGCCCTGTTGTGAGGAACTTTTCCCGGGCGACCTTTTGGGATTGCAATGCCTATCTCTCTGGGCTGTCGGCGCGTTGTCGGCAGCCCAGGATCATTTTTTTCCATATTGTTCAACCGGTTGGTGAAATTGTCGGCTGTCGGCGCAGGCACGTAAATCCAGCAGAACAAAACAATCAAACCGCATTTCTCAGATTTTTCTTTGTCACCATCTCATCGGCACGAAACAACAAAAAGGGCGTGCAGATGGCACCAAGAGCAGGGAACCGATCCAAGTCACCAAAGGGTAAACAGGAAAACTTGTATGCTGACCTACGCATCAAGGAAGGCAACTCTAACCGGCGACTGTCAGCCTCCGAAATTTCCGACCTCACAGCAATGCTGATGACGAAAGAGCGTCCGGAAGCACTTGACATTACGCCTCTGATCCCACGCGGATCATTCATCCAACGAATGACACATCACTTCAAAGACACCGATTCAAGTTATGCGCTTCCGCTTTTTCAGCTGAATATGTCGGCATCCTCGTGGCTTGTTCAAAGCGGTGCGGTCCTTGAAGTCCCCCATCTCGGCTCGCATCGCCCAATATTGTGGACAATTGCACTCGCGCCCTCTGGCAGTTCAAAGACGCTCGCGACTGATCGTGTGTCAAAAATTTTGGACGGTGCCGGGGAAGATCAAGCAATCACTACCCTTCCTGATAGTGGGTCTGATGCACAGTGGATTCTGGACTTGAGGGAAAACAACGGTTCTTTTTGGCTTCAAGATGAGGCTGGGAAATACCTAAACAAAGTTCTTACAAGTTCACAGTTTGTGCGCATGAAGCCTTGGATTCTCGACGCTTACTCGCAAAAATCGATATCAAACAGGTTGAAGAGTGAAGCCGACAAGCTTGTGGTGGAGGACCCACATTTTACGTTCTACGGGCTTTCGGTTCGTGAGGCATGGAAGACCGACATCGATCTTTCGAGCATGATTGATGGTTTGTGCCAACGGTTCAACTACGTCATTGCCGAGCCACGACAAGACACAGATATGTTCGATCATTTTTTGTTTTTCGGCACAAAAAGCAGTGCACGGAACGAAGAAAAGTTGGGATCAATGTGGGCTGCGCTTTGCAGCCAGACAGGCGCCAAGGAAGCATACAGACTGTCACCTGAAACGCTCCCTTTTATACAAAAATGGTGGCTGGGCCTTCGCCCAGCTTGGGGCGGTGGTGCACTTCCCGGATCATTTATCCGGCGAATTGGTTTCTCAGTGTTCAGCTACCTTGTTGTTATCCACTTCTTACTGGGTCTCTCGTCTCGTTCGATTGGCGTTGAAACGGCGGAGATCGCGACAAAATATGCCGAATTTCACCTTGAGAGTGCGCTCGCTATGATCCGTGAATATGACAACGGCAGCTCCAATCACATCCAGACTGTAATGCGGCAAACGGAAAGGTTGGCGGCCAAAGGCAATACCAACCCGTCGGTGCGCGACATCAGCCGAAGCCTCAGCGCGAAGGCACGTCAAAACCTAACCTCAGCACGGATAAAGGAGATAAAGAGCTTGATAGAGAAGATCCAAAAGGCGCACACAATGCCTCTGTTTCCAGACGCACAGCCCATCGCTGACCAGTTGTTCGACAAGCATCTTGCGTTGAAGTCCGCCAGCGACAAACAAGAAGAATGGCGTAACCGCAAGAGATTGGCGGCAGTTCTTAGATCTCACCGGATCTCAATGCACGGCACCCAACAACAAGGTGGAGATGTCGTTGCCTTCCCGGCAGGAGGCAACAATCGAAACGAAGACCCAAAAAATGCAACTGGTTTCTAAGCTATTGTATAAGAGGCACGACCTCCTGTTGACTATAAGCCAAGTGGGAGGTCAGCGCCCAAGACAGCGCTCTCGCGCTTTCACCTCGCCCTGTTCCTCTTCTGGGTTTGGGGCGGCATTCGCTTCATGATCCCGCTCTATAGTTCGTTCCAAAAAGTCCAACGTCGCGCTCATAGCAGCGCAGCGCTGACCACTTGTCAGCTGCCCCAGTTTCAAATCCACTAACCGCCGCCGGCGACAATGCACAGACAACCAAGCCAAAAGTGTTTCCAAAGTTTCGTCAATATTTTTGACCGTCATGAAAATTCTCTATCTCCGTAAAAAAGTTAAGGCGCACAACGGACAAAATAGAAATTTTGTCCCCGCGAACCAAAGAAACGGCGATGGCATTAGACGTGTTTGTGCTGGATGTCTCGCGTACGAGCGACACAGCCACTTAAGCCAAACATTAAGCCTCACTTCACCGAAGCAGCTGCCAAGGTCAAAATTCTTTCAAATTCCTGATCGTCACTTTGACATGCTGCGATTTCCTGTTCCAAGCGCAGCACGATTGGAACAAATTTTCGGCCATCTTTTCTTTTGAAAACGATGTTCACCATTGTTTCCTTGCATTCTCCAAACGCTCCACTTGGTCGCTCACGGCTATTCCCCTGCATGTCCGAAGGGGAAGTGAGATCGTCCGGCAAAACGCCATGCGGGTTTGATAAGAAAAGTGACTCTCTTTGGCAGTCAACAAAATGGGGCATGCGGACCAAGGTCACACCGGCGTCGAAGAATTCGTTGTCGTTATCTTATGTGTGGCAAAATGTGTGGCAGTTTTTCTCACCGAACGGCCAAATCAACTGAAAACCAAATATTATGGAAATTTTCGCTTAAAATGGTGCCCCCACACGGACTCGAACCGCGGACCTACTGATTACAAATCAGTTGCTCTACCAGCTGAGCTATAGGGGCGCTGGGTGTCGATTACTTTCTCTTTTGACGGACTGCAAGCCTCAATTTTCATCCAAACTTAGGGATTTTGAATTTTCCTTGTGACGCGACCGATCACCTTTAGGTGGGGGGGCAATATTTGACTGTCCCCAGCACAGCCTGTAACTCGACAGGCAGGTTCAGGAATGCAAGGACAAGAACCAATCATGCAGGTTGCTATCCACGCAGGCGCAGCTTTTACCGATGAAGGGCGGCTCCTCAGATCGTTGCAAACCAATGGAGCCGCTCTGGCCCAAAATAGTGTTTCTTATTTTGGCCCTCGTCGTTACCGGCAAGTATTCAAACCGGCATTCCAAGCACTAAATACACGACCGCCGTTGCCAGATGAGATTGAACGCATCCGGAGCAATCTGCCGATCCAACCAGAGGTAGCGCGAGCCATTTTTTCCAGTGAGGGTTTCATTGGTGAGAAAGATTCGGTGCTCGCGGACGGGCAATTCTATCCCTTCGCGGGCAAACGAGTGTCTGTTCTGGAAGAGGCCTTTAGCGATTGTCAGTTAGAATTGTTTCTGGCGCTCAGGAACCCCGGCAGTTTTATCCCGAAATACCTGATGTCTTTACCGGAACAGGCGCGCGAGGACGTGATCCGCAACAATGATCTTAGTCACCTCAGCTGGGTTGAGATGATCGAAGATGTTCACGACTTTGCCCCCGGGGTGCAGATTACCCTGTGGTGCAATGAGGACATTCCGCTTCTGTGGGGGGACGTTGTGCGCAGCGTCGGCGGGCTTGCTGCGGACGTTGCGATCAAGGATGAATATGACCTGCTGATCTCTTTGCTGACCGAAGAAGGTCAATCACAAGCGCAGGCGATTCTGGACCAGGTTTCGACGCTTTCACAGGCTGAGACCCGAGACGTTCTTGCAGACATTCTGGCGAACCATGCTCAACCGGACAAAATGGAAGAAGAGCTGGACCTGCCCGGCTGGAGCGATGAGATCATCGACGCATTTTCCGAACTTTACGAGCAGGATCTGGCCAGGTTGGAAACGATGGCCGGGGTGAAGGTTCTGAAACCCTGACCCCGGGCGCGGCTCACATGCCCAACGCTTCCTTATACATTTCGAGTACCGCCTCTTCTTCGGCGATATCGTCCTTGTCGCGTTTGCGCAGCGCGATGACCTTGCGCATCACTTTTGTGTCGTAACCGCGGGCTTTGGCTTCGGCCATGACCTCTTTCTGTTGTTCCGCCAGATCCTTTTTTTCGGCATCCAGGCGTTCAATCCGCTCCACGAACTGACGCAGCTCGCCCGCTGTCACACGGTAGTTGGCGGCGGCCTGATCTTCGGTCACGTCTTCCATATTTATCTCTCCAAAAGGCTGCGATCTGATGCATTAGCAACGGCAGTTAGCCGGATACATTGCCGCCGCGTGAGCTGCAAGCATCCAATCCTCGATGGGCTTGTGCGCGGTCGGTCGATCCGCTAAGCGCAACCAGGATTTGCGGAAAAATGTGGGGAACCATGTTCGAAATCATCACCTGGGGCGGTGCCGCTCTGTCACTTGCAGGCCTGCTGGGTCTGGTTTGGTGTATCCTGCGTGTGATGAAAGCGCGCAAATCCGGCCTGTCGGACGATGAATTGCGCGCCGCTGTTCAAGGCGTCCTGCCGTGGAATCTGGCGTCGCTTTTTCTTTCGGTGATTGGCCTGATGCTGGTGATCTTGGGAATCTCGTTCAGCTGACACTTCGCCTCAGACCGGCATATTGTCGAACTGCGCCTCGATGACATCTTCGCACAAAGCCGCATCCAGGTGTCGCAGGCGCGATGGCACGTGCATGCCTTCCTGACGCATCCGATCAATCACTTTGGTTACACTGGGCTGAAGCGCAAGCCGGGTCTCAAAACAGGCATTCTGCAGCTTTTGCTCCAGGTGTTCGGCTTCGGAATACAAACTTTTTGCAGACATTTTATTCCTCCCAATTTCTATCACTGTCGCCGATATAGGTAACGGTTTTAAGACCTGGTTATCCTGGCGAACAAACGCGCGGAAAACTGCCTGTCGCCCACCCGGTATCGGCAACCTAAGGCAGAATGATTAAATTCTAATCGGAATTGGATTAACTTGCCTTGACACGCATCAAATCAAAGATTGCCGGTTGCATCATATTCTGAAAAACATATATGATGAGTTGCGCGCTGACGGAGAGCCAGATGACACCAATTGTGAAAGCGTTTTTCGACCCTGAAACCAATACGGTCTCATACCTTGTGCAGGAACCCGAAGGGACGGCCTGCGCAATCGTCGACAGCGTTCTGGACTTCGATCACGCCTCGGGCCGAACGAAGACCAACTCAGCGGATCAGATCGTCGCTTATGTTCGCGACAATGAGCTAAGGGTCGAGTGGATTCTGGAAAGCCATGTGCATGCCGACCACCTTTCAGCGGCACCCTATCTGCAACAGGAACTGGGCGGAAAGATCGGCATCGGTGAACAGATCGTGACGATTCAGGAAACCTTCGGGAAAATCTTCAATGAAGGGACTGAGTTTCAGCGCGACGGCAGCCAGTTCGATGCACTGTTCCGCGATGGCGACAGCTTCCACGTTGGGCAGATGCGCGGCGATGTTGTCCACACGCCCGGTCATACGCCCGCCTGCCTGACATATGTGATCGGAGACGCGGCTTTTGTCGGTGACACGCTGTTCATGCCGGATTTCGGAACCGCGCGATGCGATTTTCCCGGTGGGTCTTCGGAAATGCTGTTCGAGTCGATCCAGAAGATCCTGGCACTGCCGGATGAGACGCGCATCTTTGTCGGTCATGACTACAAAGCTCCGGGGCGTGATGAATTTGCCTGGGAGACAACAGTCGGAGAGCAAAAAGCCCTGAACGTCCATATCGGACAAGGCAAATCAATCGAAGAATTTGTTGAAATGCGCGATGCCCGTGACGCAACCCTGCCCATGCCTCGTCTGATCCTGCCGTCTTTGCAGGTTAACATGCGAGCCGGGCAGATGCCGCCTGCGGACGAACAGGGCGACGTATTCCTGAAGGTGCCGATCAACAAGTTGTGACGCAGACCCAACAGGCGAACTGAGGATAACAAATGTACATTGAATGGATTTGGGGGCTTGCCGGTGGCTTGCTGATCGGGCTGGGCGCTGCAGTCTACCTTTTGGGCAATGGGCGCATCATGGGCGCCAGTGGGATTCTGGGCGGGCTGGTTGATGGCAGTGACCGCACGTTAGAACGCTTAAGCTTCATCGCAGGCGTCATCGCGACGCCACTTATTTTGAGTCCCCTACTCTCTTCTGCGCCCATGACACATCTGACCGACAACTTCGCAGTGATCGTCATCGCCGGCCTTTTGGTTGGCGCAGGAACGCGCATTGCCAATGGATGCACCTCAGGGCACGGGGTATGTGGTATTTCTCGATTCTCCGTCAGGGGCATCATCGCGACGTTGATCTATATCGGCGCAGGTGGGGCAACAATTGCGCTGATGCGCCATGTATGGGGGCTGATTTGATGCGGGTTCTCATATCAATGCTGGCTGGAGCACTGTTTGGTGCCGGCCTTTTGATCTCGGGCATGACCGATACCACCAAGGTTCAGGGGTGGTTGGATGTGTTCGGGAACTGGGATCCCACCCTGGCATTTGTGATGGGCGGCGCGATCCTGCCGATGCTCATCGCCTGGAGAATGACGGCCCACCGCAGGCCGCTGACCGGTGGTCAGTTTCCTAAGATGAGCCCGCCCGAGTTGGACCGCCGCTTGATTATCGGCTCCGTGATGTTTGGCATGGGCTGGGGCTTGTCCGGGCTTTGTCCTGGACCTGCCATCGCGTCCATCACCTATGGCGGCCTTGGCGGCCTCGTGTTTCTGGCTGCGATGATCACGGGAATGTTTGCGGCGCCCGGGCTTGGTGCACAACTGGACAGATCCGCAAACGCGGCCTAAGCAATTGCCATGGAGATTCGACCAATAACCCCCCGCTATGCCGTCTCGCCCCAAATCACGGTCGAGGACGTCCCAGCCATCGCCGCAGCTGGTTTCGTTAAGGTCATCTGCAACCGTCCCAATACGGAAGTTCCACCAACCATGCAGTCGGATGCAATCGGGCAGGCCGTCCGGGCAGCCGGGATGGAATATGAGGTTCTGGAACTGACCCACCAGACCATGACGCCCGGCAATGTTGCCCTGCAACGAGAATTGGCCGAAAGCTGCTCTGGCCCCGTTTTAGCCTATTGCGCGTCTGGCACCCGCTGTTCGGTGGTTTGGGCTTTGGGCCAGTGCGACCACATGAGCGCGGATGAGATCCTCGAGGCCACAACCAAAGCCGGCTATATGCTGGACAACCTGCGCCCCGCGCTGGAGCATATGCGCGGTTCTGACGGCTGAGGACCTTTGGAACTCAGGTTAGGTTGGGTCGGGAACGTCGTCCAATCCTGTCAGACCTGCCAGTTGCGAAATCTCGGCCGCCATCTGATCCGGGCTGCCAAAGCCCAGATCGCCCTCCAATTCGTTCAATGCCACTGAATCTATTGGCACGACTTCATGTGACGGGTTGGGTGGCATCGGATCTTTCAGAGTGTCCGGCATGGGCGCGTTGCTTCGCGCTTCCAGAAACTCAGGCATTTCAGCTTGCTCCAACGCTGCAGCCGAAGCACATTCGTTCAACCGTACTGCGCGCATCCCTCCGCATTGTCCCAAACGCCCAATTGCAGCCCGCGTTCGACCAATTGTCAGGATTTCCGCACGATCCAGCCGTGATCCGGTCAACGGTAGAACGTCCCCAACTGACAGCCTGGACAGGGTTACCAATGGCACTGACATCCTGCCGATCACCGTATTCAATTCGGCCCGGACAACCCCCGACGCTTGCTCAAGCTTCGGGCCGGCAGCAACTTGAATTTCATCATCGGCCCCCTGCTCTGACGGTGTATCGGGCAACAGGACTGTGATCTGCCCCTGTCGTAGCCCGCCGCCAAGTTCTACCGTCAGGTCAAACACGCGATATGCGTCTTCGACCATAGCCAGCGACAATGAACGCAGATCCGCCATCCGCGCCCGGAATTCATAACCGGCAAGACTGGATTGATCGGCGGCTGTATCGACCAGCGCGACGGCCCTGATCAAAGCGTCTTCGACCAGCGGCGCCACCATTGCTGCATCCGTATCTGTGTACTCCCGTGCTGTTGGCGGGTTCGGCATAACTTCACCAATTGTCTGCACTTGCACGATCGCTGACACGACCCCCATATCCACGCAAATCGCAGCGGACATCCCGTCCGCGTTGCCCAGGCGCAGCAGCATCCAGTCCGCATCAATCACCTCAGCCAGCGTGTCCTGAGCTTTGAGAGACTGCCTTGCACCGATCACCGATAGCGGCAGCTGGAACTGATCCCCTGCCGTTCGCGCAAAGGCCAGTCGAAGGGCACGAAGAACGGAACGCGGCTTTTCACCTTGCTCTTCTTGTCCCGCTGAAAGTTTGCGCGCCAAAGCTGTGCTGACAGACTGCGTCATGGCCGATACCGATTTGAGTTTCTGAACCTGGTATCCGGTCTAACCCGAGGCGGGTTACCAATGTCTTTATGTTCGCATTATTGCGCAGCTTGCCGGTGCGCCAGCGGAAGGCGGACGCGAAAGGCCGCGCCGCCCTGCCCAGGAAGATAACTGATCTCGCCGCCCAGACGCTGCATGATCTCGCGGCAGATCGCCAGACCCAGCCCGGCGCCACCCGCCTTGTCCCCACCGACACGGGCAAACTTTTCGAACACCATCGACTGCGCTTCGGGCGGGATACCACTGCCGTTATCGGTGAAATCAATAACGACCTGGCCCCCGACATCATGGGCCGAGATGGTCAGAACGGGTTCATCCGCATCGCAGTATTTCTGCGCGTTCGAAATCAGATTGATAAAGACCTGCCCCAACCGATCAAGATCAGTGTTCAGCGGAATACGCTCGGACGGTCGCGAGCGGCGAATTCTAAGTTTTGGGTGCGATCCTGCCAATGCGCTTGAAACCGCCCGATCCAGGATCGAACCAAGGGTATCCCCACCCATATTCAGGCTTACACGACCGCTTTCCAGAACGCTCAGGTCCAGCAAATCGTCCAGCAGGCGCGTCAGCCGCAGGGCTTCATCATGGATGATCGCGGCATAGCGCGTTTGCTCTTCGGCACTCAAACCATCCGTATCGCGCATGATCTCGGAAAAGGCCCGGATTGAGGTCATCGGCGTCCGAAGTTCATGGCTGACCTGACTGAGGAAACCGTCTTTTTGTTCCGAGATCTGTGTCAGCTTGGTATTCGCCTCACGCAGTTGGCGCGCGGTTCGGCTGAGCTCGGCGGATTTGGCCTCAAGCTGGCTGGAATACTCCAACAGTTCCGCCGACTCGTCAGCCACCGCAAGCAAGTCCTCAACCGAAACGGACGATCCACCGACAATCTGCCCGATCATCGCATGGGCCGTGGCCGCGCCGACCGAGCCGCTGAGTTCACGTTCCAGTCTTTCCAAAAAACCCGGCGTGGGTTCCGGCAGGCTTGTCCGTCCACCCTGTGCTTCGGCCTCGTGCTGAAAGAACTCCTGCGCCGGGCCAGAGCCCAGAATGCGCTGTGTCATGATCATCAGGTCTTCGCTTTGCGCCACCGACCCGGTCCAGCCAGCCGGTGAGACCGAGTGGTCAAAAACATTGACGAACTGCGCACCCTGAAGACGCTCCAACGGGCTGGGAAAGCTCAGCAGGGACGCGGCGCAGAATGCAGCCGTGTTCAACGCCAATGACCACATAACCGAGTGGACCATGGGGTCCATTCCTTCGATCCCGAACAGGGCCCGTGGACGCAGCCAGCCCCAACCGAAGGGGCCGTTTTGCAATACCGAGTCGGGCATTATTGCGCCGCCCATCCCCGGTAGTAACAAGGTGTAGATCCACAGCACAAAACCAACCGTCAGCCCGACCAACGCCCCGGTTCTCGTGGCCCCACGCCAAAACAGTCCTCCGACCAGCGCTGGCAGGATCTGGGAAATGCCCGCAAAGGCCACCAGCCCGATCGACGCCAGAGCCGCCCCACCGCCCGACAAGCGGTAGTAGTAGTAACCCAGCGCCATGATGACCGCGATGGACACGCGCCGCGCCATCAGCACCACGTTGCGAACATCACCCGAGACCGAACCCGCCCCCCCTTGCGTGCTTAGCCAGATCGGCATGACCAGATGGTTCGACACCATGGTCGACAGCGCCATTGCCGTCACGATGACCATGGACGTAGCCGAGGAAAACCCGCCGATAAACGACAGCATCGCTAGCCAGTCGTTCCCCTGCGACAAGGGCACCGTCAGCACGAACAGGTCGGGATTCGAGCCTTCGGGCATCAAATCCAGACCCACGACGGCGATGGGCACCACAAACAGGCTCATCAACAGCAGATATAACGGGAAAGCCCAGGCAGCGGTTCTCAGGTGTCCCTCATCCGCGTTCTCAACAACCATCACCTGAAACATCCGCGGTAAACAGATGAAAGCGGCGGCCGAGAGGAAGATGAAGGTCGTCCAACGTCCGGCATCCACATTCCATTGCCCAATCTCCGAGGCATCGATGCGATCCATCATCGGGCCAATCCCACCCGCAACGCCCCAAACAACGAAGACGCCGACCGCAAGCAAGGCGAACAGTTTGACGACCGATTCCAACGCAATGGCGGTGACCACGCCGTGATGACGCTCATTCGCGTCCAGATTTCGGGTGCCAAATAGGATAGCAAATACCGCCAGGCCCGCAGCTACCCAAAACACACTGGAACCTTCTCGGTAGAGGCCCGAGGGATCAGCCTCGGCAAAGATGGAAAAAGACAGTGTAATGGATTGCAGCTGCAACGCGATGTACGGCGTTCCACCCAAAACGGCCAGAATGGTCACGCAAATGGCCAGCGTGTTAGATTTTCCGTATCGCGAGGAAATCAAGTCTGCGATGGATGTTACCCGCTGGGTGCGGCCTACCCGCACGAGCTTGCGCAACCCCCACCACCAGCTGAGCATCACCAGCGTCGGCCCAAGGTAAATCGTGACGAACTCTAACCCGGACCGCGCAGCGTTTCCGACCGCGCCATAAAAGGTCCACGCCGTGCAATAGATCGACAGTGACAATGTATAGATCAGCGGAGACCGCAACCACGCCCCTCGGCCGGCGGCCGCCATCCGGTCAGCGACAAAAGCCACCCCGAACAACAGCACGACATAGCCGAGGCAAACCAGGATCAGAACGTTTAGTGTGGCCATCAATCCGACTCTGCCTCGGCATCGTCACTTACAATCATTCGTCTGGCTGCAAATCCAAAGATCAGACTGATTAGGAGCAGCAATGCCCAGCACGTGAAGATATACAGAATTGCTGAAGACAGCGGCACACCGTCTTCAGATGAGCCTTGGCTTGGCCACAGCAGGGGAATGGCAACAAGAGCGGCCCCCAGAATAGGCAGTAAGCGCGCGGCATCCATCAACCTGCGGCGGCGATAGCTCTGACGCTCGAGAAATAGCGAAGGCCGGACCCCTTTGGGCGTACGATCTTCGCCCGAGTTCATGACCGTGTTGCCTGCGCGTGCAGGTCTCGCACCGCTGTCAGCACTTCGGCGTTGGAAAACGGCTTGGTCATAAAGCGGCTGACCCCGGCATTTTCGGCCATTTCCCGGTCGCGCGATTGCCCGCGCGCGGTCAGCATCAAAACGGGCAAATGCTGCATGCCCTCAAGCTGGCGCAGGTTGCGCAAAATCTCCATCCCGCTTTTGCCGGGCAGCATAACGTCCAGTATGACCAGATCAGGATTTGCGCCCTGGATGACTTCTATCGCATCCGCCCCTTCTGCGTGCGTTTCAACATGCCATCCCTCGCGGGTCAGCAAAAATCGAATGGCCTCAGCGATGTTAGGCTCATCCTCAATTAACAGAACCTTACGGCTCATATGTTTCATCCCTCCCCGTGACAGATTCCGTCTGTGAACCTGTCGGCATCAGCTTAAGCCCTCTGTCAGGAAACTGTCAAAAACCTTCGCTTAAAATCGACGGCTCGCGGCGCGATGCACAGGCGTCATTCGGGCAAACCCGGCAGCTTGGGCCGACCCGGGTCACGGATTGCGCGCTCGGAGCCCCCTCTTCCACCGCTCGGACAAGCATGACTGAATGATAGGCGGGCGCATCGTCATATCCTGAAACCGCCTGCGGCCACGCGTAGGCATAGCAGTCGAACTCGGCCGCCGTTCGCCCCAATTGCACAACGCGTTTGCGGATCGGAACCAATGGTCTGTTCAGAGCCTGAAAGATGGGCCAGAACGGGCAGGCTTCGCCAAAGCGGGGCATGGCGAAGCCAGGCACGGATTTGCTGAACAGGATACTGCCCGACGCGTCACAGACCACCAGCCCGGTGGGCCGCCCCAGATATCCTTCGGGCAATGTCGCCAGCCGCCGCAGGACTGTCGGGATATCTACTGAAAACCGTGCGGCCAGAGCCAGCGGGTCCGGTTCAGCCTCGGTCAGAGCCTGCTGCACGTCGTCCAGGGGCATGGCTCTGACATCTGCGGCGTAGGTATCCAGATATCCCTTGGTCACAGTTCGCGCTGCTGCCGATTCAATCGCGCTCAGGTCAATGTCCGCACCGCTTCCACCTGCTTCGATTTGCGGGAAATGGTGGCTGTTGGCCTGAAAAAACGCTTCAGCATCCTCCGAGGGCACACCACGACGGTCGTCGGCCGCGTCAGAATCATCCAGATACGCCACCAGAGACTTGGAACTGTCGGCCAGCCGTTCGGCGTCCTGGTGCAGGTTACGGTGGAACCGATCACGCCACTCGGGCTCGATTTCCTGCGTGTCGGCCAGAATCGCGGCCGTTGATCGGATCGCGGCGGCCGTGGACAGCACCTCGTGCATCGACGCGGCAAGATGTGGGTCATGTGTCAGCCGATCGGACAGGGTTTCGACCGTGCGCTCAAGCGAGACGACCCGGCGATGCATCTGCGCCAGAACTCCGGCCCATCCGGGAAACCGGCCTGCGAACTCTTCCAGCGCATCCACTTCGGCCTGCTGTCCAACCGCATCTGCACCAGCCTCGCGCAGCGCCGAAATCAGCGTAGCCTCAATCCCTTGGGTGAGCAGCGAAGGCTCAACAGACAGCGCATTGGCGATATCCACCAGCAGCTTGCCCCCGATCCGACGGCGATTGTGTTCGATCAGATTCAAGTAAGACGCCGAGATCCCAACCTGCCGCGCAAGCTCGGCCTGCCGCAAACCTGAGATTTGGCGTCGCTCGCGAATGCGGCTACCTGTCAGCGTGTCGCGCATGTTCCATCACCCAGTTTGCTCCAGCTTTTTCAAAACTCCCATTAAATTTCTACAGCTTAAAGGCCAATTTTCATAGTCCGTTTACAGCATTCACAGCTGTGATTACGGATGGCCCTTACCTTCCACCCCGGCAATCGGTGCCAAATCTGCATCCACCCTCTTCTAATTTTCCCGAATTCCTTGCACGATAGCCGGATGAGCGATCCAGCTTTCGAATATGCCCCCATCGGATTGGTCGAGTTGGAAAACCGCATCATCCGACGCTGCAATCTGCAATTCGCTCGCACCTTTGGCGGCGAAGAGGCAGAGTATCGCAATATGCCTCTGCTGCACCTTTACCCGTCGGTTGCGGATTGGGAGCGGATCGGACAGCGCGGCCTGAAAGCGATGCAGGACACAGGATATTATACTGACGAACGGGTCATGCGCCGACGCGACGGGGACTTGTTCTGGTGCCGTGCACGCGGGCGATCCCTGACACCGGACGACCCGTTTCGCCATGGCATCTGGAGCTTTTCCGACATCTCAGAAGACCGCCCGCTGGTCGAACTGACCACCCGCGAACGCGAAGTTGCGATCATGTCCTGCCGTGGCCTGTCCGCCAAGGAAATCGGCGTCGAGCTGGGGCTGAGTTATCGCACGATCGAGGCTTACCGCGCCCGTTTGCTAGAGAAGTTCGGCGCGCGCAAACTGCCGGAGCTTGTGGCAAAACTCTCAGGCATGCCCCTTTAATCGGTTTCCCCCTCGAAATATTGGGCAAAACCCCCATCTGACATGCCGAGACTGCGCTTTTCATGGCCGTGCGCATAGCTTATAACGCTGCGTAATCAGACCAAAGCCCGCGAGAACAGACGGGCCAAAGGGGAACCGTCGAGGACACTCATGACAGATACCAAACACGAAGCGGATGTGGCATTCATCAAGGCACTGGCCGAACTGCTGCGCGAAAATGACCTGACCGAACTGGAAGTCATGCGCGAATATGGTGACGACGACAGTTTGAATGTCCGCGTCAGCCGCATGTCGCAGGTCGCGCCCGCCCCTGTTCAGGTGGCCGTACCATCTGCCCCTGCGGCTGCACCCGCAGCAGCCGCTGCACCCGCAGCAGCCGCTGCACCTGTCGAGGCCGCCGCTGCTCAGGAAGATCCGGCCAACCACCCGGGTGCCGTCACTTCGCCCATGGTTGGAACCGTGTATATGCAGCCCGAACCGGGCGCACCTTCCTTCATCAGCGTCGGTGCATCGGTGTCCGAAGGCGACACTCTGCTGATTGTCGAAGCGATGAAAACCATGAACCACATTCACGCTCCCAAATCCGGAACCATCAAACGCATTCTGGTCGGTGACGGTGATGCGGTGGAATTCGGCACCCCTCTGGTCATCGTTGAGTAAGGCGGTCCCATGTTCGACAAGATCCTGATTGCCAACCGAGGCGAGATCGCCCTGCGGGTCATCCGCGCTGCCCGCGAGATGGGGATTAAGACGGTCGCCGTCCACTCCACCGCCGATAGCGACGCGATGCATGTGCGCATGGCGGACGAATCGGTCTGCATCGGCCCTCCGCCCAGCCCGCAAAGCTACTTGTCGGTGCCTGCGATCATCTCGGCGTGTGAAATCACTGGCGCACAGGCAATCCACCCCGGCTATGGCTTTCTGTCCGAGAATGCCGAGTTCGTGCAGATCGTCGAAGATCACGGCATCACCTTTATCGGCCCCACCGCCGAGCACATCCGCGTCATGGGCGACAAGATCACCGCCAAGGACACGATGAAGGCGCTGGGTGTGCCTTGCGTCCCCGGCTCGGACGGCGGCGTGCCAGATCTGGAGACCGCCAAGAAAATCGGCGAGGAATTTGGTTATCCCGTCATCATCAAAGCCACCGCTGGCGGCGGCGGTCGCGGTATGAAAGTCGCGATGAGCGCGGATGAGATGGAAAGCGCATTTATGACCGCACGTGCCGAGGGCAAAGCCGCCTTTGGCAATGACGAGGTCTATATCGAGAAATACCTGACCACGCCCCGCCATATCGAGATCCAGGTCTTTGGAGACGGCAAGGGCAAGGCTGTGCATCTGGGCGAACGCGACTGCTCGCTGCAGCGCCGCCACCAGAAGGTGTTTGAAGAGGCACCCGGCCCCAGCATCAGCCCGGAAGAGCGCGCCAAGATCGGTAAAGTCTGCGCGGACGCCGTGGCCAAGATCAATTATATTGGCGCCGGAACCATCGAGTTCTTGTATGAGAACGGTGAGTTCTACTTCATCGAGATGAACACCCGCCTGCAGGTGGAACACCCGGTGACCGAGGGCATCTTTGGCGTCGATCTGGTGCGCGAACAAATTCTCGTCGCAGCTGGCGAACCGATGTCGTTTGGTCAGGACGATCTTGTGATCAACGGCCACGCCATTGAGGTCCGGATCAATGCAGAAAAGCTGCCGAACTTCTCACCCTGCCCGGGCAGGATCTCGGCCTTTCATGCCCCCGGCGGTCTGGGTGTGCGGATGGATTCGGCGCTGTACGATGGGTATTCGATTCCACCATATTACGACTCGCTGATTGCCAAGTTGATCGTACATGGCCGCGACCGAGCCGAGGCGCTGGCACGACTAGATCGCGCATTGGGCGAACTGATCGTGGACGGTATCGATACAACCGTGCCGCTGTTCCATGCGTTGCTGCAAGAGCCGGAAATCCACAACGGTGATTACAACATTCACTGGCTGGAACACTGGCTTGCGGCGAATATGGCCCAATAAAACCAAGGGACCAGAGGGCACTTGCGCTCTGGTCCCCGGGTATCGCGCATGAGCCTGACCCCTGAACTTTTGCTACACGGCTATTCCATTGGAATTTTCCCGATGGCCGAACACCGCGATGACCCGGAACTGTTTTGGGTCGATCCCAAATTTCGTGGCGTTTTTCCGTTAGATGGCTTTCATATCTCGCGCAGCCTCGCACGCCGCATTCGAAAGTCCGGCTTTTCCATCAGCATCAACCGCGATTTTGCCGGAGTGGTCGATGGCTGCGCTGATCGGGCAGACACCTGGATCAATGCAGAATTGCGCCACCTTTATCAGCAACTCCACCTCGCGGGCCGGGCCCATTCGCTGGAGGTCTGGGATGAGGACGCACTGGTCGGCGGCGTTTATGGCGTTACGCTGGGTGCGGCGTTTTTCGGCGAAAGCATGTTTTCCCGTCGAAAGGATGCCTCGAAAATAGCGCTGGCCTATCTTGTGGACCGCTTGCGCCAAACCGGATTTCGGCTGTTTGATACGCAATTTCTGACCGCTCATCTGGCGTCTCTGGGGGCGATCGAAATTCCGCGCACGCAATATCGGAACGCGCTTGAAGAGGCGATCAATGCCAGTGCGGATTTCGAGGCAGCAGTGCCTCAGTCACCCGACGCAGTGATACAGCGCATCACCCAGACGTCATAACGCGCATGGTCCAGCGCGTTCAGCGCGGGAGACGTGGCAATCATCCAGCCGTCAAACAGTTGATCTGTCCTGCCTTTTTCCCAGATCGTCAGGTAGGCAAACGCATCACCGGTCGGGTTGTCCGCTGGATAGCGGCAATCGCCCAAGGCCACATCCAACCCAAAAACCGGCAGTGTCTGACCATTCCGCATTTCAACATCGACGGTCTGACCGCTGACCTTGTCCAGACCACGCAGCATTGCGCCAGGACCGGATTGGGCTTTTTGCTGGGCCGTGGCCCCCGTCGCGGCCAGCAACGCTGCAATCAGGGCAAATCGCTTCATTCGCTTCCGTCCCCGGCCACAAACTTGACCAGCAGGGAAATCAGACTGACGGCACCTTGCGTATCTTCGACTTGATCGCCCGCTTCAAGGTAGAACGGCGAACCACCCGGCATGACCTCGACAAAGTTGCCGCCCAGCAGCCCTTCGGATGAGATGACAATCGCGCTGTCGTCCGGCACCAGAATCCCGTCAGAGATCGAGAAGGTGGTATCGGCGCGATAGGTTTCGGGATTAAGGTCCACACCGGTTACAGTGCCGATCTTGACACCCGCAAGGCGTACGTCGGTGCCGACGCCTACCCCTTCTAAGGAACGAAAAGAGGCGCCTAGTTCATAGCCGCCACTGCTTTGCGACAGACCGGTGGACTGACTGGCATATACGCCAAAGGCGACGGCACAGGCCAAAACGGCCCCACCGACCAGAACTTCGGTTGCGTTATAACTCGACATTGCTCGCCTCGTGTTATTCCGGGCTCCAGGCTTCGTAGTCCTTACGCTCGACCGGGTCCGGGCGGCGCAAAGAACCTGCCGGCGCATAAGCCAAAGCAGAGCCTGTCAGGTTTTCCTGATGCGGTTTTTCCCAGGATTTGTGTTTCAGCGGTTTGTCCGTCGGCGGCTCATCCCAGGTGCGGTGCAGCCAGCCATGCCAATCGGGGTCAACTCGGCTTGCCTCGGCCTCACCATTGAAAATAACCCAGCGTCTGCTGTCGTCTGCATTGTGATAGAACACGTTGCCTTCGTCGTCTTCACCGACCTTGATACCCTTACGCGATGTGTAAATCTGCGTGTTCAATGTGGATCCGTTCCACCAGGTCACGGCCCGCAAAAGACTGTTTAGGATTCCCATCAGCTGCCTCCGGCATTTCTGTACCCGCAGATATGGACCAAAGGCGGGCTAAGGTCCAGTGTCACAAAAACCGCACCCTCTATTGCGGCAGAGCCGCGGTCACTTCGATTTCGATGCGGTCCTCGGGTGTTATGAGATTGCATTCGATCACCGTCGCTGCCGGTGGGTTGTCACCAAAAGATTCTACCAACAACGGCCAGCAAAGTTCGAACTCATTCATGTCCGGCAAATAGTAATTGACCCGAACTACGTCCGCAAAACCGACTCCAGCCTCGGCCAGCGCTTTTCCAATCGCCTCCAAGGACGACTTGCACTGCCCTACAATGTCCTCCGGCACGTTGTCACCTTGGGCGCAAGTCCCGGCGACAAAGACGAAACCATTTGCAACCACAGCACGACAATAGCCGATTTTGGCCTCGAATTCTCCGCCAGATGAAATGCGCCTGATTTTCATGCTTCCCTCCAAAAGAAAACGGCGCGGTCAATCCCGCGCCGTCTTGGTAATTCTTGTTGTGCCTTACCCTGCCGAAGCTGATTCCGCGGCATCCGCATAGATGATCAGTGGTTGCTTGTCAGACGACACCGCTTCTTCGTTCACCACCACTTCGGTTACGTTCTTCATGCCCGGAAGTTCGAACATGGTGTCCAGAAGGATATCCTCGAGGATCGAGCGCAGCCCGCGCGCGCCGGTTTTGCGTTCGATGGCCTTCTTGGCGATCGACTTCAGCGCATCATCAGTAAATGCCAGCTCGGCGTCTTCTAATTCGAACAGGCGCTGGTACTGCTTGACCAGAGCGTTCTTGGGTTTGGTCAGGATTGTGACCAGTGCATCTTCGTCCAGATCCTCCAGCGTTGCCAGAACCGGCAGACGACCAACGAATTCCGGAATCAGGCCGAACCGCAGCAGATCCTCGGGCTCGAGATCCTTGAAAATCTCACCCACGCCACGTTCATCATTGTCCCGCACGTCGGCACCAAAGCCCATGGCCGAGCCTTTGCCGCGTTGCGCGATGATCTTATCCAGACCTGCAAAAGCACCACCGCAGATGAAAAGGATGTTCGTGGTATCCACTTGCAGGAATTCCTGCTGCGGATGCTTGCGCCCGCCCTGCGGCGGTACACTGGCCACGGTGCCTTCCATCAGCTTCAGCAGCGCCTGCTGTACACCCTCGCCCGACACGTCACGCGTAATGGACGGGTTTTCGGATTTGCGGGTGATCTTGTCGACCTCGTCGATATAGACGATGCCGCGCTGCGCGCGTTCGACATTGTATTCGCTGGACTGCAGCAGCTTGAGGATGATGTTTTCAACATCCTCACCCACATACCCGGCTTCGGTCAGTGTGGTTGCGTCTGCCATGGTGAACGGCACATCCAGAATACGCGCCAGCGTCTGCGCCAGCAGCGTCTTACCGCAGCCGGTCGGACCGATCAGCAGAATGTTGGACTTGGCCAGCTCAATATCGCTGCCTGCCTTTTGGGCATGGTTCAGACGTTTGTAGTGGTTGTGCACCGCAACCGACAGAACCCGTTTGGCGGTGGCCTGACCGATTACGTAATCGTCCAGCACTTCACAAATGTCTTTGGGTGTTGGAACGCCATCGCTGGATTTCAGGCCGCTGGCCTTCGTCTCTTCGCGGATGATGTCCATACACAGCTCGACGCATTCATCGCAGATGAAAACGGTCGGGCCGGCAATCAGCTTGCGCACCTCATGCTGGCTCTTGCCGCAGAAGCTGCAGTAGAGCGTGTTTTTGCCGTCACCGCCTGAATTCGTCGCCATGTTCTACCTTTCGGGCTTCGTCCCTGCGGTCTGTGTGGAACCGCGCATGCCACATGTTGGTGCAGCTTAGGCCACCACCGGGGCGGCTACAATCTCAAAAATGGTCCCCACGCCCAAGACGTGGGGAGATATTCTTAGGCCTCGTCACCATCCATTTTGGCGCGATTTTCGACGATTTCGTCGATGTGACCCCAGTCCTTCGCCTCTTCCGGGCTCATGAAATTGTCACGATCCAGCGCTTTTTCAACCGCCTTTTTGGTCTGGCCGGTATGACGCACGTATATGTCATAAAGGCGATCCTTCAGTTTTTGCGTCTCGGCCGCGTGAATCATGATGTCGCTGGCCTGACCCTGATAGCCGCCGCTGGGCTGGTGCACCATGATCCGGCTGTTGGGCAGCGAGAAACGCATTCCCTTCTCGCCCCCGGCCAACAAAACCGACCCCATCGAGGCCGCCTGACCGATCACCAATGTGGAACATTTCGGCTTGATATACTGCATTGTATCGTAAATCGACAAACCGCTGGTGACGACGCCACCGGGCGAGTTGATATAGATCGAGATTTCTTTGTTCGGATTTTCCGCCTCAAGATGCAGCAATTGCGCGACGATCAGGTGGCTCATCCCGTCGTGGATCGGACCGTTGATGAAAATGATCCGCTCTTTCAGAAGGCGCGAGAAAATATCATACGCGCGTTCACCCCGGCTGGTCTGCTCGACGACCATGGGAACGAGCGTATTCATATAGGTGTCAACGGGATCGAACATGAGAACCTGCCTGTTTTGCTATGGATCGGGACATTACCCGAAGAAACGTTACCCGAGTCTTAGTGTCGCCACGGGGGGGCTGCAAGGGGGGCACAACAGATCGCGCTCCAACCGCCCACAATAGGGGGATAGTCTGATGTCGAACGCACAGAAACAACAGCGGTCAAGGCCTGGTTTGACGCGCTTGTTTGTAAGTTCCCCTTTTCGCATCACGTCATTTTGATCCATGCATATGGAAATTCATGCGCAGAACGTGTAGCAATGCGAACCGCTTTAGCGAAACACTCACAAAAGTTCCCCGACACCAGGGCTCAAAAGGAAAACACCAATGGCATTGCCTCAGATTTCACAGAATATGACGTCTGACGATTTCGATCGGATGGCGGGAAATGCGACCCGCGCATCGAATTTCCTCAAGGCGATCAGTCACGAAGGCCGATTGATGATCTTGTGCCATCTGGTCTCTGGCGAAAAATCCGTGACCGAGCTTGAGGACCTACTTTCCGCGCGGCAGGCGGCTGTCTCGCAGCAGCTGTCCCGCCTTCGTCTGGAAGGCCTTGTGATTCCGCGACGCGAAGGCAAGGCTATTTACTACCGACTTGCTGACGACAGACCGCGCCGTATGCTTGAAGTGGTGTACGAGTTGTTCTGCGGCGACCAAAAGGACTGATTTCGTTTATCTTTCCACCGCACCAGACGCGTTGTTCCAGTCTTTCCGACCCGAACATTCTAACGTTGGTGCGGCCACACCCTGCCTTCGCAATCCATGCGGTCTATTTGGTCTGCAGCTTCGTGTTTCTATGCCCCGTGTCAGCGCGGTAAAATACTGGTTCCAGCAAATAAAAACTGCTAGGCCATGCTTAGAACATCAAATGGAGGTACTGATGATCCGAGCAATTCTGGTAGGGTTGGCACTGTTTTCTCTCGCCGCGTGCGAGACTGCCAAAGGTGCTGGCAAAGATATCGAAAAAGCAGGTGATGCCATTCAAGGCGCGGCAACTGACGTTCAGCAAAATATCTGACGCGGTTCAGGATATTGTGAAAGCACAACTTCTACATACAAGATATGGTTGAAGATTGCAGCCAACCAAGTTACACTCCTTGGCACAGGTGCATAGACGCGGCATTGCATATCTGACACTTCGGGGTTCTTGTGCATCCACAAGAACCCCGTTCCCGTTTTGCAGGGGCAGAGTGGCAGCCTGGAAAAACCAGAGAAAAAGAAAAGGCGTCAGGTGCGCAGACGCGGTCCATGCATGTACCCTTGCGGATACTCCTGACGCCTTGCCGGGTCGATGCATCCGAGGGACGCCACGATCCAGTTGCCCAGACCCTGTTACAGGCCACGGCCGCTGCTCGGCATCCTAAGATGCTTTGCAGCACGCATCGACCTTCTGAGAGTCTGATCATCTGACCCGGGTCTGACACCCAATTCAACTGACCATCCACCGGTAAGCCTCTGCATATAAAAGCTAATCCTAAGACTTGCCCTTATTGCCTCGACCCCCTTTGGTCTTTGCGTCCCACCCTGGTTCCTAAGAACCGTTGCGGTAATAGAACTGTTACATCCGGGTCATGTTCCGACAAGAAAATAGCACTGCAGCATGAGAATTAGACGGGGATAAAGTGTTGATATCCGCCGGGAGAAAATTGTGGATAACTCCGGAAATCGAAACGCCGTGCGGTCTTGGCAATGGAAAACGCTGAATTCGACGAAATGACTCGATTTTCCTGACTTTCTGCACCCGCAAAGGCCATTTCGTTGCCGATTGCGGGTATTCACAGCCTCAAAGCATCGAATCAGACGGATCCGCGCTTACCATTGCCTGGCCAGAGATGTTCAGAGAAACTGGGGCCGGACGGCTCTCAGACCACAAGCTAAGCCGCGCTGAAGGTTCGCGAGACCCTAAACCACATATGCCGGGGAACGCCGCAATCCGGCACCGTGTGTTCAGGACCCTGTCGCTTGCAACCAAGATGCCGCCCGACCCGCCCCCCCTGAGGAGACGCTGTGTCCGTTTATGAGAAGCGTTCCGACCCGACCGAGATTACCTACTACGCGCTGCAACACGGTGCAGCCAGTACCCCCTACGGCCGGCCGGGCCGGAGACGCTTCAGTTCACCTGACGTTCGAGCACAACGCTGTACGTTGTCCCGCGACGCAGGCTACGGAAATCCGCGTAAATCTTGCCGTCCTGATAGCGCGCATCCACCAGCGCATTCACGCCTACCTGCGGATCGGCCGAGCTTTCGACGATGCCGATAGTGTTCGAACCATCCAGACTGATGGTCCCGGTGGCGTCAAACACACGCCAATCTGTGCCAGCATCCGGTCGCCACATGCTGGGCCCCCAGAACAAGTTGTCCTGCTGCTGCTGAATATCCAGAAGCCACTCTCCCTGATGAAAGCGTGGCGCATCGCCGGTTGCCACCCGAGACGGTGAAACCTTGGTATAGGTGCCGCTCCAGGCACCGCGCAGATCGGGTGTGGTCTCGGCCATCGAGGCCGTGGCAAGGGTAAGGCTCGTGGCCAGAGCGGCTGCTCCGGCAGTCATATATCTGGTCATGGGCTCTCCTCCAAAGTTCAGGGCCGTTGCTGGCCTGTTGAACAGATTGGAAGGGAGTGCGCAGGTTGCAACTTACCTAAGGGAAACTTCATAAACCGGTAATGATTGCCTTATGCCCAGGCCAGCGCGGTGCCGAGGATGACCAGACCAATGCCTGCCGCCTCGCGATATGAAAAATTTTCGCCGAACAGAAAGAACGAGGCGATGGCGATCAGAACAACCTCGGCCCCCAGAATGCCAGTATAGATGATGCCCAGCCGTTCCTCGCGCAGCGCGGCGAGTTCCAGCGTCGCCCCTGCCAGCAGGGTCGCGACGATCAGCAGGCCGAGACCCACACCGGGGAGTTTCCACCAGAACTTCATCGCGATCATGGCCACGGAATAGAGACCCGCCGACCCGAGGGCGATAAGGGGGATCATGGATGTGGACATCTGCGCCTCCTGCCGAGGTTGCCGTTGGGTCAAGTGTAGCAGGTGGGGAAGGTTGAGGCTGTGAGGTGGGTCACAACCCTCGGCTAGAACACAATCGCGATGAGTTCAGCCAGTCCGATCAGGCAGAGCAGTGCATTCGACGTCAGGACCAACCCTTTCAAATTCCGCGCCTTTAGCCCGCGGGCGAAACTGGTCTGCGCAAACTCCTCGGTCATGTCGTCCCGAAGGTTTTCAACGTCTTCCAACGCGGTCTTGCCCGCTAGAACGCCATAGGCTGTCACCGCAATCACCAACACAATCAACGGCAGAGCAAGCCCTACGGGCCCAAACCCGATGATCGCGGCGATAGCGACATAGGCAAAGATCGAGGTGCGCATGATGTCGTAATAGTGGTCGAGACGGCTCATCGAAATCTGAGAACGCAGCTGTGGGTCCATAACTCTTCCCCCTATGAAAAACTTGTTTGGAATGAAGGGAGTGTATCACTTTTTGCGGGATATCAGAAATTTGGGGGCTGGGCTGGACTGAGGGCAGCGCTGGCCCGAGGGGGTGAGGCCCGTCTCGGAAACGGTCCAGTGGACCGTTTCAGGACCGAACGGGCGGAGCCCCGGGGCGCAAACGCGCCGCCCGTTTTGCCGGGGGCAAACCTTCGGTTTGACGGGGGCGGGTCGGCGCGGTCCGGCGGTGCCGCCGGGCGGGAGGGTTGATCAAAGTGAAATGTGAAACGGCGTCAACTCTATACTTCCTCAACTAGCCCGGCCATCGATTCTACATATAGTGGCAGAACATCATATTTTTTCGACATACAGAAAAATTGGGAGTTTCCTGTGGAGGAATCTGTTGACAACCCCCCTATATTGGGGCACAACATGTTCCAAACGGCACATCTAGGGCGATTATACCGCCAATGGTGATGTTTCTGCGTTTGTTCTCTTGCATATTGTATTTGGTCGAGCCATGCTGAGGTATGAGCTACAAACGAATCGCGCCGCCAAGGTGGTCAGACCAAGACGGCGCTTCGTTGTAGTACCGCACCAACCTTGGGGGGTTGCCGCGGTCAGTTTGCAACGCGTGAATCCTGACGGATTCACAAAAAACAGTCAAGGCGCCCCTCGTTGAAACTTTGAACGAGGCAGCGTTATGCCAAACTATTACGTTAACCAAAACCCACAGCCTGATGGCTATCACGAAGTGCATGTTGATGATGGAACATGCACTCACCCCCCGCTTCTAGCAAATCGCATACCGCTTGGGTGGCATTCGACTTGCCAAAGCGCGGTGGCGGCTGCGCGGCAACGGTACTTCCTGTCGGATGGTTGTGCTTATTGCGTACCATACTGTCACACTCGATAACGAGGATAATATGGCTACTAACCCACCATCAGGTGATGGACGTCGCAACGGAATGGTCAAAGGCCGTTCGCAAACTAAAACGCCATCCGGTCACTATGTGAAGCGTGACACCGAAACCGGACGCTTCATGGACGTCAAGACTTCCAGCAAGAAGCCCTTCAAAGGCGTTCGGAAGGAAAAGTAATGGGGTGAGCGGCCAAGGTCGCTCTCCCTACCTCAAGGTGTGGGCACGCGGTTGGCTACGCCAACCGCTTTCGCCCACCCGCCGTAAAAATGGCCAGCTTTTAGCTGTCCATTTTTAAGGCGCTAATAAACGCCTCCTGCGGGATATCGACCTTCCCGAACTGACGCATCTTCTTCTTACCCGCTTTCTGCTTGTCCAGCAGTTTGCGTTTCCGCGTGGCGTCGCCGCCGTAGCATTTGGCGGTCACGTCCTTGCGCAGGGCCGAGAGGGTCTCGCGCGCGATGACCTTACCTCCGATGGCGGCCTGGATCGGGATTTTGAACATGTGGCGCGGGATCAGGTCTTTGAGCTTTTCGCACATCGCACGGCCCCGCATCTCAGCCCGGTCGCGGTGAACCATGGTTGACAACGCATCAACCGGCTCGTCATTCACCAGCACCGACATCTTGACCAGATTGTCCTCGGTATAGCCGGTCATCTGATAATCGAACGAGGCATAGCCTTTGGTCACCGATTTCAGGCGGTCGTAAAAGTCAAAGACGACCTCGTTCAGCGGCAGGTCATAGACGACCATGGCGCGGCTGCCCGCATAGGTCAGGTCCATCTGGATGCCGCGACGGTCCTGGCAGAGTTTCAGCACGTCGCCGAGGAATTCATCGGGAACCAAGATGGTCGCCTTGATGCGCGGCTCCTCGATATGGTCGACCTTGGACGGGTCGGGCATGTCGGCGGGGTTGTGCAGCTCGATCATCTCGCCGTCTTTCATGTAGACGTGATAGATCACCGACGGCGCGGTAGTGATGAGTTCGATATCATATTCGCGTTCGATGCGGTCGCGGATGACCTCAAGGTGTAGCAGGCCAAGGAAGCCGCAGCGGAAGCCAAAGCCAAGTGCCGCCGAGGTTTCCATTTCAAAGCTGAAGCTGGCGTCATTCAGTGCCAGTTTGTCGATCGCATCGCGCAGGTCTTCGAATTCGGAACTGTCGACGGGGAAGAGGCCACAAAACACCACCGGCTGCGCGGGTTTGAAGCCGTCCAGTGCGATTTCGGTGCCGTTGCGGTCATTGGTGATGGTGTCGCCGACACGCGTGTCGCGGACCTGTTTGATCGAGGCAGTGAGAAAGCCGATCTCACCGGGGCCGAGGCTGTCGACCATCTCCATCTCAGGGCGGAACACGCCAACGCGGTCCACATGGTGCAGGGTGTTGTTCGACATGAACTTGACCCGCATGCCCTTTTTCAGCGTGCCGTCCATAATGCGGACCAGAACGATGACGCCGAGATAGGCGTCGTACCAACTGTCGACCAGCATCGCTTTGAGCGGCGCGTCGAGATTGCCCTGCGGCGCAGGCAAGTGGGTGACGATAGATTCCAGCGTTTCGTGGATGCCCTGCCCGGTTTTGGCGCTGACCTGAATGGCCTCAGACGCGTCGATGCCGATCACATCCTCGATCTGTTCGGCCACGCGGTCACAGTCGGACGCCGGCAGGTCGATCTTGTTGAGTACCGGCACGATCTCATGATCCGCATCAATGGCCTGATAGACGTTCGCCAGAGTCTGCGCCTCGACACCTTGGGTCGAGTCCACAACCAGCAGTGAGCCTTCGACCGCGCGCATGGAGCGCGAGACCTCATAGGCAAAGTCCACGTGGCCGGGTGTGTCGATCAGGTTTAGCACGTATTGCTCGCCATTGTCGGCGGTATAGTCGATGCGGACCGTGTTGGCCTTGATTGTGATGCCGCGCTCGCGCTCGATATCCATGCTGTCGAGCAGCTGTTCCTTCATGTCGCGATCCTTGACCGTTCCGGTCTCTTGGATGAGCCGGTCAGCAAGGGTGGATTTGCCATGGTCGATATGCGCGACGATGGAGAAATTGCGGATATGAGCGAGGTCTGTCATGGGTTGGGGATATGCGTCGGAATTGGGCTGTGGTCAAGGTGGGTCAACATGCTGCGAAACCCTTTGTTCCCAAGCTCTCGGCCCAGTCAGACCAAACCGTTTTTGACCAGCGCTGCATTCATCCAATGCGTCTCGCTTTGCACATGGCCCTCACGTACGTATTTAGCAAGGTGTATGGGCATGTCTTCTTCCTTGAAGGCCCCAGTGGTGCGAACGACAAACCCCTCTTGTTTTTCGAGATCGAGACCCGCAATTACATCCTTTGCGATCTGTGCCGAAAACCGCCCGCGATAAAGTTCAGGAACCGCTGTGACCCCAAGTTCGACAAAGCGCGAAAGCGTCGCGTCCCAAGGTTGAACTTCCTCAGCCTTGATCCAAGCAAATCCCAGAAAATATGTCGGCAGCTCTGAATAAGTGATGGAATGACGCGCGAACAAATACTCGCCCACAATTCGTTCATCCTCGGCAAGTAGAGGCGCTATACCGGCTGCAAATGCCTTCATCCAATCTCGCGACGGATGATATCTCGCGTCGAGGCTGCGGGGGTGACAGCCTAGGCTGTGGATCGTGGTATTCTCACCGTCCATCTTTTCAGTGAACACCACTTCGTCAGCCATCTCTAACACGGCAACGCTAGACATGATTTTGTCATCACTCGTGGCGCCAGGAGATTGCGGCAAGTGAAATGTGCGTCCGTATTTCTTAAGCATAGTGGTCTCATGAGGGGTTTCTAAGCAAAGTCGGGTTAGACAACGCGACATTCGCAAACCGTGCAATCACTTTTTCTCAACGTTTGATTGATCCCTTTCCCCGTTTGATTCATACTCCTGCGAAGACCGAGAGGGGCATAAGACCCCTCCGGGCAGGCAAACATGAGGCATGAGCATGAAAAAGTTCCTCTTAATCGCATTCTGTGCCACGTCGCTGACGGCGGTGGCTCCGGTCGCAGAGGCGGCGCAGATCAAACGGGCGTGTCTGGCGTCTGACCGGTCGGCGGCGACGCGGGATCGGTGTAGTTGCATTCAGCGGGTGGCCAATCAGGCGTTGACCCGCAGTGATCAGAAGACCGTTGCCAAGTGGTTCCGCGACCCGCATCAGGCCCAAGAGCTCAAGATGTCACAGACGGCGCGCGACGATGCGCTGTGGGACCGGTATCGGAACTTTGGTCAGATGGCGCAGGCGATCTGCAACTAGGCTGATCAATCCTTGACCTGACCCGAACTGCGCCCCAGAAAGGCGCAGCGAAAGGGATATCTGATGGTTATGAAAGGGCTGACCCTGCGCGGCCTCGAAGTGTTCGAGGCGTTGGCGCGGACCGGATCGGTAGCGCAAGCCGCCGAGATCACAGGGCTTAGCCAGCCGTCAGTGTCCCAGCAGTTACGCAATCTGGAAAAGGCAGTGGGCACCGATTTGGTGGATCACGCACGGCGCCCGATGCGCCTGACCCAGGCTGGGCGCAGCTTTCTGGCCCGCGCGCAGGCTGTTCTGGCCGAACTGCAGATGGCCCAAAGCGAGCTGACTGTGATGGACCTGGGGCACCTTGCAACCCTGTCTGTCGGCCTGATTGACGATTTCGACAATGACCTGACCCCGCGACTGGCCACTCTGTTGGCCGAAAGTCTGACGCGGTCAAAGTTCAAACTGATCACACTGCCCAGTCTTGACCTGTTCGAAGAACTTGAGGCGCAGCGCCTTCAGCTTGTGGTGTCAGCCCATAGCGGCGAGGTGCTGGAAGGCGTGGTCGAGTACCCGCTGGTGCGCGATCCCTTCATTCTGGTGACGCCCAAAGGGGCCGAAAACGCCATGCAGGATCTGCCCTTCCTACGCTATGCCCGCGAGCAGTTGATCAGCCGCCAGATTGAGGCCCATCTGGCGCGCCAGCAGCTGGAATTTGAAGAACGGTTCGAAATCGGTTCTCATCTGGCGTTGATGGCAATGGTCGCGCGCGGCCTCGGCTGGGCGATCACGACGCCGCTGGGCTACATGCGGGCGGCGCGATTCCATGACGGGCTTGAGGCGCACCCTGCCCCGATCGGAGATGTGTCGCGGACGATTTCCTTGTTCACCCGCACCGACTGGTCAGGTCAGGTTCCGCAAGAAGTCGCAGGCATGATGCGCCGCCTAATGGGCAGCCAGATTGTTGACCCGGCCCTTGCGCAATTGCCATGGCTGAACAACCGCCTAAAGTTGATGAACTAGCCGCGTAGATGCGTGTCGAGACCTTCGACCGCTGCCTCGATTAGATCCAATGCTCCATCGAAGTCACGGGTATAGTATGGGTCCGGGACGTGGTCTGTGCCGATATGAGGCGCAAAATCCGTCAGCAGACGCACTGGGGTTTCGTTCCCAGCTGGCCTCAATGCCTCAATATCCGCGAGGTTGTCGGCATCCATCCCGATAATCAAATCGAACCTGTCGAAATCCGCGGGCACAAATTGGCGCGCCCGCAAATCATCCAGTTTTATGCCACGCGACAGAGCTGCCATTTGCATCGGCCCATAAGGTGGGTCACCAATGTGCCAGCCAGAAGTCCCGGCACTATCGGTAGCGTGATGCGGCGCACGGGCGCGAAAGGCGCCCTCGGCGGCGGGAGAACGGCAGATATTGCCCAGACAGACGAACAAGATACGGTGGGTCATGAACCACGGTGTAACGCGAAGGGCCAAGATGGAAAAGATCGTCATTCTGACAGGGGCCGGGATTTCCGCCGAAAGCGGGTTGGGCACGTTCCGCGACGAGGGCGGTTTGTGGGCCCAACACCGGATCGAAGACGTTGCCACGCCCGAAGGGTTCGCGCGTGATCCCGCGCTGGTGCACGGGTTTTACAATGCCCGCCGCGTACAGGCCGCCGAGGCGCAACCTAACGCGGCCCACGATGCACTTGCCCGACTACAGCAGGACTGGCCCGGCGAGGTTGTGATCGTCACACAAAACGTCGACAGCCTGCACGAGGCCGGTGGCGCGCAAAACGTGATCCACATGCATGGAACGCTGGCGGGCGCGCTTTGCGCGGCCTGCGGCCACCGCTGGACGGCGCCGCCCGAGATGGCCGTGGGCGAGCCCTGCCCTGCCTGCGTAGCCCCCACTGCGCGTCCGGATGTGGTGTGGTTTGGTGAGATGCCTTATCACATGGACGCCATCTATGATCATCTGGCAGGCACAAGCATCTTTGCCGCCATTGGCACTTCGGGTCAGGTCTATCCCGCCGCGGCTTTCGTGCACGAGGCCATGATGTCCGGTGCAAGAACTGTCGAACTGAACCTCGAGCCGTCGACCGGCGCATCCAGTTTCGACGAAGTCATACTTGGCCCCGCAACAGAAACCATTCCGCGCTGGGTCGATCAGATCCTAAAATCGCAATAGGGCGAAACCCGCAGACAAGAGGCGAATTTCCTTGCTATACTAGTGCCCTAACAACCCGAGAGGTCCCCATGACAGACCCAAAAAACCAACAAGGTGAAATCCTTGATGATGACAGCCTCGACACGCGTGGCGCCCTCGGTGATCAGCTAACGGACCTGTGGTGGACATTCTTGCTGCGCGGAATCCTGGCCGGTGCGCTCGGGATCGCAGCGTTATTCTGGCCGACGGGCAGCATCTCTTTGCTGATCCGTCTGGTGGGCCTGCTGCTGGTCCTCGATGGTGGCCTGACGCTGCTGGGGTTTGGTCGACGTGGCCTGATTGGCGGTTTCGGCATCGGGGCGCTTCTGATCGGACTGATCCTGCTGATCTGGCCGGAAGGCGTCGCGCGCCTCGCGTTCTTCCTGCTGGGAGCCTGGGCTTTGATTGTCGGGATAGGCTCGCTGATGGTGTGGCGGCAATTGCCCGATGCACATCCGGACGCATCCACCATGCGCAACTCCGGCATTGTCGCGCTGTTGATCGGCCTTGTTTTGATGTTCTGGCCGGGCAGCGGCATGGTGGCGCTCGGCTGGGCGATTGCTTTCTCGGCGCTGGCCTTTGCCGCAGTAATGCTCTGGCTGGCCATGCGCTTCAAACGCGCCCATGACCGCGTAGCGATGCGGGTGGTCAACCGCTGAACCTTTTCTACAACGACAAAAGGCCGGGAATTTCCCGGCCTGACGCATGGATGACGGCCGCAGCGCGGCCCGAGTTCAGGCGTAGCCCTAGTTCGAATGCGAACCGTGACCGCCGGTGTCCTTACGCACCAAATCCACCGGAATCTTGATCTCGACCTCGCCTGCTGTCTCGAAGATCAACGTAACGGGAACCATTGCATCCTGTTCAAACGGGGCTGTCAGGCCCATGAACATCACGTGATCGCCACCACGCTTCAGCATGTGCATTTCACCGGCGGGTATGACAAAGCCTTCTTCGACATGGGTCATCTTGGCAACGCCGTTTTCGTCGACAATATGGGTGTGCAACTCGACCCGAGCCGCAGCGTCGGATTCCACGCCGATCAAACGATCATCGGTCGCGCCGGTGTTCTGGATCATCATGAAGGCTGCGCCAGCTTTGGCTGTTTTACCCGATGATCGGGCATAAGCGTCATCGACGGTGATCGTGTCCTGCGCAAAAGCAGCCGTAGCAATAGTTGCGGCGGCAAGGGTGGTCAGCAGTCTGGATGTGAGTGACATAGCGCCTCTCCTGTAGTTTGGTGTTTGATAAGAATTGATAATGAATCAAACACTTGCAGGAGGTGCCCGGGCTGGCTGTGACGGTATAGGCAGAGCGATCAGATTCTCCGCGATACGCGATGGCATGGGTCGATCGGTGTCCGGCGCAACCGGCAAGGACGGTTCGTCAATGCTCACCGCGCCCAACAGGTTCAACGCATAATCCGGACAGAAGTGCGGGGCCTTTGTCGGCTGCCCTTCGGCATCCATATAGACCACGACCGGACCAGATCCGGTACACAGCACCATATGCCCCACCGCCCGGTCCACACCGCGCGATGCAGCAACGCCCTGCCCGGTCAAAACGACCAGCAGCGACAGCACAAACGGCAGAACTTTGTTCAGAACGGGTTTCATCCTGTCCCCGATATAGGCCAGAGACAAAACGGGCTTCAAGCGCAATCAGACACGCTTAAAGCCCAGGGCCGGGAGGACAATGTCAGCGATCCGGTTCCGGGCGCTTGACGGACCCTTTTGTCAGGCTCGTATGCAGCCGATTCACCCGACGCTGCATCCGCAGACATGCCCCAAACGTTTTGCCGAAAAAGTCGGCCAGTAGGGAGAAAGAAGGTAATGATTTGAACGACATGAGGTTGAACTCCGCCAGATGAATATGCCTAAACATAATACGGGTAGAGCAAACGGTATGTGAACAATTTCACCCAACGCGGAAATTTAATTCCAAATTGAGAACAGCACTCTGCACAAAACGAAAAAACCCTGCACCAAAAGGTACAGGGCCTGAATTCTCGCAGGAAAAAGGTCTTAGGCCGAAGCTTGCGCCTTGGCGATTTCCTTTTTCACTTTCAATGCGTTGTTGGACAGCTCATCGTCCTTGGCTTTCGCCAGGAACGCGTCCAGACCACCACGGTGGTCCACCGAACGCAGGGCAGCCGCCGAGATGCGCAGCTTGACGCCACGGCCCAGCGTTTCCGACTGCAGCGTAACGTCGTTCAGGTTGGGCAGAAAACGACGACGAGTTCTGTTTTTGGCATGGCTGACATTGTTGCCAGTCATCGGGCCTTTTCCGGTCAGTTCGCAACGGCGCGACATGGTTTCTTCCTTTGTTTCTGGAGGCCAGGCATTACACCCTCGGCCAAATCACAAGGGGCACAACCCGAAGTCGCGCCCGAAAACTGGTTGGATGCGTGTAGTGGGAATCACAGACGGGGTCAAGCCATATGCCAATGATTCACAGCACCAAGTTTTCATTTAATTCTCCCGGCCGTTTCAGGGCGCGATTTTCCAACTCTGGGCGACCTGTTTTTGCCGCTGCGGCCGCCAGACGCGCCCAGTACCGGCGGCTTTTTAGTCGCGCAGTACGATGCACACGGACCATTCTTTCCGGTGACAACCGCTGACGAAGCAACATATTCTGTAGCCTGCCATATCCACCGGTTTGCCTTATAACTTTGGTCGCAGGATGACCAGTGAAGCAAAGCCTTACGATTTTCATTGCGGGAAAGGCCTCCTGGGTCATGCGGGCATTCAGAAAATCGGCGCGGTTGAACGGATCAACCAGAATGAGGCCGCGTACAGGATAAAAGCGACTCGGCAGCGCCCCAAGATCAGGATCGAAGTCTGTCGCCCATTTTTTGAAACGCGGGTCAAATGGCACGTGTTCTTCAGAAATTGAGAACTGCGGTGAAACAGCAAGAAGAGATTTCAAGTTTAGCGCTCGCGCCAAGCGAAGACCGGCGTAACCACCCATTGAAAAGCCCATCGCCGCGACATGTTCCATTCCCTGGGTCAGCCGCGACAGGCAGGCCTCAAGTTCGGGTGTTTCAGAGTTTATATACCAATCATTCAGCCGAGCCTGCACATGCAAATGCGCATATCCCGCCTGTATTAAAGTTGCCGCCGGTCGCGGATCCGAAAACTGTCCCGGATCAGACACCCGGTGGCGAAAGGTGACATACAAGCGAGCCTGACCTGGATTGAAAAGCGTGGCACGCAGTCGATTTCCATCAAAAATCCGACATTGCTGCAATCTTCAACTGCCCTTTTTTGACCAGAATCGCCTGCCTGACCGGGTTATTTCATTCAGTCATGCATTCAGTGCGGGGTTCAACATGACTGCTTTTTGGGGATTAAAACATCCGAGTGGCGTTCCCCTATACGTCATAGCCCTGCAGCGGTGGCTTTTCATTCTTCAGGTGCCGAGCCACGAGGCGCGCTTGTTGGGGGCCTTTGGGGATGTACCGGGCCGGGTTGGGATTGTGGTTCACATCCGCCAATTCCGGAAAGATATCGAATATCTCACGCCGCGCTTCCGGGCTAAGGGTCTTAAGCGCCTCAGGCCCGGTAAACAGGCTTTCGCTTGGGGCGTTTTCGGCAAAGATAACCTCGTGCCGGTCAAAAAGCAGGTGGTAATATTCGACACTGTCCACCGTAGCATCAACGAATATCCCTGGCAGCGCGGTCAGTTTTATCGCCGGAATCAGAACTTCGGGCTCGCCAAACATCCGTTCTGCGATTTTCGACTGCACCAGCATTCTGTGCTGCCGTGACACCAACAGATCCCGTTTGGGCAACCCATTGCCCATCGCGCCTGCCAATATTCGGACGGGGCGACGTTTCGCGTCGCCCGCCAATGCCACCGAGTCAAATTTACGGCGCCCGATCCAGCGGATCGGTTGCATCCCGTTGCCCTGCGTTGGGATCATATCCCCCTGTCGGAGATCCTGAATAAGAACCGGACCACGTTGTGCCTGAATTACTGTATCGCGGGTAAAGCACAAAAACCCTGTGCCGGATTCAAACCCGCTATAGTTGACCACGATCCCTGAGGGCAATTCGAAGCTGCCGCTGGAAAGCGAATAGGATTGCCCGACAACAACGGTGAACGTTCCGAAATTTGCGTCGGTTACAACTGTGCCCACCGGAAGGTTCAGCGCGTCCTGCCCGCCGCCGCCCTGAACATCCCCGGTGACTTGGGTTCGGATAAAGTTCAGGGTGTCATTGCCCTGCCCCAAACGGATATTGCCGACGCCTACGTCAAAAACCGTGACGGTATCCGCATCGCGACCCGCATTGATCTGCCCATCGATCTGGGCGTTGAACACGGTGATTTCATCGTTTCCGGCGTTGCCGCGTACACTCCCGGAAATAGTACTGCTTACAATCGTAATCTCATCGTCACCGCCACGGGCGCGAATATCATCAATGGGCGTGCCCTGGGGCGAACCGTTCAGCGTACCTTCGTCGCCGGTGACTTCGATATCGTCGTCACCATTTGTCCCACGAATATTGGGCATGCACGGCTATCTCCGACGCGTTCATTTGTTGACTTGCGCACCATCGAGACTATCGACTTCCCCTCGAAGCAGCACAATCAGAAATTGTATCTTTGCCCATAATACATGATTTTGGCGCACCCTCCACCTCTGACGCTAAAAGGCGTCTAGTGTGTTGCTAGGACACTAAGCATTCGTTCCGCAGCCGCCGTCGGGCTAAGATTGCCTGCGCCAACATCGGATCCAAGGCGATCCATTTCTGCGCGGGCGGTCGGCGTATCCAACCGAGATAGCAGCGCGTATCGCACTTCTTGATCGAACCAGAACCGCGCCTGCGCCGCGCGGTTGCCATCCCAATGGCCGTTTTCACGCCGCCAGCCTGACAGAGTGGTCATTTCGTCCCAGGCTTGGTCAAGCCCATGTTCCTCGACCGCGGAAACAGTCATCGCCTTGGGAAAACCCTCGGGGTCCTGCGGGCGTTTTCGCAGCAGGCGCAAAGCCCCCGCGTAGTCAGCACAGGTGCGGGTGGCCGTGGCTTTCAGATCTCCATCCGCCTTGTTCACAAGGATCATGTCGGCCATTTCCATGATTCCGCGTTTAACCCCCTGCAACTCATCCCCGCCCGCAGGCGCAAGCAACAGAAGGAACAGATCCGACATTTCGGAAACGACGGTCTCGGACTGCCCGACTCCTACAGTTTCAATCAGCACCACGTCGAACCCTGCCGCCTCGCACAGGGCAATCGCCTCGCGGGTGCGGCGGGCCACGCCGCCCAAATGGGATTGGCTGGGAGACGGACGGATAAAGGCGTTCTTCTCACGACTCAGCCGCTCCATCCGGGTTTTGTCGCCCAGAATAGAACCACCTGAACGGGTCGAGCTGGGGTCGACAGCCAAGACCGCAACGCGCAGGCCCTGCTCGATCAGCATCATGCCAAAGCTTTCGATAAAGGTGGATTTGCCCACCCCCGGAGTACCGGACAACCCAACGCGCAGGGATTGCCGCCCGGCTTTGGCCAAATGCGCCAGCAATTCAGACGCCTGTGCCCGATGATCGGCGCGACCACTTTCGACCAGAGTGATTGCCCGGGCCAGCGCACGCCGGTCTCCGTTCAAAATCTTATCACCTAGGCTGTCCATATCCATTCCGACCCCGATCTTTTGCGGCACGACTACTTGCCGCCCCGACGGGTGGTTTGTCCAGACCGGACCGCGCAGGAAACCTGCCCGATACCTGCATTTCGCACCTATGTGTTGCTGTTGATCCTCTTTGACCGGACCGCCGCTGGCTCTAGGCCGCAGCGGCGCGATCATCGTCATTGGGAAACAGCGGAACTGGACGTTGCGCCGTGGTTGGCTGATAAAGCGCCAATGACAACACGCCTGCCCATCGATGACGCCATCCCCGAATTGCTTAACGCCCTAAAGGCCAATGGCCGGGCCGTTTTGCAAGCCCCTCCGGGCGCGGGCAAGACAACGCGGGTACCTCTGGCGATGCTCGAGGCCGGGTTGTGCAATGGCAAGATCATCATGCTCGAACCCCGCAGGCTTGCCGCGCGTGCCGCGGCAGAGCGGATGGCGGAAACTTTGGGGCAACGTGCGGGTGAAACCGTCGGTTACCGCGTGCGGGGCGATGCGAAAACCTCAAAAACAACCCGCATCGAAGTGGTGACCGAAGGCATTCTGACCCGAATGCTACAATCTGAACCGGATCTGCCAGGCGTAGGCGCGGTGATTTTTGACGAGTTTCACGAACGATCTTTGAACGCGGACCTCGGGCTTGCCCTGTGCCTTGAGGTTACGGGCGCACTACGCGACGACCTGATCCTGCTGGCGATGTCTGCCACACTCGACGCCGAACCGGTCGGCCAATTGATGGACGCACCGCTTGTGACGTCCGAAGGGCGCAGTTATCCGGTTGAAACCCAGTGGCTGGACCAGCCACTGGGTGCGCAAGCACGACGACTGGATGCACTGATAGATCTGGTCGCCAAGGCCGAGCGTGAAACCGAAGGCGGCATGCTCGTGTTTCTGCCCGGCGAGGGCGAAATCCGCAGAGCCGAGGCCGCGCTATCCAAACGGTTGCCCGGCAATTGCGCAGTTAAACCACTGTTCGGAGCAATGCCCTTTGCCGCCCAGCGCGCAGCGATCTCGCCAGCCGCGAAAGAGCGCAAGGTCGTGCTTGCCACTTCAATCGCCGAGACCTCGCTGACCATTCCCGACATCCGCGTGGTTGTGGATATGGGTCAGGCGCGCCGGGCGCGGTTCGATCCGGGTTCTGGCATGTCGCGGCTGGTCACGGAACGGGTGACGCGGGCCGAAGCAACCCAACGCGCAGGTCGTGCAGGGCGCGTGGCCGAGGGCGTGTGTTACCGGATTTGGTCCAAAGGTGAAGAAGGTGCGCTGGCCGCCTACCCCCCTGCCGAAATCGAAGCCGCCGACCTGACGGGCCTTGCGCTGGAACTGGCGCTTTGGGGGGCCGAACCGGATGACCTCGCCTTTTTGACACCACCACCCGAAGGAACGATGGCCGAGGCCCGTACATTGCTGAACATGCTGGGTGCGTTGGATGTCAAAGGGCGGATCACCGACCACGGACGGGCCCTGGCTGCGCTACCCCTGCATCCTCGGCTGGGGCACATGCTGGTGACGGCCGGGACCAACGCCGCTTCGTTGGCTGCGCTGATGGCGGAACGTGATCCGCTAAAGGGCGCTCCGGTAGATCTGCTGCTGCGGCTTGATGCGTTGCGCGATGCCCGCGCCTTTCAACGCAACCGGGTGTGGCAGATCAACATGGGCGCGTTGGAACGGATCAAAGCCGAGAGCAAGCGGCTGAAAACACGAAGCAGCAAGACAGACCTAAGCCCAGCCGCGATGGCCGCCTTGGCCTATCCCGATCGCATTGGGCAACGCCGCAAAGGCGATGTGCCGCGTTACGTTCTGTCCGGCGGCAAGGGCGTCGTGCTGGACAGCGGTGACACATTGGCGGCCGCGCCTTATCTTGTGGTGACAGATACGGACGGAAACCCGCGCGAGGCCAAGGTGCGCATGGCCGCACAAATCTCAGAGCGTGAAATCCGGGATCTGTTCGCGGATCAGATCGAATGGGTCGACAACTGCGCGTGGTCGAAACGGGAACGCCGGGTCATTGCGCGCACGCAGGAACGCCTTGGCGCGATCACTCTGGATGACCGTATTTGGAAGGACGCGCCGGATGAGGCCATCGCCCGCGCCATGCTGGATGGTGTGCGTGATCTGGGGTTACGACTGGAAGGCGCCTCTGCGCGATTGGCCGCGCGGGTGGAATTGGTGCGCGCCGAAGGGATCGACCTGCCGGACTTTTCAATGGACGGGTTGATGGCCGCTCTGGACGACTGGCTGCTACCCATGCTGTCAGGTCAGCGCAGTGCAGACGACTGGAAAAAGTTTGACCTGCTGCCTGCCCTGCGTGCCCGGCTGGACTGGGCCCAAACGCAGGAATTGGACCGTCGCGCGCCGGGATCGTTTGAAACACCACTGGGCCGCAAGGTGCCAATTGATTATGGCGGCGCGGTGCCCGAGATATCAGTCCGCCTGCAGGAACTGTTCGGTGTCACCCGGCATCCGGCTATCGGGGGCGAGGCGCTCAAGATCACTCTGCTGTCCCCTGCGCGGCGACCAATCCAGATCACGCGCGATCTGCCAGGATTTTGGGCCGGATCTTACGCGGATGTGCGCAAGGACATGCGCGCGCAATATCCCAAACACCCCTGGCCCGAGGATCCGACGCAGGCCGATCCAACCTTGCGGGCCAAGCGGCGGACCTGACGTTCGTTTGCTTCAGAAAATGCGTTCGTTCAATAGATGCATTGAAGCCCCGGTTTATAGTTGTTATGTCACTTTTCCTTGAACCTAAGAAAAGTACTGGCACTTAATCGATGGCATCTTGGCTGAACAATATCTGGGAAGAAGTTGGCAAACCCTTCTTTCAACGCCCACACAGGGTACAGTTTGCAGCCTTGTGCGTGCGCGGAACCGGCGACGACAAAAAAGTTCTGTTGATCACCAGCCGTGGCACAGGCCGATGGGTCATCCCAAAGGGATGGCCAATTGACGGCATGGACGGGGCCGAGACTGCCAAAGAAGAAGCTTGGGAAGAAGCCGGTGTGAAAGTGAAACACCTGGGCCGCAAGGCGGTGGGCCATTTCACCTATGACAAGATCCTGGATGACGGAACGGCCCAACCCGTGCGCACCAATGTGTATCGCATAGATGTCAAAGATCTGGCCGAGGAATTCCCCGAGGTCAGCGAGCGTGAACGGCGCTGGTTCTCGCCGAAAGAGGCCGCAGAGCTGGTGCAAGAGCCGGAACTGCGCGAAATGCTGCGGCAAATGTAACGCTTTCGCAACAAACTTCTGTGAGGCCGGTTGCCACAAGACCGGGTAACCGTTAACCGCGCCGGTTAAACCGTATCACCCACAGAAAACCGATGTCGAACACGAACAATAAAAACCGCTGGCAAGCCCTGGACAGCGATCTGCACCGAATTTCCCGCCTTGAGCATGCGAACGTGCACGTGGCGCGGCCGCTGCTTGCGCCGGGCATCGCGCTGGCCTTCATAGTCATTGCCGGATTGATTGCTGCGATACTATTCGGTCGGGCAGACGGCGGGCTGATCGTCATCGCGGCTGCCGGTTTTGGTGCCTATATGGCAATCAACATCGGCGCCAACGACGTTGCCAACAACATGGGCCCTGCGGTCGGTGCTAACGCCCTGACCATGGGTGGGGCAATTGCCATCGCCGCAGTCGCGGAAAGCGCGGGGGCCCTGCTGGCGGGCGGAGACGTGGTCTCGACCATCTCCAAGGGCATCATCGACCCTGCCTCAGTCCAAAATAGCTCGGTCTTTATCTGGGCGATGATGGCGGCGCTGATATCATCGGCGATGTGGGTCAACCTGGCAACATGGGTCGGCGCACCCGTTTCCACAACGCATTCGGTCGTGGGCGGGGTGATGGGGGCTGGTATCGCTGCAGCAGGCCTTAGCGCGGTCAGCTGGGGCACGATGAGCGCGATTGCCGCCAGTTGGGTGATCTCTCCGGTTCTGGGCGGCGCGATTGCTGCCGGATTTCTGGCGCTGATCAAGGCGAAAATCCAGTATCAGGACGACAAGATCGCGGCGGCCCGTCGCTGGGTTCCTATTCTGGTGGCCGTGATGGCCGGTGCATTTGCCACCTATCTCTCTGTCAAAGGCCTGAAGCGGATCGTGAAGATCGATCTGGAAATCGCGCTACTGATCGGTCTGACCTCGGGCATTCTGGCTTGGGCCGTGACTGTGCCTTGGGTTCGACGTAAATCCGAAGGGCTGGAAAACCGCACCAAATCTCTGAAAGTTCTGTTTGGGTTGCCTCTGGTCATCTCGGCCGGGTTTCTGAGCTTTGCACATGGTGCCAACGACGTGGCCAACGCGGTCGGCCCGTTGGCCGCGATTGTGCACGCCGCTGAATTTGGCGATTTTGCCTCGAAGGTCACGATCCCGACATGGGTGATGGTGATCGGGGCCTTTGGGATTTCGTTCGGTCTGTTCCTGTTTGGCCCCAAGCTGATCCGAATGGTGGGCAGCCAGATCACCAAGCTGAACCCGATGCGGGCATTCTGCGTCGCCCTCTCGGCAGCGATCACAGTGATTGTCGCAAGCTGGCTGGGTTTGCCGGTCAGTTCGACCCACATCGCGGTGGGTGCGGTGTTCGGCGTTGGGTTCTATCGTGAATGGAATCAAGATCGCCGGCGGAAGAAAAGTAATGATAGCCGTCCGCCCGAGTTGCGGCTGGCCCGTGAAGAGCAGCGGCGGCGCAAGCTGGTGCGGCGGTCGCATTTCATGACCATTATTGCCGCCTGGGTGATTACCGTCCCAGCGGCGGCTACAATGTCAGCCGTTATCTTCTGGATTTTGACTGCGTTCACCTGAATGTGGTCAGGTCACGGGAAGATCTGATCCGGTGATAGACTTACATCCGGCTTCTGTTCGATCAGAGCCTGTACCCTAGCGCAAATCGGCGCAGGCCGCCTATGTTGCTTGCCCAGTCGGACAATCTCACCTTGCAGACTGTCGATTTCCGTCACGCGCCCCGCCATGAGATCATAGGCCATCGACGTGCGCGCGCTTGGGTCGATGGTCAGCATGCGCGCGGCGATCCGAGTGAACAATGGCGTAGGAAGGCGTAGGATATGCGGCGTCATCCAAGCGGGCAAAGGCGTGGTTGATGCGACAGGGTGGCCTGCGGCCTGAATTACCCTCAAAGCCTCGGCCATCTGGTCGGCCATCAGGCGACGCCACCTGCGATCCAGCAATTGATCCTTCAACGTCAGCCCCGACAACGCGTTCAGTGCGTTGTTCAGGTTGATGATCAGCTTACCCCATTGCACAGATTCGATGTCGTCGCTTTCGATCACCGGCAGGTTGGGCGAGCTGAGCACTTTCCCCAGATTGCCGGGGCCGGACTGGATCACGATATCGCCGGAAGTCGCGCGGTGAAAGCTCGCGGGCTGGGGCGGCACGACGTTGAAGGGCACCATTCCCGCGCGAACGTCATGATCCGGAAGCGCCGCCCGCAGCACCCGGGCGTTTTCCATCCCGTTCTGCCAGGACAACACCGGCGCAGAGACCGGGGCGAACCGCGCGATCTGTTCTGCCATATCCGCCATGGCCGCGGCCTTGACGGCCACGATCACCAACTCTGCGTCTTTCAGGCAATCGGGGGTTTCGGACATCGTCAGCGTCTCGGCCGCCACATGAAGGTGCAGGCCGGAAAAATCAGTGACGGTCAGGCCCTCCTCACGGATTGGGTCCAGAATGCGTGGGCGACCCAACAGCGTGACCGAGTGACCGGCATCAGCCAAAAAGGCTCCGCAATAACATCCAATGCTGCCCGCGCCTGCGATTATGATCTTCATGGCGACCCTCCCGTTGAGGCGAGGATTGCCGGTATCGCAAGTTCGGACAAGGCCCCCTGACGTCTGGTTAACGCGCCCGTCTTGGGCTGGTGCGCTCCAACTCGTCTGAAATCGGAATGAACTCCTGATCATCGCCGGGGGGCAGGTGGAAGGCACCGTTGGCCCAATCGGCGGCTTTCCATTCGCGGGTGGCGTTTTCGATTTTTTCCTTCGAAGAGGACACGAAATTCCACCAGATATAGCGATCCTCATTCAATGTGGCTCCGCCCAGCAGCATCAACCGCGCGCCAAACGGACCCGCCTTGACCGAAAGGCGATCGCCCGGGCGGAACACCATCATGCGACCTTCCTCGAACGTGTCGCCCGCAATCTCAACCGATCCCTGAATGACATAAACCCCGCGATCTTCGTGGTCGTCGGGCAATGGAAAGGCGGCGCCGGGTTCAAGTTGCACGTCCAGATAGAAGGTTTCCGACAGCATCGTCACCGGGCTGGTTTCGCCATAAGCCGAACCAAGGATTAGCCGGGCACTGACGCCATTGTCCTTGATATGCGGCAGCGCGCCCTGCTTGTGGTGCTCAAAATCCGGGGCCATGTCCTCGTACACCTCAGGCAGTGCAATCCAGGTCTGAACACCGAACAGGCTGTGCCGCTTAGCCCGCGTTTCTTCACTGGTACGTTCCGAATGGGTCACGCCGCGGCCAGCCACCATCCAGTTCACTTCACCTGGATAGATCATCTGATGGGTGCCAAGGCTGTCGCGATGCTCAAACTCGCCCTGATACAGGTAGGTCACTGTACCCAAACCGATATGAGGGTGCGGCCGCACGTCGATGCCACCGTCGGTGATGAACTCGGCGGGGCCCACCTGATCGAAAAAGATGAACGGGCCGACCAGTTGCCGTTTGAGCGAGGGCAACGCGCGCCGCACTTCGAAACCGCCCAGATCGCGGGCACGAGGGATGATCAGTGTCTCCAGAGGCGAATTCTCGGGGTTTTGGGTAGGATTCCAACTCATGCCTGCTCTCCCGCGATCAGTTCATTTGGTTCACTGATGTAGGTTATGCTTGGCATACTCGCCTTTCAATTTGCAGAAACGCACAGAACGGGTGCGGACCCGGACCATACATCAGGCACGGCGCGGCCAAAGCTGCGGGAAAAACGCCCCATCAATTCGATCACCTTCGCGATATCCTTCGGCTTCGAACTGCGCCCGTTCATCTTTGGCCCAATCCCCCCGATACCGGATCCTGCCATCCGGAGCGGTCATCCGCAGCGTAAACCGGCGTACCGTTTCCGTTGGGGTGACTGATGACAGCCCACCGTGCAAGGTGCGCATGTCGAAGAAGATGCAGTCGCCCAGATTCATATCCCATTGTAAAAGATCGAATGCACCCGGATCGGCATTGACGTCAGGCGGCGGGTGATAGGTCAACCCTGCAACCTCGGTGGGTTCGTAGCTGGGATGCCCGTCGGCGAACCTGACCCGCATGAACAGTTTGTCCCACAGATGCGAGCCTTTGACGAAGGCGATACCGTTTTCTTTGGTAACCGGCTCAAGCGGCAACCACAGGACGCACATCGTGCCTTCGAAGTCGAAATAGGACAGGTCCTGATGAAACGGTGGACGCGAAGTTGATCCAGCCTCGCGCAGGAACCAGTTGTCCATGACAAGATTGATCGATGGTGCACCCAGCAACTGTGCGGCAAGCGGGGCACAAGGTGAGTTGTGAACGAATTGCGTGAATTGCGGGATTTTATTCCAAGCCCAGTAGTCCTCGAAATAGGCAGGTGCGCGAGGGTCCTTGGTATGGCGGGTGAAATTATCGGTTGGGCGGGCCAAATCCGCGTTGATACCGTCTCGCAAAAGTGCCAGCCAATCCTCTGAGAACCTGGAGCGCAGCACAACCGCACCGTCGCGCTTGAACGCCTTGATTTCTTCGTCTGAGACACCGTCTTCGACAATCATAGTGCAGGACTCCCCGAACTGACGGATTTCAGGATGGCACCTGCGCGGGGGCACGGTCAAAGGAATTCACAATTTGTCACCCCCGCCGCGCGACCCCTCGGAAACTGAAACAATCGTGCTATCTTTCGGCTGAAAGGATGCCCGGCATTGTCGAGGCGTGGTGAAACACTTGAAAAGAGAGGTTTGCATGCCTGGTCTTACGTTCTCTCGTCGTTCTTTGGTTTTGGCGTCTTGGGCTGTTCTGGCAACGGGTGCGACAGGCTTTTTGGTGCCCGCGCGCGCAAGTGGCGTGGCCCCCACCGCATCCATGCGCGGAGGGTCCAACAATTACCGTCCCGGCGCGCCCATCGTTGACCGGATTGGCGGCGGCGGGTTCTGGATGACCGGAACAGTGCGACGCGCCGGGGACGGTGCCCCCCTGCCCGGTCAGCGCATCCAGATCTGGGCGCATACGACAGAAGGCCATGAACGCGATCCGCAGAGCCACGGCGCAACTCTGACCGATGCCAATGGCGAGTTCCGACTGGAGATGCCGCAGATCGTACCCGCCTTTGGCCAGCCACACGGCCATCTAGCTTATGACAGTGGTGAATTCGAAACGGTTTTCCTACGCCCAATTATGGGCAGCTCCAAGGACAAAACCTTGGCCGCTCATTTCGTTCTGCAGCCTGCCTAACGACAGTGCGTCGAAGCCTAGTAATCTGGACTTTTGTGATCCTTGCCATGACCGTGCCGATTATCGCGGCTGCGGCGAGCCCTCAGCTGGCATGGCGTGAACCGATCTACATCACGGCCGGATTTGCCGGTGTTATTTCAATGTGCCTGCTGTTGATGCAGCCGCTACTTGCGGGCCGTTTGTTGCCAGGGCTGACCCCGGTTGCCAGCCGCCATTGGCATAGGTGGTGTGGGCTGGCATTAGTTACAGCCATTCTGATCCATGTCGGTGGTTTGTGGGTCACCAGCCCGCCCGACGTTATTGACGCTCTGTTATTTGTTTCACCGACACCGTTTTCGGCTTGGGGTGTGATTGCGATGTGGGTCGCGTTCGGAGCCGCGTTTCTGGGTCTTTTTCGCAAGCGCCTTGGCTTAAGGTTTCGCGTCTGGAGGTTGGGGCATGCGAGCCTTGCGATCATCACCATTATTGGCAGCGTCGTACATGCCCTGATGATTGAAGGTACCATGGAGGTCATGACCAAGTGGGTATTGTGCGGTCTGGTCGTGTTGGCGAGCGTCGCGACGCTCGCCAAATTGCGGATTTGGGATATCAGGCGACCCACCTGAAAACACAGGATCGATGACAACCGGACACTGGCTATGGCCCGGCCAACCGTTTCGCGTAGGAAGCGCGGTTCATCTGAACGTCTTGCACTGTGATGCTGCCAACCTCGGGCAAGGCCGCCGACAGAACCTCTAATATGGCTACGGTAAGCTCAGAGCGCGTCGCCTCGTCACGACCCTGCATCAGCAGAAGCGTGGCGTGGACAAAGCTCTGGGGATCAGTGCCGATACGGTAGTATTCTACCGGAATGGCGCGGATTTTTATCGTTTCAGCGTCGAGTTCACGATGTTCAGCCAGCAAGGCAAATAGCTGATCGCAAATTGCCTGAACATCATGGACCTGCTCTATGCCTTTCGAAAACTCCAGTGTGACATGAGGCATGGTGGGCTCCGTTCAGACGCCCAGACACCAGCGCATCACGGCCTTTTGCGCGTGCAGGCGGTTTTCGGCCTCATCGAAGATGACCGAGTTGGGGCCGTCCATCACTTCGGATGTCGCTTCTTCTTCGCGGTGGGCAGGCAAGCAGTGCATGAACAGCGCGTCCGGTTTTGCATGTGACATCAGCTCGGCGTTGACCTGATAAGGGCGCAGCATGTTGTGGCGACGTTCCTTGGCGGACTGGGAATCGTGCATTGAAACCCAGGTATCAGCGACCACCAGATCGGCACCCTCAACCGCTTTATACGGGTCTCGTTCGACCACGATTTTCGAGCCCTTTTGACGGGCAAGCCCCATGAACTCTTCTTCCGGATCAAGCTGGGCCGGGCCGGTGAAGGTGAAATCAAACCCGAACTGACCCGCAGCATGTAGGAACGAGGCGCAAACATTGTTGCCGTCGCCGGTCCAGACTACTTTCTTGCCCGCAATCGGACCGCGGTGTTCCTCAAACGTCAGCACATCCGCCATGATCTGGCAGGGATGGGTGCGGTCAGTCAGGCCGTTAATGACTGGCACGTCCGAGTATTCAGACATCTCGGTCAGAATGGTCTCATCGAAGGTCCGGATCATGATCATGTCGACATAGCGCGACAGGACGCGGGCGGTGTCAGCGATGGTTTCGCCGTGGCCCAACTGCATGTCTTTGCCCGACAGCACCATGGTCTGCCCGCCCATCTGGCGCACGCCCACGTCAAATGACACCCGCGTTCTGGTGGATGGTTTTTCGAAGATCAGCGCGACCATGCGGTCTTTCAGAGGCTGTTCGTCATCAAGTGCTGCCTTTGGGCGGCCCAGGCGCGCCTGTTTCATAGCGCCCGCCTGATCAATCATGGTCCGCAGATCGCCCGCGTCGGTTTTATGGATATCGAGGAAATGGTTCATTTCAGTTCACTTTTCATTCGGGTGTGTCTTAGGCCGAGGTCATTGACTCTTCGACCTGCGCAGCGGCTTTGTCGAGGCGGATCACGGCTTGGGCGATGTCATCCTCTGTCAATGTCAGCGGCGGAAGCAGGCGGATCACGTTATCGGCTGCGGGGACGGTAATGACCTCATTATCATAGCCGGCGTTGACCATGTCGATATTGGGCGCTTTGCACTTCAGGCCTAGCATCAGTCCTGTTCCGCGCACTTCTTCGAAAACCTCCGGGTGCTCGGCGATTAGCCCTTCGAGCTTCTGGCGCAGCATCCCGGCCTTGCGGTTGACGCCCTCTAGGAATGCAGGCGTTGCCACCTGATCAATAACGGCGCAGCCCACGGCACAGCCCAGCGGGTTGCCGCCATAGGTAGAGCCATGCGTGCCTGCCGTCATACCGCTGGCGGCGTCTTCCGTGGCGAGAACCGCCCCTAGAGGGAAGCCACCGCCGATGCCTTTGGCGACCATCATGATGTCCGGTGTAATTCCAGCCCATTCATGGGCGAACAGCTTGCCGGTACGACCTACTCCACATTGCACCTCATCGAGGATCAAAAGCAGGCCGTTGTCATCGCAAATCTGGCGCAAGGCTTTGAGTTCCGCGTCTGGGACGGGACGGATGCCGCCCTCGCCCTGCACGGGTTCGATCATGATCGCGGCGGTTTTATCGGTGATCGCATTGGTGACACCATCGAGGTCGCCAAACGTGACATGAACAAAGCCCGGCAGCAGTGGACCGAAGCCCTTGGTCATCTTCTCAGACCCAGCAGCGGCAATACCAGCCGACGACCGGCCGTGGAACGAGCCATCAAAGGTGATGATCTCGACCCGTTCAGGCTGATCCTTGTCATAGAAATACTTGCGGGCCATCTTGACCGCCAGTTCGCAAGATTCTGTGCCCGAATTTGTGAAGAAAACTGTATCAGCAAAGGTGTGCTCGACCAGTTTGTCGGCCAGCGCCTGCTGCTGCGGGATGTGGTAGAGGTTTGAAACATGCCACAGCGCGTGCGCCTGCTCGGTCAGGGCATTGATCAGTGCGGGATGGGCATGGCCCAGCGCATTCACGGCGATCCCAGCGCCAAGGTCCAGAAAACGTCGGCCATCTGCCTCGGTCAGCCAGGCGCCTTCACCCTTCACGAAAGTCAGGGGCGCGCGGTTATAGGTCGGCAGAACGGACGGGATCATGGGATCATCCTTTTCAGGTAGTTTGAGCCTTGTGAGTGATACACTCGGGCTGTGTTCGTCAACTGATTTGGTGGAAATTGCGCCGATTTGAACAGCGCAAATAGATCAAAGAGGCCGGTTACGCGGCGAAGCGTCGGCGTCGGAGTCGCAGGATATGTGCGTTTTTGATCATAAGCCGCCGTATAGCGCTGCCCGAAGCATCTGAAAACCCTGAAATTGGCAACCAGCGAAAATACTTGGCGCGACGCATTTGCCGCTTGCCATTTGACATGCGCTGACGCACCGCTGACATATGTTTGTCGCCAAAGCCCACAATCCGCCTCTTGCGGCCGTGCTGATCACCGCCGCCAGTGCATTGCTGGCCGGGACCACCCTGCTGGCCAAAGCCTTGGGGACGGACACGTTGGGTCCCGCGCTGCATCCAATGCAGATCAGCCATGGGCGGTTTCTGTTTGCCTTTATCGTGATCGTCACCGCCGTAGGCGTGATGCGGCCCCGCTGGCAACGTCCGCATTGGGGGCTGCATATTGGGCGTACAAGTTTCGGCTGGGTCGGTATTACGCTGATGTTCGCCTCGGTGGCATTCATCCCGATCGCGGATGCGACGGCGATTTCCTTTCTGAACCCGGTCTTTGCAATGGTGTTGGCAATCCCGCTGCTGAAAGAAGGCGTCGGCCCTTGGCGCTGGCTGGCGGCAGCGGTGGCGCTGGCTGGGGCGCTGATACTGTTGCGCCCGACACCCGATAGCTTTCAGCCAGCAGCTCTGTTGGCACTGACCGCAGCCGCAGTCATCGGGATGGAGCTGATATTCATCAAGAAACTCTCGGGTCGAGAAATCCCGATCCAGATTTTGCTGATCAACAACGCAATGGGCCTGACGATTGCCTCTGTCGCGGTGAGCTTTGTTTTTCAGATGCCAACTCTAGAACAATGGGCAGCGCTGGCGGGTATCGGCGCGCTGATGGCCTGCGCGCAGGCGTGTTTTGTGAACGGCATGGCCCGGGCAGACGCCTCATTTGTTGCCCCAATCAGCTATGCGACGCTGATTTTTGCCGCTTTCTACGATTTCGCGATATTCGGCGTGATTCCGGACGGGATCAGCATGATCGGCTCGGCCATAATTCTGACTGGCGGACTTATTCTTGTCTGGCGTGAAGCGCGGGCGCGGCAGGCCTGAAACTCTAAAAAGTTTTCCTGACATGGCCCGGGGGCGACCTGCATGTCGCAAACCCCGAAGAATGCGGATTTATCCGGCGCAATGTGGTCTCAGTTGATTTGAGAGTTTACCCATGCACGAACGCCGTATCCCCGAATGGGTGCGCCATGCCCCAGCACCGTCAGTCCGCGACTTTGGTATCCTTGCCGGGTTCGAGGCGATTGTCCGCGGCATTCTGATATCGGTCTTTCCACTGGCCATGTATCGGGCGCTGGGTGATGCGTCTTCGGTATCGTTCCTGTATTTTCTGGTCGGCGTTATCTCGTTGATTGCGGGGCTGATGGTGCCGTTCCTGATCCGCTTCATACCGCGCAGATGGGCATATACAGTGGGTTGCCTCATGTTCATCGGCAGCGCCCTACTTGCAATTGAGGGCAGCCCTGTGGCGGTGGTTGGCGCCTTGGCCCTGAACACAATCGCGACAGTTGTAACATTCATTTGTTTCAACGCCTACGTTCTGGATTACATCAGCAAAATCGAGCTGGGCAAATGTGAGACCAGCCGCATGTTTTATAGCGCGCTGGGCTGGGCAGGCGGACCGATGGCCGGCGTCTTACTGCTGGAGGTCTGGGCCCCTGCGCCCTTTGTCATCAGCGCCTTGGCAGGTGCGGTCATGCTGATCCAGTTCTGGCGCATGCGGTTGGGCAATGGCAAGTTGATCACCAAGGCGCGAGGCACCGCAAAAAACCCGCTGGCCTTTTTGCCGCGCTTCTTTGCCCAGCCCCGTCTGGTCGCGGGATATCTCTTCGCCATGATCCGATCCTGCGGATGGTGGATCTACGTGGTGTACCTACCCATTTTCGCCATTCAAAACGGGCTGGGTGAGCAACTGGGCGGCATCCTTCTGTCCACCACCAACGCGATGCTGTTCGCAGCTCCGCTTATTCTGCGCTGGGTGCAGGGGCGTTCGATTCGGACGGCTGTCCGCGTGGGTTTTGCTGCCTGCGGAACATGCTTTGTCACCGCTGGGGCAATCGCAGGTTGGCCGGTCGCGGCGGTTGCGGCGTTGGTTCTTGGGTCCATCTGGCTGATCGTTCTGGACATTTGCGCAGGGCTGCCTTTCCTCATGGCCGTGAAACCGTCCGAGCGCACCGAAATGTCAGCGATTTATTCAAGCTACCGCGACGTCTCCGGCATTCTGACACCCGGAGTTGCATCACTGGTCCTTCTGATCTCACCCGTCGCCGGGGTTTTTGCAGTCGGAGGTTTGGCGCTGTTCGGGGCCTGGGCCGTGGCCGCAAATCTGCACCCGCGACTGGGAAAGCCCAGAATGACCTTTCAGCCCGGCTCCTTAGCCGAGACAGGTTAAGCCTTTAGGCGATACCCCGTCCGCAACATCTGCCAGGTCAACGCGCCGACCAGCAGCGTGGCGCCGGTGCAAACGGCAATTCCCAACCAGGGTGAGCTGTCGGACACGCCGATCATCCCATAGCGCAGGCCGTCGATCAGATAGAAAACCGGGTTCACATGACTCAGGCGGTTCAGGATCGGAGGCAGCGCCTGGACCGAATAAAACGTACCCGACAGGAATGCCAATGGTGTCACGATGAAGTTCGTGATGGCCGCCATCTGATCGAACTTGTTGGCAAAAATCCCGGCGAACAGGCCCAAAGCCCCCATGAAAGCGCCGCCCAGAACAACGAAGATCAGGGCAAACAACAGATTCTGCGGGTAAATTCCCAAAACCAGCGCAAGTGCCACCGCAACCACACATGCGATCAGAACACCACGCGCGACCCCACCTGCCAGATAGCCCAGCAGTATCTCAAGCGGGGACAAAGGTGGCATCAACGTATCGACGATGTTTCCCTGCACTTTGGCGATCACCATCGACGAAGAAGTGTTGGCGAACGCATTCTGGATCACGGTCATCATCATAATGCCGGACGCCAGAAAGGTCAGGAACGGCACCCCCATCACATCCGGACGCCCCGGACCGATGGCGATATTGAAGATCAGCAGGAACAGCCCGGCCGTCACAAGCGGCGCCAACAGGGTTTGAGTCCAGACCGCCAGAAACCGCAGTGTTTCACGCTGGGCCAACGTGTAAAGCCCCATCCAGTTTACTGTTCCGAAACGCCGTTCGCGCTGATCTGCGGAAATCTGCATCACCTGCCCTCATCCTGATTCGAGAACCGCTTGTAACTCGGCTCGCAGTGATTAAAATAGGGGGCTGAGACGAATTCCCAAGGCGGCCCGAATCCGGGGCCGCTTTCCGCTTTTGAAAGGCAAATGATGTCCTGGACTGACGAGCGTGTAGAACTGCTGAAAAAAATGTGGGGCGAGGGCCAGTCGGCCAGCCAGATCGCCAAGGAACTGGGCGGCGTAACCCGCAATGCGGTGATCGGCAAGGTGCACCGTCTGGGCCTGTCGAACCGCGCAACCGGTGCCTCTCCGGCCAAATCCGAACCTAAAGACAAACCGGCACCCGCGCCCAAGGCCGAGGCCAAGCCAAGGCCCGCGCCTAAGACCGAACCGGCGCGCCCAACGCCGGCACCTGCAGCCGAGACAAAACCGGCCGTTCCTGCGCGCCGCCAGATCATACCGGCGGGTCAGCCACTGCCGCCGCAGCCTTCGGCCAACGAAATCAGCCCCGAGGCGCTGGCCAAGGTCAACGAGATCGAGAAGAAGGCCAAGAAGCTGACGCTGATGGAACTGACCGAGAAGACCTGCAAATGGCCCGTTGGCGACCCCGCGACCGAGGATTTCTGGTTCTGCGGCCTGCCGGTTGAAGCGGGTAAACCTTATTGCGAAGCGCATGTTGGCGTAGCCTTCCAACCAATGAGCTCGCGTCGCGACCGCCGGCGGTAAACTCTTAGGCGTGCGCGCTGGTCTCTTGGTGTGACACGGGCGACTTGTTTTCTTAACTGACCACCCATCGAAAGGCGGGTGGTCAGTCATTTTTTGACCAGAGAGATTCTGCTATTCCACCAAGATTGAGTTACAAAGTCCTGTTCTTCGCCTATGCTGTGCTGATCTTTATTGCCTACATGCAGCCGTTAGATCCGCAATTGTTCGAACCAAACACGGACAGAAAAGCCCTCTTATTGTTCATTCAAGGCTTGTTTCTGCTCGTTTGGCTCATCCCAGCCGCACCCATGTGCATTGGCGGGCTTGCCTTGCTGGGGATGTGTCCAATCCCGCGTCTTCTAGCAGAATTCCTGGCGATCTCGTCAGTTGTGATTGGACTACTGCTGACACTGGGATCCGGCGTGCTCGCCTTATTTTCGGACACTCAGCTATTACATGGGATCAGCTTAACGATCGCGATTGCATCGAGCTTTCTCATTTGGTCGGGTCGTGATGGGAAACCAAATCCATCACGGACTGCAAAAATCGGGATATCGATCTCGACTCTGATCGCGCTCTGGTCCCTGCTGACGATTCCGATGCTCTTGTTTCAAGCACGGTTGATCGCGGACGGTTCACCCTATTGCATCGCCGAGCATTCAGAGAATTCTCCGATCGAAACCCTGCACGTGCTACGTGGATTCTCATTCTACACAACAAAAACCGGGTACAAATTGACGTCTGAATGGTACTTTCACGGTTTGATGATCGTAGATCATCCGGACGATCAAAGGGTTTACAATTGGTCTCCAAGGCATTGGCGTTTCGATCTTGTAGAACGCCCGGACGCACTGATCGAACCGGTCAGAAACGCCTGCGTTGCTAAGTAAGTTCTACTGCGCAGGATGTGACGGCAAATCCGGCATCGGCACCCAACGTGGCAATTCATCCGGCGAGACCGAGACATGGAGCTTCTCTGACCGGTCGCGGCCCACCTTCCGATGCTTCCGCAGCAGGAAAATCTTGCCCCAGCCACGCCAAGTTCCAACGGAACGGGCGGAGGTATCCGTCGGGAACCGCTCACGCCAGCCTTCGGGTAGCGGCAGACCATGAAGTTCTGCCTTATCCAGCATCCAGACCAGAGAAATGTTGCTGAGGGGACGGGCCTCTTCAAAGCCGTTCAACTGGCCACCCACATCGCCGTGAGTGCCGCGGAACCAAACTTGTTCGACATGGCCTTTGAATTCGGGGGTACATTTCCACAAGACCGGCTCAAACACTTCGCGAGTCTCGTCCAGTGCCATTGCATGGTACCCGTGGCGCGTCGCCGGTCCAAGCTGGTGGGTGTGAAAGGCGTGACGCTCTTCGGCCCAGCGCCACAGCAGCGGCAGACGCATGCCCAGCGCTTTGACCGTATCCCAGACGCCAACCATCTCAATCGCCACATCTTCGTGACAGAATTGCCTCCGGAACTCGGCCGCAGCCGACCCGCTGGCATTGCATTCATAGTGCCGATAGGCCTGTTTGATGTTGCGCACAGTGGCATGTTCGGCCTTGAGCAGACCGATCATGTCAATCACACCAGCCAAGCTGCGCACACCGTAAGCGCCGCGTGAATAGCCGATGAAATAGATACGGTCGCCGGGTTTGTAGCGTGAAGCGAGATAGCCATATGCGCGGCGGATCTGGCGGTTGATGCCCCGCCCCATCATCACGTCTAGCGAGGACTTCCAGTTTTCCCATTGCACACCAGATTCGTAAAAGACGGACACTTTACTGCCCATTTCGCGGCACAGTCGCAGGGTCTGGCCCGCATGGGTTTCATAGCCCGGCTCCAACGTCGACATGGTGCCGTCCAAGATAATCACGTGGCTGACGGGCTCGCGGTGAAGCGCCTCGGCGGAATGCTCGGACCGTAAGGGCCGTCCGAGCCATCCCAGTACCTTTCTACTCAGCCGCGACAGAACCATGCGTCAACAATTCCCATACTTTATGAGGTGTGAAAGGCATGTCCGCCTGCCGCACCCCGTAATCCCAGAGCGCATCCTGAACCGCGTTTGCCACCGCGGCCAGCGCGCCGACGGTGCCGGCCTCTCCGCATCCTTTCATCCCCATCGGGTTGGAAGTTGACGGAACCGGCGCCGAGGTAAACTTAATCATGGGTATCTCGGCCGCGCGGGGCAAGGCGTAATCCATCAACGAAGCCGTGAGCAGTTGCCCCTGCGCATCATGCACAACGTGTTCCGTCAGCGCCTGACCAATGCCCTGCACCACCCCGCCATGCACTTGCCCCTCGGCCAGCATCGGGTTGATAAGGTTACCGAAATCATCAACGATAGTATAACGATCCACCCAGGTTTCACCGGTGTAAGAATCGATCACGACTTCGGCAACATGCGCGCCATTGGGATAACTCCGCGCATCCAGATTGGCGCGGGCCTCGTGACTCAGCAGGTCGGCGCGCCCATCCGCGCGGGCCATCTCCGCAGCCTCGGTGAGCGTCGGCGTCAGGTTTGATCCCGGTGCGCGGAAGGTTTCATGGTCGAAACGCACATCACTTTCCTCCACCCCCATCTTATCCGCCAGATACGGCGTGAATGCGGCGATCATGACGTCAATTGTCGCCAGCGTGGCCGTACTTTGCACCGTGACTGAACGTGACCCGCCAGTCCCGCCACCATGTGGCAACTGATCGCTGTCACCCTGGACCACATTGATCTGATCCATCGGAACTCCGGTCTGGTCTGACAGGAATTGCGCATAGACCGTCTCATGCCCCTGCCCGTTCGATTGGGTGCCGACATAAAGGTTCACCGTGCCATCCTCGCAGAACTCGACTTTCGCGTTTTCCGAAGGGTCACCCAAAATGCTTTCGATATAGTAACACAAGCCCCGCCCCCGGATCAGGCCACGTTCCGCATCTGCAGTTTTTCGCGTCGCGAATCCATGGGTCTGGGCATAAGCACGGGACAGGACCATATCGAAATCACCTACGTCATAGATTTCGCCGGTCGCGGTTTTGTAGGGGAAGTTTTCCGGCAGGATGAAATTCCTGCGGCGCAACTCCCAAGGATCGACGCCCAGTTGGCGCGCGGCGCGATCCATGACACGTTCCAGAACATAGATCGCCTCGGGGCGCCCTGCCCCCCGATAGGCGTCGACTTGCGTGGTGTTGGTATAGAAGCCCTCAACCCGCAGATACGTCGTTTGAACGTCGTAAACCCCCATCAACACCTTGCTGAAAAGACTGGTCTGGATCGCTTGCCCGAAATGACTGCTATACGCACCCAGGTTTACCTTGCTGTGCACACGGTAGGCCGTGATTTTCAGGTCCTCGTCAAAGGCAAGCTCAGCCAAAGAGGTCAGGTCGCGACCGTGATGATCCGACAGCATCGCCTCGGATCGGTCAGACATCCAATGAACAGGCTGCCCGAGTTTCATCGCAGCAACTGAGACGCAAAAATACTCAGGATATGGCATGACTTTCATGCCGAACCCGCCGCCCACATCGGGGGTGGTAACACGGATCGCCTCGGGTTCCAGTTTTAGCTTTTGCGCCAACTGCCCCCGCATCGCCCAGACGCCTTGCCCACCATAGGCAAAGTGCAAACGTCCATCGACCCAATTGGCCTGACATCCCCGCGGCTCGATTGAGGTGATGATCACGCGGTTGTCGGCCACATCCAGCGAAACGGTATGCGCGGCAGCCTGAAAGGCGGCATCGGTCGCTGCTTCATCGCCCAACCCCCAATCAAAAGCACGATTGTCGGCGACCTGATCATGCAGTGGTTCGCCACCGGCTTCGACATCCAGTTTTGCCGGCAGATCATCTGTGTCCATCCAGATCATCTCAACCGCATCTCGCGCCTGCAATAGCGTGTCTGCGATCACGACAGCCACAGGTTCGCCGACAAATCGGACGCGGTCTTGGGCCAGCATATGCCTATCAGGCGCAAGGGCCTGAGAGCCATCGCGGTTCTGCACAGTTGCTGCATTCATCACAGTGTCGATCCCCGCCGCCATGAGATCATCCAGCGTCATGACAAGGCGCACCCCTTCCGCCTCACGCGCGGCATCCAGATCCAGCGCCGTGATCCGACCATGGGCAACCGGGCTGCGAAAAAAGGCCGCGAACAGAGCGCCTTCGGGTACATCATCGTCCATGTATCGTCCGTGCCCGGTCAGAAACCGCTGATCTTCTGTCCGTCTGACGGGCTGGCTTTTGCCGAACTTTTCCATGCGATGATCCTCCTGCGATGGCGACCGTAGCCCAGCCCAAGGCGATGTCCAGTCGAACAGACAGCTTCCCCGCGTCTTGCCAGTCATTTTTTGGTTAACCTACAGGTCATGACATGGGCACATGACAGCGTATTCCGTTCACCGCACTGCTGACTAGAGGCAGCGAAGCCACCCACGACGTATATGTCGGTGGCGACGCCCGCGCGGGCATGGCACGGAAGGGCCACGGCCTAGTCATGCGCTACGCCGATGACAAACTTGCCTCAAAAAGGCATATAGGCGCCCTGAAGGATGCTGTCGGTAATCATCTTGAGACGGTGGAATTTGACGGCAACGACCACTCATTGCTGACGCTGGATTTCCATGAACCGGCCTACCAGCGTGTTCAGGTCTACTTTCGCGCGCGCTTTGCCCAGGCCGGATAGCATACAACCCTTCCCCTTCCCTTACGCATTCGCTATTGCAGGCGCTGACCCAAATTTGTTGACGCAGGACGCATCCTATGGCGATGGAAAAGACATTCAACGCGGCCGAGGCCGAGGCCCGCATTTATGAGGCCTGGGAACAGGCCGGAGCCTTCAAGGCAGGCGCGAACAGATCGCGCGACGAAAGCTTTACCATCATGATCCCGCCGCCCAACGTGACGGGTGCGTTGCACGTGGGCCACGCCTTCAACAACACGCTGCAGGACATCCTGACCCGCTGGCACCGGATGCGCGGCTTCGACACGCTTTGGCAGCCCGGTCAGGACCATGCCGGTATCGCCACCCAGATGCAGGTCGAAAAGATGCTGGCCACCACCCAACAGCCCAGCCGAAACGAGCTGGGGCGCGAGGCGTTTCTGGACAAGGTCTGGGAATGGAAGGGCGAATACGGCGGCACGATCATCGAGCAGCTGAAACGCCTTGGCTCCTCCTGTGACTGGTCGCGCAACGCCTTCACCATGGCGGGCGCACCACGCGATCCGCGCACTGGGCATGAAAACTCGGCCAACTTCCACGACGCGGTCATTAAGGTCTTCGTCGACATGTATGAAAAGGGCCTGATCTATCGCGGCAAGCGGTTGGTCAATTGGGACCCGCATTTTGAGACCGCGATTTCGGATCTGGAAGTCGAGAATATCGAAGTCGCCGGCCACATGTGGAACTTCAAATACCCGCTGGCTGGTGGTGAAACCTACACCTATATCGAGAAGGATGAGGACGGGAACGTCGTTTTCGAAGAAGAACGCGATTACATTTCGATTGCCACGACCCGCCCCGAAACCATGCTGGGTGACGGCGCGGTTGCGGTTCATCCGTCGGATGAACGGTATGCGCCAATCGTTGGGAAACTCTGCGAAATCCCGGTTGGCCCGAAAGAGCATCGTCGCCAGATCCCGATCATCACCGATGACTACCCCGATCCTGATTTCGGCTCGGGTGCGGTGAAGATCACTGGTGCACATGACTTCAACGACAACATGGTCGCCAAGCGCGGCGGCATTCCGATGTACCGCCTGATGGATACCAAAGGCGCGATGCGGGCTGATGGTGCGCCCTACGCCGAAGAGGCTGGTAAAGCGCAGGAATACGCACGTGGTCGCGCGTTCACCGAGAACGAGATCGACGCGATTAACCTCGTTCCCGACCATCTGCGGGGTCTCGACCGGTTCGAGGCGCGCGCGAAAGTGGTCGAAGAGATCAACGCCGACGGTCTGGCTGTGATGACCCGTGCAGATGACCCGGTTCTGGGCACCAAGCTGGGCGAGGATGAAGTTCCTGCCGCACTGGTGCCGCTGGTCGAGAGCAAACCGATCATGCAGCCCTTCGGCGACCGCTCGAAAGTTGTGATCGAGCCAATGTTCACCGATCAGTGGTTCGTGGATGCCGAAAAGATCGTCGGCCCCGCGCTGGATGCGGTTAAGGACGGTACGGTCAAAATCCTGCCCGAGTCGGGTGAGAAGACCTATTACCACTGGCTGGAAAACATCGAGCCCTGGTGCATCTCGCGCCAGCTGTGGTGGGGCCATCAGATTCCGGTTTGGTATGGGCCAAAGAAAGATGCTTCGAACTCTCTAGGCGTTGACTATGCGTCTGGTGAACTGGTTCCTTTCTGTGGAGCGACTTTCGAAGAGGCAGCAAGCGTCGCTCGGGAATACTACGGTGTTTCCAGTGCGCGGGAGTTCTTCGAAGATCAAACGATTTCACTTGATCCGTCTGAGGTGGACCCGAACGTCAACAGCAACGCTTGGCAAGATGAAGCGTTTGCAACGGCAGTTGAAGGGGGTCGTGACTTCGTTTTGCTTAAAAGAGACCCGGACGTCCTCGACACATGGTTCTCCTCCGGCCTCTGGCCAATCGGCACACTGGGCTGGCCCGAGCAGACCGATGAGCTGGAACGCTACTTCCCTACGGACGTTCTGATCACTGGCGCGGACATCCTGTTCTTCTGGGTCGCCCGGATGATGATGATGCAACTGGCCGTGATGAACGAGATTCCGTTCCACACGGTCTACCTGCACCAGCTCGTTCGCGACGAGAAGGGCAAGAAGATGTCTAAGACCACCGGCAACGTCATCGACCCGCTGGAAATCGTGGACGAATTCGGTGCCGACGCGCTGCGGTTTACCAACGCTTCGATGGCGGCGATTGGCGGTGTGCTGAAGCTGTCCCGTGAACGCATCACCGGCTATCGCAACTTCGGCACCAAGCTGTGGAACGCCGTCCGCTTTGCCGAGATGAACGAGGTCTTCACTGACGCCGTCCCGCAACTGGATGTGGCCGACCTAAAGCCCAAGGCAGCTGTGAACCGCTGGATTATCGGCGAAACCGCACGGGTGCGGGAAGAGGTCGACGCGGCGCTGGAAAGCTATCGCTTCAACGACGCGGCCAACGGGCTTTATGCCTTTGTCTGGGGTAAGGTTTGCGACTGGTACGTGGAGCTGTCCAAGCCACTGCTGCAAGGGGACGATGCCGAGGCGCAGGCCGAGACCCGCGCCACGATGCGTTGGGTTCTGGATCAGTGCATGGTCCTGCTGCACCCGATCATGCCGTTCATCACCGAAGAGCTGTGGGGCTTGACCGGCGACCGCGCCAAAATGGCCGTCCACGCCGATTGGCCAACCTATTCTGCCGCCGACCTGATTGACGCTGAAGCGGATCGTGAGATGAACTGGGTGATCTCGGTGATCGAAAACACACGCTCGGCCCGTGCGCAGATGCGAGTTCCAGCCGGCCTCTATGTGCCGATGCTGGTGACCGAGGTCGACGCGAATGGGCAAGCCGCATGGGACCGCAACGAAGCGCTGATCAAACGCCTGGCACGGATCGACAGCCTGACCAAGGCGGATGAACTGCCCAAAGGCACCATCTCGATTGCCGCCCCCGGCGCCTCTTTCGGCCTGCCGCTTGCGGATATCATCGATATCGGAGCGGAAAAGGAACGGCTGGAGAAAGCCAAGGGCAAACTGGCCAAGGAATTGGGCGGTCTGCGCGGACGTCTGAATAACCCCAAATTCGTGGCGTCGGCCCCGGAAGAGGTTGTCGCGGAAGCCAAAGCCAACCTTGCCGCCCGCGAAGAGGAAGAGGCGAAACTGGACGAGGCGCTGGCCCGTCTGGCCGAGATCGCCTGATTTTCCTCTTTTTGTAGGTTCTCGAATTCCCCAAACCCGCCGTTTGCTCGGCGGGTTTTTGTTATGCGGTGACGCATTTCAACTTGTTTTCATCCGCTTCCAATTGTTAGCAAGTTCTGCAGACAGCTCCGAGGACTTCATGGCGCGCCCTTTCCCTCCTGTGCAGACAATTTCGACCGGGCTTGTGGTGGCGGTCGTAGGGTTTTTCAGCTCTTTCCCGATTGTGCTGCAGGGCCTTATTGCAATGGGTGCCTCGGAGGCTGAGGCAGCCTCGGGTTTGATGATGGCCGCGGTTGCAATGGGGGTGACGGCGATTGTGGTCAGCCTTTGGTACCGGCAGCCGATCAGCGTGGCATGGTCAACACCCGGCGCGGCTCTACTGGCGGTCTCAGCGACCCCATTGGTCGGGTTTTCTGACGCAGTTGGTGCATTTCTTTGCGCCGGAGCCCTGACTGTTGTTGCCGGAATGTGGCGTCCGCTTGGACGGCTTGCGGCCGCTATCCCGACAACACTTGCGCAGGCCATGCTGGGCGGGGTTTTGCTGCCCTTGTGCATCATTCCCTTCAAGGCGGCAGTTGAGCTGCCCTGGCAAGCGCTGCCGGTCATTCTGACGTGGTTTATCGCCGGGCGGATCAATCGGTTGATCGCAGTTCCTGCCGCAGTGGTTACCGCGGCAATCGTCGTTGTATTGAACGCCGGTGACGGTTCGGTCCAGCCCGAACATCTGGTCGCCGCCCCTGTCTGGACCATTCCAACATTCTCGGTCGCATCGGCGATCGGGATCAGCATCCCGCTGTTCATCGTCACCATGGCTACGCAAAACATACCCGGCATCGCCGTCATGCGCAGCTTTGGGTATGCGCCAATTGCTGGCAAGTTGTTCTCAGCCGTCGGAGGAGCCAGTATTCTGTCTGCCCCCTTTGGCGCTCCGGCCACGTGCCTTGCCGCGATTACCGCTGCGATGTGTTCAAACGAAGACAGCTACCCGGACCCGAACCAGCGTTACTGGTCAGCGGTTATGGCAGGCCTATTTTACTGCGTCTTTGGCGTCTTTGCCGTGGCGATCACCGGGTTCGCGGCCCACGCCGACCCATTGCTCATGGGCACTCTGACCGGCATTGCCCTGATTGGTGTGATGGCAAATGCGACCTTTGCTGCATTAGAAGTTCCCGCCGAACGCGAAGCGGCGATTCTGACATTCGCCATAACCGCATCAGGAATCACCGTCTTCGGCCTGGGCGCTGCAGTCTGGGGTTTGGCCGCAGGTGGTATCGCCTATCTGGTTACCAACCGATCCAGATGACAGCTTTCCCCCGCTGTGCTGGTCGAGTAGTATGAACCTATGTTTGGATCGCTCGGAAAACTGGTCGAACGCCAGATCAAAAAGGCGCGAGCCGAAGGTCAGTTAGAGGGGCTGGAGGGCGAAGGCCAGCCGCTGCCTGACCGTTCGTCCGAGGCACAGACCGATCCGGCCGTCGCCGCCGGTCATCGGATCATGGCGCAAGCAGGCGTTCTTCCCGAAGAGTTCAGCATCAAGAAAGAGTTGGATGCCGCGCGCAAAACCTATGCGTCGCAGTCCGACGCTGACGAGCGTAAGGTGACTATGGCTAAGATCGCCGAGCTTGAGATGAGATACAATATGGCCCGCGATGCACGACGGGCTTTTATGCGTTAATTGCCGGGCGTAAATGCCTTGCTTGACACGGAAATCGAGTTTCCCGACGGATCCTTGGCATTCGCGAAACTGTAGCCGTCCGCCGTGTGGATCGAACCAAATTTCAGCCCGTGCTGCGCGGCTTGTCTGCAAAACCCAGCAACGTCCACGACATCAAAAACAATTTTGACCGCTGCTTGCCCCTGCCGGGCGGCCTTGCTGGCCGGATGCAACAACAAGCGCAAGCCGTTTTCGTCCGGCACAAGCTCTACAATCCGGTCCCCTTCGAGTTGGCGGGCAGCATAACCAAAATGCGTCTCATAGAAATGCACCATCTTGTCGATATCCTTGGTGTACAGGATCAATCGTGTGACAGGCGCCGAGATCATTTGAACTCTGGCTTGCGACCTTGCAAATTCGCCGCAATGACCTCCATCTGATCCGGTTTGCCGATCAGCTCCGCCTGCTCTGATGACTCCTCCAGCAGCACCTCTGTGCGAGGCTTGGCTTCCGCAACCTCTATCAGGCGCTTGGCCGCGCGGATGGCCGAAGGGCTTTGACCAGCGATGTCTTCGGCCAAGGCCAATGCCTCGGTCAGTGGGTCATCCGACAGTTTGGTAACCAGCCCCCAGTCCGCCGCCTGCGCGGCACCGATGGGGCGGGCCGAATAGGTCAACAGGCGTAAAACATCCGACCGGACCAGCTTGGGCAGCAGAACCATCCCGCCCATGTCGGGGATCAGACCCCACTTCATCTCCATCACGGCGAATTTAGCCTCGGGATGTGCTATCCGGATGTCAGCGCCCAGCGCAAGTTGCAAACCGCCGCCATAAGCAACACCCTGAATGGCACAAATGACGGGAACGGGCACGCGTTGCCAAACCAAGGCAACTTCCTGCACTTCATTGGCGTCCTTGTGGCTGCGGGTCATCAACCATTCGGTCGGGTCCGTTTGCGCCATGCTCGCAAAGCTGGCCATGTCCAGACCCGCGCAAAAGCTTTTGCCTTCACCCGATAGCACCACCGCACGGGCATCCGAGGCAGCGACCTCCTGCCCCGCAGAAATGATGGCCTTTATCATCGCATCATCCAGCGCATTCATCTTGTCGCCGCGCGTCAGAGTTACGTGCGCGATGTGATTTTTGTATTCGACGGATACTCGTGACATCTCAGGCCTCTCAATTCCGGTTAGGGGTACAATGCCCCGATGGATCAGGCAGTTCCACCTCAACGTTAGGGCAGATTTGACGCAGGCATGCGCCCGAACCAGGGCGAATCCAATGTCATGACGTAGAAATGTCCCCCGGCCAACTTGCCACCCGTGGTGATGCCCAGCCGACCCCCGGGGTCTTGCAAGGTCTGCAAGATGTTCCCGTCGCCGTCAAACTGCACCATCATCCCGCGATGGATCGGCGCAGGCCGCACCGTCGGCCCCAGTCGCCAGATCACCTTGCGCAGGAATGGGTACGGCATCAGTGCCTCGCTCGCCACGCGCGGGCTGGCAAAGGCCATCCAATACGTACCATCGCCCTGTGCCTCGATGTTGTCGGGATAGCCTGGGAGATTGTCCATCAGGACCTCTTGCTGCCCGGCCTTTGGGCCTGTCAGCCAAAGCTTGTGCACCCGGGCGCGCCCGGTTTCGGCGATCAGCAGAAAATCCTCACCCGGCGACAACGCGACGCCGTTCGTATAGACAAAGCCTTCGGCCAGTTTCTCGGTCGTGCCATCGGGCGCGTGGCGGGCAACGTAACCTGTGTCCGATTGCTCCCAGATGGTCAGTACCGAAGTCGATTTGGTCCCGCCCATCGTTTCGGGATCGAACCGATCGGACGAGTTTGAGAAATAGATCGTCCCGTCCTTCGCCACGTCCAATTGATTTGCATAGATCACCGGCGCGCCGTTTATCTCGGACACCACTGGCTGCAGCGTTCCGGGGCCGGTCCATCGCATGATGCCGCGGAAGCTGTCGGCGATGTAAAGCACCCCATCTGGACCGACCGTCAGGCCCAAGGGACGACCACCGAGGTCGTCAACTTTCACCGGGGCCTCGCCGTCTAACCGGTATAGAGCCCCGGACAGGCTGGTCGTGTAGACGGACCCGTCGGGCATGATGGCAATGTCTTCGGGGCCTTTCTCACCGTCAGGCAACGAGATCAGCTCCAGCTGGTCCAACGCATTGTTCTCCGCAAAGTCACCAGTGAAACCCGGTGCTTCGGGTGGGGTCCATGCCACCGGTTGAACCGGGACCGGCCAGAAAACCAGATAGGCGAGGCCGACAATCAACAAGCCCAAAACAATGCGCATGCGCGCTCCTCCCTTTAATCGTTACGCGAACAATGCGGAGCAGCATCCTGCAACGCAAGCTTGCCTGTCGTATGACCTTACGTTTATCTGCCCCCATGACAGAGCCACGCTATACCCCGCTTGCCCAATCCCTGCCTGCAACTGTGCCGTTTGTTGGCCCCGAAACGCAGGAACGCCAGCGTGGCGCGCCATTTGTGGCGCGGCTGGGCGCAAATGAAAGCGTGTTTGGACCTTCACCGCGCGCCATAGCGGCAATGGCAGAAACGGGGATCTGGATGTATGGCGATCCGGAAAACCACGATCTGCGCGTAGCATTGGCGGATCACCATGGAGTCGGGTCGGAAAACATCGTGGTTGGCGAAGGCATTGACGGACTGTTGTGTTACCTGGTGCGGCTACTGGTCGGATCCGGAGACGCGGTTGTCACCTCAGATGGGGCATACCCGACCTTCAACTACCATGTGGCTGGTTTCGGGGGGACACTCCACAAGGTGCCATATCGCGACGACCACGAGGACCCGGCGGCGCTGTTTGCCAAGGCGGGTGAAGTGGATGCCAAGCTGGTGTATCTGGCTAATCCTGACAACCCGATGGGTAGCTGGCATTCCGGAGCGGATATCGTGGCGGCGCTGGACGATCTGCCTGACGGGTGCTTGCTTGTATTGGACGAGGCCTATGTGGAATGTGCGCCTGAAGGCACCGCCGCCCCAGTGGCAGCAGACGATCCGCGGGTGATCCGGATGCGAACTTTTTCCAAGGTGTACGGCATGGCGGGCGCGCGTGTTGGCTATGCCATCGGCGCACCCGGCCTGATTTCAGCCTTCAATAAGGTGCGCAACCATTTCGGAATGAACCGAGCCGCGCAGGCCGGTGCGCTGGCCGCACTGAATGATGCCGAGTGGCTAAATCATGTTCAGACCAAGATTACCGAAGCGCGTGACCGGATTGGCCATATTGCACGAGAAAATGGTTTGGCGCCCTTGCCCTCGGCCACCAACTTCGTTGCCATTGATTGCGGGAAGGATGGGGCCTTTGCCAAGGCGGTTCTGGACTCGCTGGTTGCGCAGGGCATTTTCGTGCGTATGCCCTTTGCCGCCCCGCAAAATCGCTGCATCCGCGTCAGCTGTGGCGAGGCAGCCGATCTGGATGCCTTTGCGACAGCATTACCAAAAGCGCTTGCCGAGGCGCGGCGTTAGGCCGTCGACGCAAGCACCGCAGCTGCAGCTTCTAACGCGCCTTTGCCGCGAGGGATATCCAGCGCGGCCATCGCTGTTTCCACACCGCCCAACGTAGCCATAACCATCTGGCCGTTGACGTGACCCATATGGCCAAGGCGGAAGCATCCGTCCCAGTCGTCCATCCCCAGACCAATGCCAAGGGTCAACCCCAGTTGGTTTTCAGTGAACTTGCGCAACGGCGTGCCGCGCCCCTCGGTCAGTCGCAAGGCGGTGACTGCGTGGCTGCGATGTAGACGATCAGCGACATTCAGATGCAGTGCGCCACCTTGCGCCCAAATTTCACACGCTTCCCAGATCGCCGTGGCTAGCCTCTCGTGCCGCGCCCAAACCTGTTCCATCCCCTCGGCATGGATCATGTCCAAGGCCGCGCGCAAACCGTAGAGGTGATGGGTTGGCGCGGTGCCGTTGAAATACTGATAGAACAGCTCAGGGTTCGCCCGCGGCTGCCAGTCCCAATACTGCGAAACTCGTGGCATAGCGGCCCGTTTGGCCTGTGCCTTGTCATTGAAGAAGACAAAGCCGGTGCCAGCGGGTGTCATCAGCCCCTTCTGGCAAGCCGTAACCGTAACATCGACGCCCCAGGCATCCATTTCGAACCGGTCACACCCCAGCGAGGCAATGCAATCCGCCATCAAAAGTGCCGGGTGGTCCAGATCGTCCAACAAGGCGCGTAGTGCTGGAATGTCGTTCCGGATTGAGCTTGACGTGTCCACATGAACGGCCAGTACCGCCTTGATCATGTGGGCTTTGTCGTCACGCAATGCCTCGGCAATACGGTCGAAGTCCCATGCCGAGGACGAGCCGAAGTCGATCAATTGAACCTTGGCGCCGATACCCTCGGCCATCTCGGCCCAGCCATGGGTAAATCGGCCAGATGCGGGGGCTAGAACCGTTTCACCGGGTGCGATGACGTTGGACAGCGCGGCCTCCCACGTTCCGTGGCCGTTAGAGATATAGATAGCAACATTATGCTCGGTCCGCGCCACGCGACACAGATCGCGGGTCAGCGACGGCATCATCTCGATCAGCTCGCCCTCGTAGATATTCGGTGACGGGCGGTGCATGGCTTGCAACACCGCGTCTGGAATGACCGAAGGTCCTGGAATCGCCAGATATTCGCGCCCTTGCGCCAGGGAAATGGAGTTTGTCATGGGATCAACCTGTATGAATTGACGCCCACCCTAGCGCAGCTTTAAGCGGCGTCAATCCATCAGCTTGGAGGCCGCGCGCGCAAGGTTTTCGATACCGGCCCAATCCCCATCAATGACCATCTTTTTCGGCGCAACCCAGCTTCCGCCCGCGCAAACCACATTGGACAAGGACAGGTAATTCTTTGCATTTTCGGGCGACACACCACCGGTCGGGCAAAACTTGATTTGCGGCAACGGTGCGCCGATCGCCTTCAACGCCGGTGCACCACCCGATGCTTCGGCCGGGAAGAACTTGAGCATGTCATAGCCCTTTTCCAACAGACGCATCGCCTCACTGGCTGTGGCGGCGCCGGGCAACAAGGGCAGGCCTTCGGCCTCGCAGGCCGCGATCAAAATGTCGGTGGCACCGGGCGAGACCCCGAATTGCGCGCCTGCCTCTTTCGCGGCGCACACATCTTCGGGCGTTACCAAAGTTCCTGCGCCGACGACGCCGCCCGGCACATCCGCCATCGCGCGGATCGCGTCTAGTGCAGCAGGTGTGCGCAGAGTAACCTCAAGCGCGGGCAGGCCACCTGCGACAAGCGCCTCGGCCAATGGGCGCGCCTGAGCCACGTCATCGACGACAAGAACAGGAACAATGGGCGCAAGTGCGCAGATTTCACGCGTGCGTTGGGTTTTGGACATGGGTCAAACTCCGAAAATACTGGCGCCGGTGTCTGCTGATCCGACATTTTGGCGGAAGGTAGCGAAAAGGTCACGCCCCACGCCGTGTTGGTTGGCCGACAAATCAGCAGTGGCAGGGGCACGGTCCAGAACCCCGGGGGTCAGAATCTCCAACTCACCCTTCACCGCATCGACGCGCAAGATGTCGCCATCCTGCAGGTAAGCGATCGGCCCACCATCCAGCGCCTCGGGGCAGACATGGATCGCCGCAGGGACTTTGCCGGACGCGCCGGACATACGACCATCGGTTACAAGCGCCACCTTTTGGCCGCGACCCTGCAAGATCGACAGGATCGGCGTCAGCGAGTGTAGCTCGGGCATGCCATTTGCCTTGGGTCCCTGGAACCGGACAACAACGATGACGTCGCCGGTGAACTCTCCGGCCTTGAACGCAGCTTTTGCTTCGTCCTGATCATGGAAAACGCGTACAGGCGCTTCGACAACCTGATGTTCCGGGGCGACGGCCGAAACCTTCATCACGCCGGTGCCCAAATTGCCGGTTAGGCGCGACAACCCACCAGTAGGTTGGAACGGGTCTTTCGCCGGGCGGACGATTTTTTCGTTCAGGCTGTGGCCAGCCCCGTCTTCCCAAACCAGCTCACCGTTCTTCAGCTTCGGTTCTTTAGTGTAATTCTGCAGACCCTGCCCCGCGACGGTCAGAGTGTCAGGGTGCAACAGCCCGTCTTCCAGTAGCGTTCCAATGCAGTATCCAAGACCACCAGCTGCGTGGAAGTGGTTCACGTCTGCCAGACCGTTCGGATAAACCCGCGCAACCAGAGGCACCACGGCGGAAATGTCCGAAAAATCCTGCCAATCCAGCACGATACCACCTGCGCGCGCCATTGCGATCAGATGGATCAGCAGGTTGGTCGACCCACCCGTGGCCATCAGACCCACGATGCCGTTCACAAACGCCCGCTCATCCAGCACCTGATAGACCGGTGTATAGTGGTTGCCCAGCGCACTCAGTGACAGCGCGCGGCGCGCGCCTTCCTCGGTCAGTGCGTCCCGCAGAGGCGTGTTGGGGTTCACAAAGCTGGAGCCCGGCAGGTGCAGGCCCATGAATTCCATCAGCATCTGATTGGTGTTCGCGGTGCCATAAAAAGTACAAGTGCCCGGTCCGTGATACGCGGCCATTTCCGCAGCCATGAGCTCGTCGCGGCCGATTTCTCCGGCGGCGAATTTCTGGCGAATCTTGGCTTTTTCATCGTTGGGCAAACCGCTGGTCATCGGTCCTGCTGGCAGGAAAACAGCGGGCAGATGGCCGAACGCCTGTGCACCAATGACCAGACCGGGCACGATCTTGTCACAGACGCCTAAGAAAACGGCCGCATCGTAGGTATTGTGGCTCAGCGCTACTCCAGTCGCCAGGGCAATCACGTCGCGGGAAAACAGAGACAACTCCATTCCCGCCTCGCCTTGGGTGACCCCATCACACATGGCTGGTACACCGCCCGCGACCTGTGCGGTGCCGCCCGCTTTGCGGATCGCGTCTCGGATCAATCCGGGATAACGCTCGAACGGCTGGTGCGCGGAAAGCATGTCATTATAGGCGGTCACAATGCCCAGGTTCCCGGCCGTACCGGTGACCATGGATTGCTGATCTTCACCCGCGCCGGCATAGGCGTGGGCTTGGCCGCTGCAAGACAAATGCGCGCGCGCCGGTCCCTTGGATCGGGCATGTTCCATACGCTCAATATGCGGGCCGCGCAGTTCGGCGCTGCGGTCGATGATGCGTTGTGTGACGTCGGTGATGACTGATTGTACCATGATTACCCTCCGATCTGACGCCAGCGGCGCCCATCGCGATGCATCAGCATCAGCGCTTCTTCTGGGCCGGAACTGCCCTGATCATATTTCGCGGGGCGATCTCCACGCTCTTCCCAACTGTGAATAATGGGATCAACCCAGGCCCAGGCGGCCTCTGCCTCGTCCCCGCGCATGAACAGTGTTTGGTCGCCACGAATGACATCCATGATCAGTCGTTCATAAGCGTCCGGCGACTGGGCCTCATCACCCAGTGCATCGGCAAAGCTCATGTCCAGCGCCACGTCGGACAAGCGGAAGCCGCCTTGCCCCGGTTCTTTGATCGTGGTGCGCAGTGTGATGCCCTCGTCCGGTTGCAGGCGGATCACCAGCACATTGCCGTGCAGCGGGCCGACATTGGGAAAGATCGTATGCGGCGGATCCCGGAAAAACACCGCGATTTCGGATTCGCGGGCACGCAGGCGTTTTCCGGTTCGCAGATAGAATGGTACGCCCGCCCAGCGCCAGTTGCCGATATGGGCCTTAAGAGCGATGTAGCTTTCGGTGCGGCTTGCGGGGTTACCAACATGATCCAAGTAACCGTCGCCGCCCTTGCTCGAACGATATTGACCGCGTGCGATGTCAGACGGCGCAACAGGCTCCAGCGCCTCGATCACCTTGACCTTCTCGTCCCGCACGGCGTTGGGCGAAAATTTGGACGGAGGTTCCATCGCAGTCAGACACAGAAGCTGAACAAGGTGGTTCTGCACCATATCCCGCATCGCACCGGACTGATCGTAATAGGCCCCGCGCCCTTCGACGCCAACAGTCTCGGCCACGGTAATTTGAACGTGATCGACATGTGTCGCGTTCCAGAGAGGTTCGAACAGGGAATTTGCAAAGCGCAGCGCCATCAGGTTCTGCACCGTTTCCTTTCCCAAATAGTGGTCGATCCGATATATCTGGTGCTCTTCAAAGCAGGCTCGCAGCCCGGAGTTCAGCGCCCGGGCTGACGCGAGGTCGTGGCCAAAGGGTTTTTCGACCACGATACGGCTGTCAGGGGTCGCCAAACCATGATCGCTCAGCCGTTTTGCGATGCCCGAGAAAAGGCTGGGACCAACTGACAGGTAGAAGGCGCGTACCACGTCAGGACGCAAGGTGTTGGCAAGATCTTTCCAGCCAGAATCTCCCATTGCGTCAACGGGAACATATTCAACATGGCTTAGAAACTGATCCAGAACGTCCTTTTTGAATGCAGGCGCAAATTCTTTCATCGAGGCGCGTATTTGGTCCCGGAACCCGTCGCTGTCCATGTCGGACCGCGCTGTGCCGATAATCTTTGCGTCTTCGGGCATCTGACCGACTTCGAACCGATGATAGAGCCCGGGTAAGATCTTGCGCTGCGCCAGATCACCGGTCGCGCCGAATAGCACCAGATCGAACGGGTCTACCGGGATTACGCGTGAAACCATCTATGGGCTCCTTCAAATCTGCTGGCATCACTTAGGCGCAGTTATCACTGGTCCTTGTGATGCAAGCATTGTTACCGCTAACATTCAGGCACTGAATAGGGAAGCACAACTGGAAAATCAACCCTGATTCCGCAACCACTCCATTACCGAGGATCGAACCGATTGGTCTCCGCGATGACGGGCGTCGGCAATGATATTACGCAGTGACTGCAGGTCGGCACGCAACAACACGCTTTTGACCGGGCCAATCGACGCCGGGCGCATTGACAAGGTCCGAATACCCATGGCTGCCAGACACAGTGCCTCAACCGGTCGCCCGGCATCCTCGCCACAGAAAGACAACGGCGTGTTCGAGATATTGCAGCGCTCGACAATCCGTTCGATGAAGGTCAGGAAGCTGACGTTCAGCGTGTCATAACGTCGGCGCACCAGCTCGTTTTCGCGGTCAGCGGCAAAAAAGAACTGTTTCAGGTCGTTGCCCCCGATCGAGACGAAATCCACCTCGTCAAAGAACTTCTGCGGGGCAAAGGCGAGAGATGGCGTTTCCAGCATTGCGCCAACTTCGATCGATTCTGGCAGCACATGACCAAGACGCTTTTCGCGTTCGATGGTCTTGTTCACTTCCCAACGTGCCTCACGGTATTCTTCGGCCTGCGCCACAAACGGGAACATGATTGTCAAAGGCCGCCCATTGGCTGCACGCATCAACGCCTGCAACTGCATCCGCATCACGCCGCGTTTGTCCAGACCAACGCGAATAGCGCGCCAGCCCAAAGCCGGGTTCGGCTCTTCGACGTGCTTCATATAGGGCAGAACTTTATCCGACCCGATATCCAGTGTGCGGAACACAACGCGCATGTCGCCAGCAGCATCCATTACGCGTTGATACTGTGTCACAAGCTCGGACCGCTTGGGCATCTGATTGCGGATCAGGAACTGAAGCTCGGTGCGGAACAGGCCCACACCCTCGGCCCCGGAATTTCCCAGCGACGGCAGATCGGCCATCAGGCCCGCGTTCATAACCAGATTGATCCGCTCACCATCGCGCGTCACTGTCGGAGTATCGCGGATCGAGGCATAGCGTTCCTGCGCTTTGGCCTGCATAGCGATTTTATCGCGAAACGCGGAAACAACCGTATCTTCCGGACGCAGTTGGACCATGCCCTGATCGCCATCGACCAGAATATGATCTCCGTTCAACGCCTCGGTCGTGATGTGCCCAACGTGAACCACTAGTGGAATTGCAAGGGCGCGGGCCACAATCGTGGCGTGGCTACCGACCGAGCCTTCCTCAAGAACGATCCCTTTCAACGAGCGACCATATTCCAACAGATCCCCAGGCCCGATATTTCGGGCAACCAGAATCGGATCCGGTGGCAAGTCGGCCCCGTTAGTGCCCCCCTGCCCGGTCAGAATCCGCAGCAGCCGGTTGCTGAGGTCATCCAGATCTGCCAGCCGTTCCCGCAGATAGGGGTCGGTAACCTGCCCCATGCGGGCGCGGGCTTGCGATTGTTCTTTCTCAACCGCCGCTTCGGCGCTAAGGCCGAGGGCAATATCCTCCTCCATCCGGCGCATCCAGCCTTTGGAATTGGCGAACATGCGATAGGCTTCCAGAACCTGCAATTGTTCCGTGTCACCGCCCTGCGAAATCTCAAGCATCTTGTCGACACCCACGCGCAGCTCATCCACGGCTTCGTTCAGACGTTCGCGTTCGCGATGGGGATCGTCGGCAATCGGGTTGGTGACGACAACACGGGGTTCATGCAACCAGACATGCCCTTCGGCAGATCCTTCCTGTGCTGGTCCCCCCTCAAATTGCACCGATTGCTGGTGCCGGGGTGAAAGCGCTGCGCCCTCGCCCACAAAGGCACCAAGCTCGGTCATCTCGGCCAGAACCATGGCGACCACTTCCAACGCATAGACCTCGTCAGCAGAGTACACGCGCGCATCACGGGATTGAACGACCAGTACGCCCAGCTTTTCACCCAAACGCTGGATCGGCACCCCAATGAAGGACGAGAACCTCTCTTCGCCGGTTTCCGGCATGTACCGAAACCCTTTGGTCGAAGGCGCGTCGGCGGTGTTCACGACCTTGCCGGATTGCGCAACATGACCCACAAGCCCTTCACCCAACCGCATACGTGTTTTGTGAACCGCCTCTGGCGACAACCCTTCAGTCGCGCAAAGCTCAAGGGTGTCGGCATCCCGGAACAGGTAGATCGAGCACACCTCGGCCCGAATACTGTCGGCAATCAGATGCGTGATCCGGTCAAGACGTTCCTGACCGGCGGCTTCACTCGCCATCTCTTCGCGCAGCCGCCCCAGCAGCTTGCGGGATTCAGTTTCGGTGCCTTCCGCCATATCCCACCCAAATTACGGAATCAGGCGAGACCTTTGGCTGAAATGCTCAGGCCGCCTTGTCCAATTCAAAGGCATCATGCAGTGCCTGAACAGCAAGTTCCATGTATTTCCTGTCGACTAGGACGGAAATTTTTATCTCGGAGGTTGTAATGACCTTGATATTGATCCCCTCATCCGAGAGTATCTTGAACATCTTGGCCGCCACGCCCGACTGCGAGCGCATACCGATACCCACGACCGAGACCTTGCAGACATCCTGATCCGCGACCAGTTCGGCATAATTCAACTCACCCGCATCCTTGATCGCCAGCAATGCCTGTTCGGCGCGGGCCACCTGATCGGTGGGGCAGGAAAAGGTCATGTCCGTGCGCCCTTCGTCCGAGATGTTCTGCACGATCATATCGACATTCACGCCCGCATCGCTAAGCGCGGTAAAAATGATCGACGCGATGCCCGGGCGGTCAGCCACCGAGACAACGGTCATCTTGGCTTCGTCGCGGGAATAGGCCACACCGGCCACAACATTGGATTCCATGATATCCTCCTCATCGCAGACCAGCGTACCAGCCTCGTCGGATTGTTCCTCAAAACTTGAGAGAACGCGCAGTTTCACCTTATACCGCATCGCCAATTCGACCGAGCGGGTTTGCAGCACCTTTGCCCCCAACGAGGCCAATTCCAGCATTTCCTCGAACGAAATACGGTCCAGCTTGCGTGCCTTCTCGCAGATGCGCGGGTCGGTGGTATAGACACCGTCAACATCCGTGTAGATGTCGCACCGCTCGGCACCGAAGGCGGCGGCAAATGCCACGGCGGTGGTGTCCGACCCACCTCGGCCCAGGGTCGTGATACGGCCTTCCGGGCTGATGCCCTGAAAGCCTGCGACAACAGCAACTTTCATGCCCTCGCCAAATTTCTGGTTCAGGTTATCGGTCGGGATTTCCTCGATCCGGGCCTGGCTGTGGGCACTCGTGGTCAACAGCGGAACCTGCCAGCCCTGCCAGCTGCGGGCCGGGACATCCATTTCCTGCAACGTCAACGCCATCAGGCCAGCGGTGATATTCTCACCCGAGGAAACGACGGCATCATATTCCCGCGCATCGTACAACGGTGATGTTTCATCGACCCAGCCCACAAGCTCGTTTGTCTTGCCGGACATCGCCGAGACGATGACGATCACGTCATAGCCCTTCGCCACTTCGACGCCGATGCGCTTGGCTGCGCGGCGGATACGGTCAAGGTTGGCAACCGAAGTGCCGCCAAATTTCATCACGAGTAAGGGCATGGGGGCAAGTGTCTCCGCGCCTTGGATTTCTGGTCCCGTGCGTCTTATGCGAGGGGGGCCGCAAGGGCAAGAGTTCAAAACCAATCGGATGGCCGCACCTGATCGCTTTACAACCGACCAAGAGGCTGTCAGCCTGCAACTCGCATTTATTCCCAGAGGTTCTCCATGATCCGCGCTGCCGCAGCCCTCGTCCTTTTATCCTCATCCGCCTTTGCACAGGTCTCAACGCTGGCTGCAACCGACGGCAAGAATGCACTGGGCACGGTGCCCTGTGCCAAAGCCGGTGCAGCGCTAAGCAGCTGCCACGCCGAACTGCGCCACCATGACGACGGTACCACGACCTTGGCAGTGGGGCTGGGCGGCGCCGAAGTACGCAGCATCTATTTCACCGATGGCGTACCGACCTCCAGCAGCTCACCTGCCCGGATCAGTCACGAAACACGGGGTGACCTGACAGTGGTCTTCATCGACCCCGATGAAGTTTACGAAATCCCCACGGCGGCTTTGAAACGTCAATAAGCGTGCGGCTGACCGTCCCAGGTTTCAAAACACCCGGTTGTGGCAAGTGACAATGCCCCAAAGCGGTCAAGCAGCCCGTCGGCAGCCTGATCAACTGTGATCTCAGCCTGAGTGCCCCCCATATCCGTCTGCACCCAACCCGGATGGTAGATGCCAACTGCGACTCCATCCGCGCGCAGATCCGTCGCCAGATTGCGCCCCAGATTCAGAGCCGCCGCTTTGGACGCGCGATAGATATAGCTGCCACCGGGCGCGCGCGTATGCGACGCCATCTGGGACGACAGGATCGCAACCTTGCCCGGCGCAGCCCGAAGGTTGGGCAAAAGCGCCTGCACGGTCAGGAAGACGCCCGTTACGTTCGTCGCAAAACTCTGCGCCCACATGTCGGCAGGATAGCCATCAATGCCGTGGCCTTTGTCCAGATAAACCCCGGCGTTGCAGATCAACAGATCAACCGGGCGATCTGCCAGCCCTTCGGCCATAGCAGCCTGCTGCGCCGGGTCGGTTACATCCAGCACGACCTGCGCGCTGGTGTCCCGGGCGGTTCCGGTAACGTCATGCCCCTGCGCGCGGTAACGACCCGCCAGAGCTTGTCCAATTCCGCGATTAGCCCCGGTGATAACGATATGCATGGGTCAGTTCGTTTTACGGGTGGGTAGGAAAGGAAGCGGCGAAACCGGCACGCCATCGTCAATCAGCGCTTTGGCCTCATCGGGCTTGGCTTCGCCATAAATCGCGCGTTCGGGCGCATCGCCCAAATGAATCTTACGCGCCTCTTTGGCAAAGTCCTTACCGACATAGTCCGAGTTTTCCTCGACCTTGCGGCGCAGATCGGCCAGCACCTTCTCGATATCTGGCGACGGGGTCGCGACATCCACCTGTTTGCTTTGTGGTTCAGTTGTCTGAGCATTGCGAGCCGGACGAACGCGAGGGGTCATGATGGCCTTATCTACTTGCGCGTCACCACACACAACGCAGGTCACCATACCTGCGGAGGCGAGTTTGTCGTAAGCGGCTGCCGATTGAAACCAACTGTCAAATGTATGGTCGCGGCTGCATTTCAGCGAATATTGAATCATGGTCCGTCCATTTTCCGGTAGGCAAATAGATACCGACAGACATGGCAAGATCAAGCCCTTCGCAAGGCGAGTCAGTGTAGAATTGGGCCAAGACGGCGTAACAAAAGGGACAGTTCACGCGATTTCACCAGAGAGGCCGCTTTTTTAGGCGAAACCCACTTTCGCTTTCGTTGGGCCCATTCAGGAAATTCAGGCGCAATCGACGTAACACAGAGGGGAAAGACATCCACCAGACAAACCATGGGGCTCATACCCGAGCGGGATTTCAGGTATGTGAAACGGCCCATGGGCTTGTTTGCACAATCGCCTTTAACCCCAGCCTCTTCCCAAGCTTCTCGTCTGGCGGCTTGCGACGGTGTCATATCCTCGATCAGCCAGCCCTTCGGTATGATCCAGCGCTTGGATTTGCGCGTTGTGATCAGCAAAACCCTGAGCTTTCCGTGTTTGATGCGATAGCATAGGGCTGCCGATTGATGCTTAAGTCGCAGGTGCTGTTCGCTTCCCTGCAGACACGTCGGTTGCCTCGCACCGATCACGCCGCACCACCTTTCAAACTGCTTTCATCCTCAATCGCCGACCTTTGAGGTTTTTATACATTTAGCGGCCGGCTGGGGTCAGAATACCATATGGTGCGGTTTCTTCCAAGAGTTTAGACAGGCTTCAGACCCGAGCAGCCAATTTCCGAACCAGATCTTCATGCGGGATATCGGCATCGATTGCCAGTCGCCGCAACCCGAAGTGAACGCGCGCCACCTGTTGATAATATCGGGTGTAGACGTAGTTTGTTCCACCACCTGCGATCGCACCCAGGACCGGTATCGATTGCGCTGCCAGCTTCTGGCCCAGTACAATGGACAGTCGCGGCGCTACCGCTGCAATCAGCTTTTGCATCGCAGGGCCAGTCAACGTCAGGCGGACCGAAAAGAAACCTAGATCGGCGCCATCGTCAAAAGACAGAGGTCCGGCTGCAGATAGGACCCGAACGCAATCAAATTTGACGCCTTCTTCGGACGGATCGAACCCTTCGCGGAACGCCGCACCCTGAATGGCACGCAACAGCATGGCCGTTGTTGCAGGCAATTCCATCAGGGCAGTCGACACGCCACCCATGCCGCCAGCAGCCCCCATCGCCGTTGCGACAGCGGTGTTGACCCAGGGCTTTTGATCAGGAACAGCCCGGCGAGACCCCTCGGCTGCATGCATCGCTAGCCAAAGCGCCTGTTCCGTGGCCCCTGTAAGCCCCTCCCGCACAGATACAGGAAGTTGTTCCAGTAGCGATTCCGCCGAACCTCCCAAACTGTTCAACAGTTTAACGCCCGGACCTCCGGCTGTTCTGCAATATTTGGCCAACCGATCCAATTCAGCATCGGTATCCAGCTTTTCGACTAGAAGCACGTCCTGCATTTAAGCCCTCCTGCCGTTAAACATCGGGGCTAAATGGCGTGGTTTCAATAGCTCAGCGCGACCAGCGTGTGACCGTGCCACGCACATTCAACCATTCACCGGGGCTCAATTCCACGCCTAAGACCCGGTCAGGGTTTGTTGGGGGCGGCATTTCCACACCGGAAAGCCGGGTGAACCCGAAACGCGCATAATAAGGCGCATCGCCCACCAGCATCACCCTTTGCCAGCCAATTTCGCGACCAGCCTCAAGCCCCTGATGGATCAGGAATCCGCCAAGGCCTTCGCCCTGGTGGGTCGGGTGCACCGCCACGGGACCCAGCAACAAAGCGTCGTGATCGCCCACATGCACAGGCCAGAACCGGATCGCACCGGCCAGAATGCCTTGCCCGTCGCGCGCAACAAGGGAAAGGCCCGACACCGACGGAACATCATCGCGCAGACGATACGAGGACAGCGCCTCGCGCCCCGGTGCAAAGCACAGGTCGTAGAGGGCCTCGACCTCCCACCAATCATCCGGCTCTTCCGGCCTGATCACGAACTGCTGCACCCTGCCCTCTTTTCCTAGCTGGCAATCGCCCTAGCACTTCGGTACGCCTTGGGCAAACGCTTGGAGACCATATGTTCTATCGCCCCGAAGACGGCCACGGCCTGCCGCACAATCCGTTCAACGCCATTATCACGCCGCGGCCGATCGGCTGGATTTCCACACGTGACACAGATGGGATCAACAATCTGGCTCCGTATTCGTTTTTCAACGGCGTTGCTTACACCCCGCCGCAGGTGATGTTTGCTTCAACCGGAACCAAACACGATCAGGACGGCACGAAAGACAGTCTTGCCAATATCAAGGCAACGGGGGTGTTTTGTGTAAACGTCGTGGCCCACGCACATCGCGACGCGATGAATGCCAGCTCAGCAGGCCTGCCGAAACATGTCGACGAATTTGGCCATGCAGGCCTCACCCCCGTGGAATGCGAAACCATCCCATGCGCCCGGATCGATGGGGCTCCGGCAGCGCTGGAATGCAAGCTAACCCAGATCGTGTCCCTTCCGGGCGAGGCCAATCGGGTGGTGTTCGGAGAAGTAACCGGCGTACATCTGCGCGACGATTGCCTGAAAGACGGCATGTTCGACGTCACAACATTTCAACCGCTGGCAAGGCTTGGGTACCGGGACTATTCAGTGGTCACCGAGCTGTTCAGCCTTTCACGACCGGATGACTGATGCCAATTCCTGACCACTTACGCAGATACCCGATAACGCTCCCTGATGGCTCTGATCACAAGGGCACGGTTTTCCTGTCTGAAGCGATTGACCATCCCAAGTTTCAGGCCGGAGAATACAGCTACGCATCGGATTTTGATGCGCCCGAGGATTGGGCGCAACGACTTGCCCCCTACCTGTTTCCGTTTTCGCAAGAAAAGCTAGTGCTGGGGAAGTTCTGTCAGATCGCCCATGGCGTACGTTTCATCACATCATCGGCCAATCATTCAATGGATGGATTAACGTGCTTTCCGTTTCCAGTGTTCGACCCGGACGGAATGACCGGGTTTCAGCCGGACACGCGCGACACTCTCATCGGCCACGATGTCTGGATTGGCTATGGCGCGATGATCCTGCCCGGTGCGCAGATCGGTTCGGGGGCAATTATTGGTGCCGGGTCTGTTGTTCGCGGAAACGTACCGCCATATGCGATCATTACCGGGAACCCTGCCGAAGTGCGGCGGTTCCGGTTCGAAAAGGACACCATCGACCGGCTTTTAGCATTGAACTGGTGGGATTGGCCCGCCGAGAAGATCGCCGAAGCCGAAGAGGCGCTTCTGTCTGGTAATATTGAAGAATTGGAACGGATTGCTCCAAAGTAAAAGGCGGCCGAAGTGGCCGCCTTTTGCAATCAATGCCCGCCCAGCACACCCGTGCGGACCGAGTAATCGACGGCCAGTTCGTAGTCCGGGTCATCGTCGCTATCGACCACAAGGTGGCCGGCCTTGTTCAGCAGTTTGTGGCAATCCCGGCTGAGGTGGCGCAGCATGACGCGTTTGCCCGCAGCCTCGTATTTGCCAGCGATGTTTTCGATGGCTTGCAGCGCGGATTGATCCACGACGCGGCTTTCGGCAAAGTCCACGATTACAGTGTCAGGGTCGTTCTGAATATCAAACAGTTCAATGAATCCGTCGGACGAACCAAAGAACAAAGGCCCCTGAATCTCATAGACCTTTGCGCCTTCTTCCGTCTCCGAGTCCCGTCTGACCGCATGGATGCGTTTCGCATTGTTCCAGGCATAGGCAAGAGCTGAGACGATCACACCTACAACAACGGCAACCGCAAGGTCTTCCATCACGGTCACAACAGTCACCAGAACAATGACGAACGCATCCATCAGGGGCACCTTGCGCATGATCTTGAACGAGTTCCAGGCAAAGGTCCCGATCACGACCATGAACATCACACCAACCAGCGCGGCCAGCGGAATCTGCTCAATCAGCGGTGAGGCGAACAAGATGAACACCAGCAGGAACAGGGCCGCAGCAATCCCGGCGATACGGGTACGACCGCCGGATTTTACATTGATCATCGACTGACCGATCATCGCACAACCGCCCATGCCGCCGAAGAATCCAGTCGCTACATTGGACACACCCTGCGCAATGCATTCTTGCGAGGCCCCTCCGCGCTTGCCGGTGATTTCACCAACGAGGTTCAGGGTCAGCAGGGATTCAATCAAGCCGATGGCTGCCAGAATGACAGCGTAAGGCAGGATGATCTCGAAGGTTTCCCAGTTCAGCGGCACCATCGGGATGTGGAATGCGGGCAGACCACCCTCGATAGACGCCAGATCACCGACGCGCGGCACATCAAGTCCAAAGCCGATCACCAGCGCAGCCACGACAACGATCCCGGCCAATGGTGCGGGCACGATACGCGTTATACGCGGCATGACCCAGATCACGGCCATCGTCAGGGCAACCAGACCCAACATCGTGTAAAGCTGCAGGCCCGACAGCCATTCACCACCGCTTAGGCCGTGGCCGGTGTTTTCCATGGTGCCCGGAACCTTGAACTGCCCCATCTGGGCCAGAAAAATCACGATGGCCAGACCATTCACAAACCCCAGCATCACCGGATGCGGCACCAGTCGGATGAACCGGCCCCAATGCATCGCGCCTGCAATGACCTGCAAAACACCCATCAGAACCACCGTGGCGAACAGGTATTCCACACCGTGTTCAGCCACCAACGCCACCATCACAACAGCCAGAGCGCCGGTTGCGCCGGAGATCATACCAGGTCGACCGCCGATCAGCGCCGTGATCAAGCCCACCATGAACGCGGCATACAGTCCGACCAACGGGTGCACACCTGCGACAAAGGCAAACGCCACCGCTTCGGGGACCAGCGCCAGCGCAACCGTCAGGCCCGACAACAGCTCAATCCGCAGGCGCGAGACGGTCAGCCCCTCATCCGGCATCCAGCGGAGATCGGGTTTGGCTATACGATTGGCAAAGCTTGCCAGCATGGCTCGGGGCATGAGACGTCCTGTGGGGTTGTTTGTTCGCGCGAAAGATGCCTTTTACCTGTCATACCTGACATTAGATACTGCACCCAGCGGGACCCTGATATGCGTAAACCGCATAGCTAGCAAGCAAGTTACACAAACTCTTGAAGCCACTTGCCAAACCCGCGGCTGCCACGCAGAACTCTTACAACAGTTTTTCACGGAGAGCAGCCATGACCCAGACCAAAATCGCGATCATCGGCGGATCAGGCATTTACGACATCGACGGTTTGGAAAAAGCGGAATGGGTTACGGTCGAAACCCCATGGGGTGATCCATCAGATCAGATCCTGACCGGATCGCTGAATGGCGTTGAGATGGCCTTTCTGCCTCGTCACGGGCGCGGCCACGTGCATTCCCCTACTGAAGTGCCTTATCGTGCGAATATCGATGCTTTGAAACGGCTTGGTGTGACAGACGTGATCTCTGTCTCGGCCTGTGGCTCGTTCCGCGAGCATATGGCGCCTGGGGATTTCGTAATCGTCGATCAGTTCATTGACAGAACTTTTGCGCGGGACAAGAGCTTTTTCGGCACCGGATGCGTCGCCCATGTCAGCGTCGCGCACCCCACTTGTCCACGCTTGTCGGACGCATGTGAAACTGCTGGAAAGGCTGCCGGGATCACCATTCATCGCGGCGGCACCTATCTGGCGATGGAGGGGCCGCAATTCTCAACACTGGCGGAATCCAAGATGTACCGCGAACACTGGGGCTGCGACGTGATCGGCATGACCAACATGCCCGAGGCCAAACTCGCTCGCGAGGCCGAGCTTTGCTATGCCTCGATCGCGATGGTCACCGATTACGACAGCTGGCATCCGGACCACGGCGAGGTGGACGTCACCGCCATCATCGCCACACTAACCGGCAATGCCGAGAAAGGCCGTGCGCTTGTCAAAGGTCTGCCCGATCTGCTGGGCGCTGACCGCGCGCCCTGCCCTCATGGCTGCGACCGGGCACTGGAATATGCCATCCTGACCGCACCGGAGAAACGTGATCCCACCGTGTTGGCAAAATTGGATGCTGTTGCTGGTCGGATTCTCTGACCGGCAACTTTAGTTGGCTGGCAAGGACTGTTGAACCTTATCCCACAAACCGTGCGACCAGAGGTCGTTGTGGGTGCCGTCCGGGATGACATAGATCTGCGCCGTCTCCCCGGCCATCGCGGCCAAAGCTTCGCCGTGATGCAGTGGAACCGTTTCATCCTCGGTCCCGTGGAATATCAAAGTCGGAACGGTGACGTTCTCGATTAGATCACGGGTCGCGAACTGATCCCGCATCAGGGCATGTACCGGTAGCCAGGGATATCTTTCCGCCGCGACGTCCACCGTGGCCGTAAAGGGTGCCTCAAGCACCAGCAGCTGTGCATTTGGGCGCTGTTCAGCTACGGCGGTCGCAACGGCTGTTCCAAGACTTTGGCCGTGCAACACAACGTCCGCACCTTGGCGATCTAACTGGTCATACATCTGGATGCCGTCGGAAATTAGCGCCATCTCGGACGGTTCGCCCTCGCTGCCCGGATATCCACGATAGCTGGGGGCCAGCAGGCCGAAGCCACTGTTGAGGATCTCTCTCATCCGATCGGCGCGGTCGCCCAGGTTGCCCGATTGGCCATGAAAGAACAAAACTGTCGGCGCATCATCGGTCGCGGGCGGGGCGGACCACGCGGTCAGCGTAACGCCATCGGACATTGTGAAGGAAACGGACTCCACATCAGCCAATCCTACCGTGTTGGGCGCTGGTAATTCTCCGTCCGGTTTGAACAACAACGATTGCTGGTTCACATACATGTACCCCACGACGCCCGCATAGATCACCGCGAGGACCGGAACCAAAAGGATCAGCGCGCCCTTTAGGTGGGTAAGCCGTGAGTGGCTGGTTTTAGGTGCCGCGTTCGCGCGTGTTTGATCTGTTTGAACCATCGGCCTCTCCGAAGTGTTGCGTACGATCCAAGGTCGGTGGCCCAAGGAACCGTTTCAAGCCGCGCGGGTTACACTTAATCCAATCTTAAAACTTGTTGCCGCGTTGCACAGCCCCGGCTCTTTTTTGCCCTTCACCTTGAAATATCTCCTGTACTGCACCGATCTGTGGTTCGCACGGCACCGTCAAAACGCTGGCAAAACAGAGGGATAGCATGAAGCGACTTGAGGCATTGGACGCAGCCCGGTTTCTGGCGTTTTGTGGAATGGTTCTGGTGAATTTCCGCATCGCCGCTCAGGTCGCCCCTGGCAATGACTGGGCCTCGACCCTGATCGATTTGCTGGAAGGCCGCGCCGCCGCTTTGTTCGTCATCCTGGCCGGCATCGGAATTGGGTTATCCTCTGTTTCAGCGTCGGTGCTGCTACGGCGCGCGGTGTTTCTGTTCGCGCTCGGCCTGATCAACATGACCGTATTTGACGCCGATATCCTGCATTTCTACGCCGTGTACTTCGTTGTTGGCGCTGCTTTCCTGACGGCACCAACCCGTGCATTGTGGTTGGGTTCAGTTGGGGTGGTGGCGCTGGCTGTCCTCGCCGTCATGATTTTCAACTACGACCTTGGCTGGGACTGGGAAACGCTGACATACACCGACCTTTGGACCCTGCCCGGTTTTTTGCGTAACCTGTTTTTCAACGGCTGGCACCCGGTCCTTCCCTGGGCGGCGTTCCTGTTGATCGGAATGGCTATTGGACGATCCGAACTGCACACGATCTGCATTCAACACAGGCTGATCATGTGGGGGTTCGGAGTTGCCGTATTTGCCCTGTTTCCGCAAATGTTGGCCTCGGACCCTGATCTGGTGATCTATCTGGGAACCGCGTCCATCCCACCGGGACCGTTCTACATTATTGCCGGAACCGGCTCGGCTTGCGTGGTGATCGGATTGCTGTTGAAGCTTTGGCCCAAGATCGAAAAGTTGCGCATCGGCCCAGCCCTGACCGCGCCCGGTCGGCAGAGCCTGACGCTCTATATGGCGCACATCCTGATCGGCATGGGCATATTAGAAGAGGCGGGTTTGCTGAATGGATCACTGAACGCCGCTCAAATCGTGGGCTGCGCGTTTGCGTTTTGCGCGGCATCCTCGGGCTTTGCGATTTTGTGGTCTCGAAAGTTCAAAAGCGGCCCGCTAGAGGCTTTGATGCGTTTGACCACACAACCACGCAGGGCTTGACCTTGCGCGCTGGTCCGGGCTTGCTGCGGGAAACGTATTCACAGGATTTCCGATGTCCCTTGACCTTTGGCTCGCATTTGTCGCTGCATCTACTGCCCTACTATTGATCCCAGGCCCAACGGTCTTGCTGGTGCTCAGCTATGCCCTGTCCAAAGGTCGCAGCGTGGCTGTCGCTTCGGCGACGGGTGTAGCTGTTGGAGATCTGGTGGCTATGACGGCCTCTCTTTTGGGGCTTGGCGCGCTGGTCCTGGCTTCGGCCACTTTGTTCACAGCCCTCAAATGGGTCGGTGCCGCCTATTTGGTCTGGCTGGGGATCAAACTGTTGCGCAGCGCGCCATCAGGCGGGCTTGAGACTGTGGACACCGGGCGCAATGTCACCGCACACAGCGTTTTTGGCCATGCTGCCGCGGTCACCGCGTTGAACCCGAAATCTATCGCGTTTTTTATCGCTTTCGTTCCTCAGTTTCTGCGCCTAGATGACCCGCTCGGACCGCAATTTGCTATCCTGATCGTAACCTTTGTGGGGCTGGCATGGCTGAATTCGCTGGCATACGCCCTTTTGGCGGACCACCTGCGCAAGATGATCGGCCGTTCAGGCGTCATCACCGCTATGACCCGGTTCGGAGGGCTGGCATTAATCGGGATGGGTGTGGCCACGGCTGTCCTGCGCCGCCCGGCCTGAGGGCTCAGCCCTCAGCGTGTTCCTTCATGAACCCGCGAATGAACCGCCGGATTTCTCGCGCGGCCGACGTGTCCAGCTCTTTGCATAGCTGAACAAACTCGTCCCGTTCATCCTTGTCCAGCCGCAGGACCAACTGACTGTTTTTCTTGGTTGAAACCTTGCCGTCTTTCGTTCCCACGCGTCCCATTTCCATCAAAACCCCAGACATACAAGATAGTCTTTGTATATACTTCGCATAGAATTTGTAATTCACGAGCACCTAACAACAAAAGAAGGTTGTGGCAATGAACCTTCATGTCGCTCAGGCGATTTTTGAAAGATCAGTGCAAGTGGCACAATCCTTACCTGACGTGGATGCCCGATACACTGAACCGCGACAACGGCCAGTCGAAACGCCCCAAGTAGGGGGCGGCAATCTTTCCTTGCATGACTCACACCAATGGGCCAAACAGCCCAGCGTGTTTTGACGCCAGAGAGGTGGGCCATGTCCAGAAACAAGTCGGTCAAAGATTACATTCGGACCATCGTGGATTTCCCACATGAGGGGATCATGTTCCGGGACGTAACGACCCTGTTCGCGGATCCGCGCGGTTTCCGCATGGCGATTGATCAGATGCTACACCCCTATGCCGGTGAGCGCATCGACAAAGTCGTTGGCCTTGAGGCGCGCGGCTTTATCCTTGGCGGCGCGATCGCGCACCAGCTCAGCGTCGGTTTCGTGCCCATCCGCAAAAAGGGCAAGCTGCCGGGAACTACGATCAGCCAAGATTACAAGTTGGAATACGGCGAGGCGATTGTCGAAATCCACGACGACGCCATCCAGCCGGGCGAAAAAATCCTCGTGGTCGATGATCTGCTGGCAACAGGAGGCACCGCTGCCGCAGGCATCAAACTGATCGAACGGTTGGGGGGCGAGATCGTCTCATGCTCGTTCATTATCGACTTGCCCGAATTGGGCGGGCGCAAGGCATTGGAAGACATGGGAATGGATGTCCAAGTCTTGTGCGAATTCGAAGGCCTTTGACAGCCCGCACATTCACAAAATCGTGAGTTGAAACCTGAAACCCGCTGGCTTAGCGCGGTTTTTCATTGGACCAACCCGAACTTATCGACATATTCAGTGATCTTCCTTCGATGACGCCCCGTATCCCGGTTGATGCCACCAAGGGCATTCCAACAAGGGATATCAAACCATGTTTCGCAAACTCGCAATTGCCGGTGTCGCAAGCTTTTTCGTAGGAACGGCCGCTTATGCTGATGGTCACTCCAAGGATATTGTCGACACCGCAAGCGGCGCAGGCAGCTTTGAAACACTCGTCGCCGCCGTTCAGGCCGCAGAACTTGTAGATACCCTGAAAGGTGAAGGCCCTTTCACCGTGTTTGCTCCGACCGATGACGCCTTTGCAGCCTTGCCCGAGGGCACAGTCGAGACCCTTCTGCAACCCGAGAACAAGGATCAGCTGGTCGCCATCCTGACCTATCACGTGGTGCCGGGAAAAGTGATGTCAGGCGATCTGTCCGATAACATGACAGCTGCAACCGTACAGGGCGGAGAAGTCAAGATTGATCTGGACAACGGCGTGATGGTCAACGACGCCAACGTTGTGCAGGCCGATATCGAAACGTCGAACGGCGTCATCCACGTGATTGATAAGGTTATTCTGCCTGAATCGTAATATCAGCGCGCGGCCCACGCGAAGTGGGTCGCGCCTACACCTTTAGTACGGCGCCTGGATTCATGATCCCCTTTGGGTCAAGGGCAGCTTTGATCGCACGCATTGCAGACAGTTTTACCGGATCGCCATAATTCTCCAAATCATCCGTTTTCAAACGGCCTATGCCGTGCTCAGCGCTAACCGACCCACCGAATTCATGCACCAGATCATGCACCGCGCGCTTTACACTATACCGCTGGGTATCATATTCCGCGCGGTTGTGCCCCTGCGGCGGAAACACGTTGTAGTGCAGATTGCCGTCGCCCAAATGTCCAAAGCAATTGATACGGAATGTCCCCAACGCATTGACCACCTCGGACCCACGCCGGATAAACGCGGGGATATCCGAAATCGGGACCGAGATATCATGGCTTGAGACCGAACCGATCAATCGGTTGGCCTCAGGGATCTGCTCACGCACCGCCCAAAGTTCCATTCGTTGCGCTTCGCTTTGAGCTATGACCGCATCATCTACTAGCCCGCGCGCTTCTGCAGCCTCGAACACCGCCATCAGCGCTTCTGACGCTGACACGCCGCCGGAAAGTCCCAACTCCACCAGCACCATCCATTCGGGCTGGTCGTCAAAGGGCTGACGGATATCGGGCAAAACCTCGGACAGGAACTGCAGGCCTTGCTTATGGATCAGCTCAAAGGTGCTGACCCCCTCGCCCACCTGATCACGTGCCAGCGCCAGCAAATCAATGGCAGCCTCAGGCGAGGCCACGCGGAACATCGCAGTGCCAGTTTCAGCCGGCCGTGGGGACAGCTTCAACGACGCGGCTGTGATGATCCCCAGCGTACCTTCCGCTCCGATCAGGAGGTTGCGCAGATCGTACCCGGTATTATCCTTACGCAAACGGCTCAGACCATGCCAGATCTCACCGTTCGGCAAGACGGCCTCAAGCCCCAAGCACAAATCTCGCGCATTGCCGTAGCGCAGGACATTAACCCCGCCCGCATTCGTCGCAAGATTGCCGCCGATCCGGCACGATCCCTGTGCAGCCAACGCAAGGGGGAACAGCCGATCCACCTGTTCCGCGGCGGCCTGAACATCGGCAAGAATGGCACCGGCCTCGGCGATTAGAATGTTCTCGGTCGGATAGACCGCCCGGATGGCAGACAACCGCTCCAGTGAAATAAGCAACGGGGCCGGACCGTCAGCCATCACCTGCCCGCCGACCAGCCCGGTCCCGCCGCCATAAGGCACGATAGGAACCGACGCGTCCGAGGCCAACTGAACGAGCGTCGAAACCTGTTCTACCGACCTCGGCAGGGCCAGAACGCCCACATGGCCCGCAAACCTTCGGCGCGGCTCTTCCAGATATCGGGCCTCGACGGGGTGCAGAACATCGTCACCGATCGCCGCGCGGATCGACTGGGCAAAAGTATCATCGGCAGGGTTCAGTTTCATACCCTTTCCTTGCCCAAGCAGCCGTGCGCCCACAAGCCCTATTCCAGTTCAATGAGGTATTGCGGCTCAAGCACCACAACTGTCGGGCGGTCGGGCAACGTGCGCAGGGACACTGTGATCTCAGACTCCCCTTTGCGTTGAACCGGAAAATCTTCGCGGATATCGACCAGAAACCGGTCCAGTGAAAAGCTTGAAAACCAATGCATCGGAATGATGATCGAACTTTTCAGTCGCTTCAAAACCGTGATCATTTCCGGCAACGGCATCGTCGTACCGCCATCCACAGCAGCCATCACAACATCCAAACGGCCCAATGCGGCAAATTGTTCATCTGACGGCACGTGGTGCAGGTGACCCAGATGACCAATGCACAACCCTTCAACCTCAAAAACAAAGATAGAGTTTCCGCGCTCTTCCACACCGCCATAAGAGGATCGGATATCGGTCGAGACATTGCGAATCAGCATCTCTCCCAAATCAAGATAGTGTTCGATCCCCTGCCCGAACTCGCCCCACCCCGGTAACACATTCGGAATGGCTGGGTCCGGGTGGGCGGTCCAATGGGTGCCGTGGGCATGATTCATCGTCACCACGTCCGGGATCAGATCCGCGCTGCCGATGAAACCGGTGAAATCCGTCACCGCGTTCAACCCGCCCTGCGTCTGAATCAGAAAGGACGCGTGAGCAATATAGCTAATCCGAACCGAGAACTCCGGCACCGGGTCCTGCCAGGCTGCTTTGTGAATATACTCAATCCCCGGTGCGGCATCTGCGATGGCAATGCAATGGCTCGGCCGCCGTTCCTGTGCCGAAACCCCACCCGAGATCACCATCAATACCGCAACAACCCAGCGCATGTTTGGAGTGTAGCGCAGAACACAGGTAAGTCACGCCTGCAGATATCGCGTGAGTGAAATCACGGAATTGGCATTTTGTAGGAGCAGTTCAGAGAACGATGCACTTCCGCAGATTGAAGGGACGTGAGACTTTCGCCACACGTAACGCTTGTGCCAACGGATCACTCACAAAAAACGCGTGGCGCATTTGTGTGTCTATCCAGATGTCAGGACCATCCAGGGCCGAAGCGCTGACCGCAATATCCTTGTCTTGCATTGCTCCCGGCGGCTCCCAAATGTCATGGTTTTCATATGGTTTGTCTATACGCGGAGATTGATCTGTCAGCACGGCTGCCTTTTGCGCACCGAAGTTCAAACAAAAATACTCGCCTTCAACCAGCGTGGTACGATCATGCTGAAAAAGTTTGACCGGGTAGAGATTGCCTTCCCCGAGATCAAACTGGCGCAGAACTGTCGCACACGCGGCGGACACGGTCCATGCACCCGCAGCCATAAAGAAGTCTGGTTGCTTCTTCTCTTTTTTGTCTTTGTAATCGGCAAATACCTCCGAAGGGAAGAAATCCGCTGTAAGCGGCTCTCCTAGGACATTTCGGGTGTTTGCGTCCGCTGTGAACTTCAGATCATTATCCCAACGATCAGAATGAAATCCTTTCAACGCCGCAGTGCCCACCATTGCATCGCTGATCCAGATCACTGGCTGTTTTGCCCGCGCCATAGACCTACCCCGCGTCCGTCTTCCCACGCCGGTCCGAGCGCAAGCTGGCATACAGCACATGCGTCCGCCAACGCCCGTTGATCTGTAGGTACGACTGCGCCACGCCCTCGTATTTGAACCCCGAACTTTCCAGCAACCCACGTGATGGTTTGTTCTCGGGCAGGCAGGCAGCCTCTATCCTACTCAGGTCCAGTCGGGTAAAGGCGTGATGAACGATCGCACCAATGGCCTCGCGCATGTAACCCTGACGGGCAAAAGACTGGCCCGTCCAATATCCCAAGGTTCCTGCCTGCGCCGGGCCGCGACGGACATTGTCCAGCGTGATGGCCCCCAGAAGTACATCGTCAGTGCGCCGGAACAGAAACAGTGGGATCGCAGTTCCTCCGGCCACGGACCGCTGGGCCCAGTAGACGCGGTTCGTAAAGGACTTCCGGCTCAGATGATCCTTGGCCCAGACCGGCTCCCACGGGGTCAGGTATTGCTGCGACGCGCGCCTCAGCGCCGCCCAGTCGTTAAAGTCGGAATGCACCGGCGGGCGCAAGCTAAGGCGCTCGGTTTCGAGTTTCAGCTTGCGTCTGCCCAACAGCATCACGCCGCACGCCTCTCCTGCAATTCGGCCAGCGTAGGTGCGCCCGAGACCGGGCCATAAAGCGCCAGCGCTGCCCGTGCCTGCACGGCCATTTGTTCGGCGAATACACGAACATCTTGGGTGCTTACGGCATCGATCTTAGCAACCGTATCTTCTAGCGAGGGAACTTGGTCCCATATCTGAACGAGGCGCGCCAGACGTTCGGCCCGGTTCGACGGGCTTTCCAGCCCCATCAACATCCCGGCCTTCATTTGGGCACGGGCACGCGCAACCTCTTCCGCGCTCATGTCTTCGGCGGCGCGTTTCATCTCGTCGATGGTGATGGTTGCCAGTTCACCAACTTGGTCTGCCGACGTACCAGCATAGATCGTCGTGCTGCCGGTATCCGCATATGCTCCGGTCTGAGCGAAGATGGTGTAGCAAAGCCCGCGCGTTTCGCGCACCTCCTGGAACAGGCGCGAAGACATTCCGCCGCCTAAAGCAGTAGAATAGATCTGCGCGGTATAGATCGCGTCATCCCGATAGCCGGGACTTTCCAGCGCAAGCGCAAAATGGGCCTGCTCCAGCTCTTTCTCCTGCCGCGCCTCTCCACCGGTAAAGCGGGCGGTTTCTGGGATCAGGCCCTTGCATGGTTGCAGGTGACCAAACATCTCTTCCGCCGCTTTCATCAGCGCGTCGTGGTCGACCGCACCAGCCGCCGACAGGATCATCTGTTCCGGGCCGTAATGCTCGGCGACAAACCCTGACAGGTCCTCTCGTGAAAACGCGCTGACCCGTTCGGTCGGACCCAGAATGGTCCGGCCCAGAGGTTGATCATGATAGCTCTGCTCCTGCAACCAGTCAAAGATCACGTCGTCCGGCGTGTCACAGGCCTGACCAATCTCCTGCAGGATCACGCCGCGCTCGACCTCAATCTCGCGCGGGTCGAAAACCGGGTTCAGAACGATGTCGCCGATCACATCCATCGCCAGCGCCACGTCGTCTTTCAGAACACGGGCATAGTAGGCCGTCACTTCGCGCGATGTGTAGGCGTTGATGTATCCGCCGACATCCTCGATCGCCTCGGCGATTTGCAATGCCGAACGACGCTCAGTTCCCTTGAACGCCATGTGCTCAAGGAAATGGGCGATGCCGTTCTGTTCGATTCGTTCGTGCCGCCCGCCGGCGGTTACCCAAATGCCGATGGCCGCAGATTGCAGCCCCGGCATTTGTTCACTGACGATACGAAATCCGTTCTTCAGTTGGTCTTGTCTGACAGTCACTCAGCGATATGCCTTTTGATATGATCCTCGAGGGCACCCAGATCGTTGGCGATGCGGGTCACCCGTTCCGGACGTTCATATAGATCAGACATGCGGGATGGAAGAGGCGGATGCGTGCCGCTTGCCTTCTCGACCGCTGCCGGAAATTTTGCGGGGTGCGCGGTGGCCAGTGTGATCATCGGAACGTCGGCCGCGCGATGTGCTTCTGCAACTTTGATGCCCACGGCGGTATGCGGGCAAACCAGTTCCGCACTGTGGGTCAGAGTGGACTTGATTGTCGCCAGGGTCTCATCCTCAGATACACGGCCCGAGTCAAAGCTTTCGCGCAGCGCTTCCATTGCGCCCTGGCTGACGTTAAAGCCGCCGGTCTTCAATTCATCCATCAACTGCGCGACAGCGCCGCCATCTTCGCCATACGCATAGTACAGCGCGCGTTCAAAATTTGAGCTGACCTGAATATCCATCGACGGGCTGATCGAGGGGATGGTGTCGCCCTTGAAGTACCCCTCGCCCGACAGGCAACGATGCAGGATGTCGTTTTGGTTGGTGGCGACAACCAGACGGTCAATTGGCAGGCCCATACGCTTTGCAAGGTAGCCCGCGAAGATGTCACCGAAATTGCCGGTCGGCACCGTAAAACTGACTTTGCGATGTGGCGCGCCGAGGCTGACAGCAGCGGAGAAGTAGTAGACGATTTGCGCCAGAACACGGGCAAAGTTGATCGAATTCACGCCAGCCAGCTTCACGCCGTCGCGGAAGTCGAAATCGTTGAACATGTCCTTTAGCGCGGCCTGACAATCGTCAAAATCGCCGTCCACGGCCAACGCATGCACGTTGCGGTCCGCAGGTGTCGTCATCTGCCGACGCTGCACTTCCGAAACTCGGCCATGCGGGAACAGGATGAACACGTCCACGGCGTCGAGCCCCCGGAACGCTTCAATCGCAGCCGAACCGGTGTCGCCACTGGTCGCGCCAACGATGGTTACACGGTCACCACGGCGTTTCAGCGCCACCTGGAACAGCTGACCGATCAGCTGCATGGCGAAGTCTTTGAAGGCCAATGTCGGCCCGTGGAACAGCTCCAACAGGAAGTGGTTCTCGTTCAACTGCTTCAATGGCGCGCGGGCATCATGGCCAAAGCCTTCGTAGGCGCGGCCGATGATCTCTTTGAACTCACTCTCACCGAAAGATCCGCTGACATAGGGCCACATCACCCGGAACGCGATTTCCTCAAAGGGCAGTCCGGCCAGTGCTGCGATCTCATCCTGCGTCATCACCGGGATTTCAGCAGGCAGGTACAGGCCACCATCACGGGCCAGCCCGGTCAGCATCGCCTCTTCAAACGTCAGTTCGGGCGCCTGCCCGCGGGTCGAGATGTATTTCATGTCACGTCACTCTCAGAAGGGGCGCGGCTGCGCCACAGAAAATATCCGGTCATCGCGGCCCAGACCAAAGCCAGGCCAAACCATGTTATTGCATATTGCAAGTGATCGTTCGGGATGCCCGTCGTGCTGACGGGCAAAGGCGTTATTCCGGGATCGGTTTGCGAGCGGGCGATCAGCAGAACGGGTTCCGCACCCAGAGCCGCTGCCAGATGGGGCACATCACGGGCAAACCAGATGTTTGCATTGAGGTCAGGTTCAGGCGTGTAACTGTCGATCTCATCCGGCCAATGCAGGTTTCCGGTTATCTCCATCGGGCCGTTCAGACGTTCGGCTTCCTTGGCAGTCGTCGGAACAAAGCCACGATCCACCATAATCGTTCGACCTTCGGTGACAAAAGGCTGTATGATCCGGTACCCAGCCCCGACTTGCTTGACCGAGACTAGAACGTGAACTTCGTCCAGGAGCATTTCACCAGTCACAGCGACCGTCAGATACAGGTCTTCTCCTCGCGTTGGGTTTGCAGGGAGCGATGTGATGTCGCCATCAATCATGGCTCCGATCTCCGCCAGAAGAGTTTCTTTCCAAACCAAACGCTGAACCTGCCACACACCCAGCGACAGCAGCACGCCCAGACCGGCGAGGCCGAAGATCAGAAGGAACAGAGTGCGGCGCATGGTGGAGCAAAACCTCATTGCAGGAACCGGCGTCTTGTTAAGGGGCGAGCCGTGCGATTTGCAACCGCCCAATTGTATGGGGCGCAATTTTTGCGCCCGGAACAGAGAAAAAGCCGCCCCGAAAGGGCGGCTTTTGCAATTTGTTCGCCCGTCTGGCGTTACATCAGCGGCGCTTGGCCCCAGATGTATACTGCGAAGAACAGGAACAGCCAGACAACGTCGACGAAGTGCCAGTACCAGGCAGCCGCCTCAAACCCGACGTGTTTCTCAGGCGTGAAGTCACCCTTGAGCGCCCGGATTAAGCACACTGACAGGAAGATGGTACCGATAAGAACGTGGAAACCGTGAAAGCCGGTTGCCATGAAGAAGTTCGAATAGAACTGATCACCGCCGAATTTCCAGCCTTCATGCGCCAGCAGCTCATAGTATTCAAAGGCCTGCAGACCTGTGAATGCGACGCCCAGAGCGATACCGATGGCCAACCCCTGCACCAGCGCCTTTCGATCATTGCCGTGCACCAGCGCGTGGTGCGCCCAGGTGATTGCGCAGCCCGACAGCAGCAGGACCAGAGTATTGATCAGCGGCAGGTGGAACGGGTCAACCGCGTGAATGTCCGGCTGGATGTACTCGGTGCCGGCATAGTCGTACATTGGGTACATGCGATGTTTGAAGAACGACCAGAACCAGGCAAAGAAGAACATCACCTCGGACATAACGAACAGGATGAAGCCATAGCGCAGGCCGATGCGGACAACCGGTGTGTGATCGCCCTGGCGGCTTTCGACCACAACCTCGGACCACCATGCGAACATGGTGTAAAGAACGGCCACCAGACCGGCCCAGAACATCCACGAGGTAACCCCGTGCATCCACAGGACGGCTCCGAACAGCATCACAAAGCCGCCGATCGCGCCGATCAGAGGCCAGATCGACGGGGCCAGAATGTGATAATCATGGTTTTTTGCGTGTGCCATCAGCGTCCCTCACCTACAGGCGTTAGTTCGTTGTTATATCAGCCTGCGTCTCAAGGGCGGCAACGCCCTCGGGCAGGTCAATTTCGTAGAATGTATACGACAGTGTGATCGTATGAACATACTTAGCTTCAAGATCCTCGACCATTTCAGGGTCGACGAAAAAGGTGACCGGCATCTCAACACGTTCACCGGGTTGCAGCACCTGCTCTTCAAAGCAGAAACAGGCAATTTTCTGGAAATACCCGCCGGCTGAATACGGAGTCACGTTATAGGACGCCTGTCCCGCGATGGGGCGGTCGGTCGGGTTGTAAGCTTCATAGAAGGCCAGTCCGGTTTCGCCGATACGCACTTCCATCTCGCGCACGACTGGCTTGAATTCCCATGCCATGTCTTTCGCCTTCGAAGCGTCAAAGCGGATGGTAACCTTGCGATCCAGAATATCCTCGGGCGCAGTCGCGGCCACACCGGTGGTGCCACCAAAACCGGTGACGCGGCAGAACCAATCGTAAAACGGGACTGATGCCCACGCCAGACTGCCCATTAGGACAACCACGCCAACTGTCTGCGCAACAGTTTTCTGCGGCCCTGACAGAGCCATCAGTTCTGTACCTCTTGCGTCGCCAAGCTGAAATCTGTTCCTGAAACCTTTACGACCGTCAGACCAAATATGATCACGATAAAGGCGGCCAGCGTCAGGCCGACCCCAAGGTTACGGCTGAACCGGCGTTGGTGAAGTTCGTGGCTCTTGCGCAGGCTCATGACCAACCTCCCAGCCCATAGGGTTTCAGCAGTGCTTCGACCAAGATAGCACCGAAATGCAGGAACAGGTACAGCAACGACAGCTTGAAGAACGCGCGTTCGACCTTGAAATTGTCGGCCTCGGAATCATCCTCGTTGCGGCGCGAAATCTGCCAGGCACCGCGCAGGAACAGCGCGTTCAACACCACCGCGACAGTCAGGTAGATCGGACCTCCAATGCCCGAGAATGCGGTTCCAACAGCCAGCATGGCCAGCAGCCCGGTATATACCAGAATGTGCCAGCGCGTCGCGCGACGACCATGTGTGACGGTCAGCATCGGAACACCCGCATCGTCGTAATCCGAGCGCATGAACAGCGCCAGCGCCCAGAAATGCGGTGGGGTCCACATGAAGGTCAGGGCAAACATCAGCCACGGCTCGATGGACATAGACCCCGTTGCGGCTACCCAGCCGATGACCGGCGGAAATGCCCCTGCCGCGCCGCCGATCACGATGTTCTGCGGCGTCGAGCGTTTCAGCCACATCGTATAGACGACAACGTAGAAAAAGATCGTGAAAGCTAGGAAAGCGCCAGCAAACCAGTTGGTTGCCAGACCCAGCATAATAACGGACAGCCCCGACAGGGCCAGCCCGATTGCCATCGCCTCACCCTCCTGGACCTTGCCAGACGGGATCGGGCGGCCTTTGGTCCGCTTCATCACGCGGTCGATATCTGCGTCCCACCACATGTTCAAAGCACCGGATGCGCCGCCGCCAATGGCGATGAACAGGATGGCGCAGAAGCCCACGAATGGATGAACAGGGACCGGTGCCGCAAGAAGGCCGACCAAAGCGGTGAACACGACCAGCGACATCACGCGCGGCTTCAGCAAGGCAAAGAAATCGCCAAAGCTGGCCTCATCCGCGTGGGATTGGGCGCTTACTGTGCTGGCATTGATGCTTGCGTCGCTCATTTCCGGTCCTTCTGGGGCGAAAGCCGCGCGGATACCGCGCAGCCTGCATTACCTTTGGCGCGAGTTTTCAGCCCGCGCGGGTCATCACTTGGATGCAACCTGATAGGCTGCGGGCTGACCTGCATACTCTTCCAGTGCGCCTTGCAGCCACTGCTCATACGCCTCTTCGCTGACCACTTTGACGGTGATCGGCATGTAAGCGTGGTCCTTGCCGCACAGTTCGGAACACTGACCGAAATAGATGCCTTCCTTTTCGGCCTCGAACCACAGTTCGGCCAGACGTCCAGGAACACCGTCCTGTTTTACACCGAAGGACGGGATGGTCCACGAATGGATCACGTCTGATGCGGTAACCTGCATCACAATGATCTTGCCAACCGGGACCACAACGGCGGTATCGGTAGCCAGCAGCCATTCGTCATCGCTGTAGCCCGCATCCGCCAGCTTGGCACGCATCGCGTCGTTCAGAACAAACGGGGTCACGTCCGCATCGGCCGGGCGTGCGCCTTCGTCCAATGTGGCCGGGTGGCCCAGCAGATAGCTGTCAAAGGCGAAATCGTGATCAACGTATTCGTAGGTCCAGTACCACTGGTTCCCAACGACTTTGATGGTGATGTCGCCTTCGGGGATTTCCTGCTGATTGAACAGAACTGGTAGCGAGAAGGCACCGATGAAGACCAGAATCAGGATCGGGCCAAGGGTCCAGGCAATCTCAACCGGGGTGTAGTGCGAGAATCGCGCCGGTTCAGGGTTGTTGCGCGAATTGTAGCGAATGATGCAGTAGATCAGCAGACCCGCAACAAACAGGCAGATCGCGGTGATGATCACCAGAATCATATCATCCAGCCGCTGAATCCCCGAGGCCAGGCTGGTCGCCGCGGGCTGGAACCCAAGGCCGCCATCAACCGGCTTACCAATAATCTCAAGCTCCTGAGCCATTGCGGGAAGGCTGGAGAGGGCTGTCATCAACCCCGAAAGCATCAAAGCATTCTTCATTTTCTGTCCTGATCGTCTGATCTTTGCTTCTCTGGCGAAAAGGTGTGAATCAGTCGCACCTCTCCCGTTGTCTTTGGCCGCGTTAAAAACCATATTCCGTCGGGTAGATAAAGCAAAATGCTTGCGTCAAACAGACGCTATTTTTGATCTGGATCAAACTCGGAAGGTCCCAACAGATGCCCAACGACCCGTTTCGCCCATTTGACAGCGCTGTTCCGCAGGACGAGGCGCTTGCGGTTTTGCAATCTGCCACCGCTGGGGCGGAAGACGGAGAGCTGTTTGTCGAGCGGCGGAAATCCGAGGCTTTGGTCTTTGATGACGGGCGCTTGAAGACAGCATCTTATGACGCATCCGAGGGGTTTGGCCTGCGGGCCGTACAGGGCGAGGTTGCCGGGTATGCGCATTCCACCGACGTTTCAATTCCGGCGCTGAAGCGGGCAGCCGAGACCGCGCGCCTGGCGGTTGGCGACGGCGGCGGCACGCTCGCCGACGGTCCCCGTCCCACCAATACCCGCCTTTATACGGACGAAGACCCGATTGAATCCGCTGATTTCCCGGTCAAGATCGAAACGCTGCGCGAGATCGACGCCTATGCCCGTGACATGGATCCCCGCGTCGTGCAGGTCAGTGCGACAATCGCCGCAGCCGTGCAAGAGGTCGAGATTTTGCGCCCGGACGGCGTACTGATGCGAGACGTGCGGCCAATGACCCGCCTCAATATCTCTGTCATCGTCGAACAGAACGGCCGTCGCGAAAGCGGCTCGGCCGGGGGTGGCGGGCGCGTCGGGCTCGACGGCCTGATCGATCCGTCGGATTGGCAGGACAAAGCGCGAGAAGCGTTGAGGATCGCCTTGGTCAATCTTGACGCGATCCCTGCCCCTGCCGGCGTGATGGAGGTCGCGCTTGGCCCAGGTTGGCCGGGCATCCTGCTGCACGAAGCAATCGGACACGGGTTGGAGGGGGATTTCAACCGCAAGGGAAGTTCCGCTTTTGCCGGTTTGATGGGGCAGCAGATCGCATCCAAAGGCGTGACCGTCGTCGATGATGGCACGATCCCGGATCGTCGCGGCTCGATATCCTTGGATGACGAAGGCACACCCAGTTCGCGCACGGTTCTGATCGAAGATGGCGTCCTGACCGGCTATATGCAGGATCGCCAGAACGCGCGCCTGATGGGCGTCGCCCCCACCGGAAACGGCCGGCGGCAAAGCTATGCACACAAACCCATGCCGCGGATGACGAATACCGTGATGCTGGGCGGAAACGCCGATCCGGCCTCTTTGGTTGCGGACATAAAGGACGGACTCTGGGCCGTTGGTTTCGGCGGCGGTCAGGTGGATATCACCAATGGCAAATTCGTGTTCTCGTGCACCGAGGCGTACCGCGTTGAAAATGGTAAAATCGGGGCGCCCGTCAAAGGCGCAACCCTGATCGGCGACGGCCCATCGGCCCTTAAACGCATTCGGGGACTGGGCAACGACATGGCGTTGGATCCGGGCATGGGGACCTGTGGCAAAGACGGCCAGTGGGTGCCGGTCGGCGTGGGCCAGCCAACCGTTCTAATGGATGGCCTGACGGTCGGCGGATCGGCTGCGTAACCGGGAATCGCTCGGCGGGCAATCGAGAGCGCAGAGTTAACACTGTGCTTTCTGTCCGTCTGCGCATTAACATCCTGTCAGGCGACCGTGTCGAGGAAAGTGATTTTTATTTATTATATTTCAACGCGCTAGAAAGCTCTCAATAATAAACGCCGAAAATTATCCGAATAATTTGAAGAGATTCACAAGCTGTTAACCCCGGCAATCGTAAACCAGTTCTGCAATCAGGCGGAGCATCGGATGACCGAAGAGCAGCATTCTTCCTATCACCCCACACTCCCACCCACCACGGAAGAGGATCGGTTTTCCTGGCTTCGTCTGTTGCGCTCTCGCAAGGTTGGTCCGGTGACGTTTCGTCGGTTGCTGCGGGAACATGGCTCGGCGCAGAACGCGCTGGCCGCGCTGCCGGAAATGGCACGCGCTGCCGGAATTAAAGGGTATGAAACCTGCCCCCCCGGCGTGATTGAGGCGGAACTCAAGGCCGCAAAAGCCGCGAACGCGCACCTTTTGTGCCTTGGCTCCGCCGATTATCCAGATGCCTTGAACCATCTATCCGACGCCCCGCCAATGCTTTGGGCGATTGGAGATAGCTCTCTGCTGCAGCGTCGGTCGCTTGCACTGGTCGGCGCGCGGAATTGTTCGTCCTTGGGGGCGCGGATGGCGCGGGGGCTTGCCACAGATCTCGGCAAGCAAGGCTATGTCGTTGTGTCCGGCCTGGCACGCGGGATAGATACCGCGACCCACATGGCCGCGCTTGAAACGGGTACTGTCGCGGTGATGGCGGGCGGCGTGGATGTTGTCTATCCTGCCGAAAACACAGCACTGGCAGAAAAGATAACTGAAACCGGGTTGCGCGTGTCCGAACAGCCTATGGGCGTCACGCCGCAGGCGCGCCATTTCCCGCGCAGAAACAGAATTATCTCAGGTCTGGCACAAGCGGTTGTCGTCGTTGAAGCGGCAGCAAAGTCCGGCAGCCTGATTACGGCGCGGGATGCCTTGGACCAAGGGCGCGAGGTTCTGGCCGTGCCCGGCCACCCCTTCGATGCGCGGGCCGCGGGGTGCAACATGTTGATCCGGGACGGCGCGATATTGGTGCGAACCGCGGAAGACATCATTGAAGCGCTTCCGAAACAGGTAACAGCGCCTCAGGTTGAGGCCCCCGCCCCACCCATCGCAGTTGATGAACCAGCAATCACAGGTGCCGCGTTGCATAGTGCGATCTTGTCACTGTTAGGCCCCTCCCCGATTGCCGAAGATCAGTTGATCCGCGACATTGCTGCAACAGCCGGAGAAATAGGACCGGCTCTGATTGATCTGGAACTCGAAGGACAGATCCAGCGGCAGCCCGGCGGACTTCTGTCATTGTCTGCATAAATACCAACTCTGACGAGCGGTTCCTGCCCAAGCCCTTTTTGTGCACAGGCTACGTGATTGAAATAACAACATAATTCCTGTGTTCAAAGGAACGCATTGACAATTCGCCCTTGCCCTCCACATCTTGCACGATCATAGAAGGCGCCAATTCCGTCGAGCGAGGTTTTCCCTTAAATGCCTGTAGTTGTTGTAGAATCCCCTGCCAAGGCCAAAACAATCAACAAATATCTTGGCCCCGACTACACGGTGCTGGCCTCATATGGCCATGTCCGGGACCTGCCGCCCAAGGACGGATCCGTCGATACCGAGCATGAATTTGAGATGAAATGGGAGGTCGGTAACGACAGCCGCAAACATGTCAAAGCCATCGCCGATGCGCTGAAGGAAGACAACGCTCTGATTCTCGCGACTGACCCTGATCGTGAGGGTGAGGCTATCAGCTGGCACCTGCAAGAAGCCCTGACCAAGCGCCGCTCGATCAAGAAAGACACTCCCGTCAGCCGCGTGACCTTCAACGCGATCACAAAGGACGCCGTGACCGAGGCGATGCAGAACCCGCGCCAGGTCGACATGCCGCTGGTCGAGGCCTATCTGGCCCGCCGCGCGCTGGACTATCTGGTGGGTTTCAACCTGTCGCCGGTCCTGTGGCGCAAGCTGCCCGGCGCGAAGTCCGCCGGTCGCGTTCAGTCAGTCTGTCTGCGCCTAATCGTCGAGCGCGAGATGGAGATCGAGGCGTTCAAGCCAGTCGAATATTGGTCTGTGAAGGCAGTGTTCGAAACACCGCGCGGCCAGACTTATGAGGCACGCCTGGTCACACTGGCCGGTAAGAAACTGGACAAACATGATTTGGCCAACGCCACCCAGGCTGAATTAGCGGTGCAGGCCATTACCAGCCGCGCGCTGAGTGTTTCTTCGGTCGAAGCCAAGCCTGCCGCGCGCAACCCCAGCGCGCCCTTCATGACCTCTACCTTGCAGCAGGAAGCAAGCCGCAAGTTCGGAATGGGCGCGCGTCACGCGATGCAGGTTGCTCAACGCCTCTACGAGGCGGGCTACATCACATATATGCGGACCGACGGCATCGACATGGCGCCCGAGGCCGTGGCGGCCACCCGCGATACCATCACAGACCGTTACGGTGCAGAATACGTGCCGGACAGCCCGCGTATCTATAAAAACAAGGCCAAAAACGCCCAGGAAGCGCACGAATGTATCCGCCCGACGGATATGTCCCGCGATACCAAGGCCCTGAAGGTCACAGATGAAGATCAGCGCAAGCTGTATGACCTGATCTGGAAGCGTACCATTGCCTGCCAGATGGCTGCTGCGCGACTGGAGCGCACTACGGTTGAGATTGGCAGCGATGACGGCCAGATCGGCCTGCGCGCCACCGGTCAGGTTGTTCTGTTCGACGGGTTCATGCGCGTTTATGAAGAAGGCCGCGACGACGTGGCCGATGATGATGAAAAGCGCCTGCCGCAAATCATGCAGGGCGATCCAGCTCGGTTTGCCAAAACATCCCTGCGCGATCAGTTCACCAAAGCAACCAGCGAGGGCACTGAAAAGGCCGCGAAAGAGGCCATTCTATCCGAGAACGAATCTGTACTGGCCCTGCAGCACCACACTCAACCGCCGCCGCGCTACACCGAGGCTACGCTGGTCAAGCGGATGGAAGAGCTGGGGATCGGGCGACCGTCGACCTATGCCTCGATCGTGACCACGATTCAGGACCGGGAATATGTGCGCAAAGACAAGAACCGGCTGATCCCAGAGGAGAAGGGCCGGATCGTTACGATCTTCCTGCTGAACTTCTTCCGGCAGTATGTGGGGTATGAGTTCACCGCCAATCTGGAAGAACAATTGGACGACGTCAGCGCCGGTGGGCGTGACTACAAGGAGTTGCTGAGCAAGTTCTGGCGCGATTTCTCGGCTGCTATTGGCGAAACGTCCGAATTGCGGATCTCCGAGGTTCTGGACAAACTCGACGAAGCCCTGGCGCCGCAACTTTATCCGCCGCGTGAAGACGGCTCGGACCCGCGTATCTGCCCGAAATGCGGACAGGGTCAGTTGCACCTGAAGACGTCGCGCACCGGCGGGTTCGTTGGGTGTGGAAACTATCCTGAATGCACCTATACCCGCCCCATCGCCGGCGAAGGCGCTGAAGGCGAGGAACGTCTTCTGGGCGAAGATGCAGGGGATGATATCTGGCTGAAATCCGGCCGCTTTGGCCCCTATGTTCAGCGCGGCGAACCGACGCCCGAGAACAAGAAACCACCGCGCGCCTCACTGCCGCGTGGGTGGAGCAAGGATGACATGGATCTGGACAAGGCGCTGACGCTTTTGTCCCTGCCCCACCAGATTGGCGAACACCCCGAGGGCGGCATGATCAGCTCGAATTTTGGGCGGTTTGGTCCCTATCTGATGCATCAGTTGGCCGATGAGGCCAAACCGGTCTACGCCAATCTCAAAGACCCCAACGACGTGTTCGAGATCGGCATGAACCGAGCGGTCGAGTTGCTGGCTGAAAAGCGCGCCAACCCCGGACGGGGCCGCCGCGCAGCGGCCAAAGCGTTGAAGGAATTGGGCGAGCATCCCGATGGCGGCGCGATGCAGGTGCTGGATGGGCGCTATGGGCCATACGTGAAATGGGAAAAGGTCAACGCGACCATTCCCAAAGACATCAAGCCCGAGGACGTGACACAGGAAATGGCCATCGAACTGGTCAACGAACGCGCAGCCAAAAAGGGCACCAAGAAAAAAGCGGCCCCCAAGAAGAAAGCTGCGGCCAAAAAGGCCGCCACCTGACAGGGGGTTAGGTAGAAATACCACCCACCCCTTGGTTTCATTGACTTCCCCGTGACGTGGCGGCACAACCTGCGCCATCACCATGTCATTGGGGGAGTTTTCCATGAAGAAAGTCTATGCCAATGCCACCGAAGCGCTTGATGGAGTGATTTCGGACGGCATGATGATCGCGGCGGGCGGTTTCGGCCTGTGCGGTATTCCCGAATTGCTGCTTGAGGCCATCAAGAACTCGGGCGCTCAAGATCTGACGTTTGCCTCCAACAACGCCGGCGTTGACGATTTCGGCATCGGCATCCTGTTGCAGACCAAGCAGGTCAAAAAGATGATCAGCTCTTACGTCGGTGAAAACGCCGAGTTCATGCGCCAATATCTGGCCGGAGAACTGGAGCTGGAATTCAACCCGCAAGGAACCCTGGCCGAGCGTATGCGCGCCGGTGGCGCAGGCATCCCCGGGTTCTATACCAAGACCGGTGTGGGCACCGTGATCGCCGATGGTAAAGAGCACAAAGACTTCAATGGCGAGACTTACATCTTGGAAGAAGGCATCTTTGCCGATCTGGCCATTGTCAAAGCCTGGAAGGCCGATGACACCGGCAACCTGATCTTCCGCAAGACCGCGCGCAACTTTAACGTACCTGCTGCGACCTGTGGCAAAATCTGCATCGCCGAGGTCGAGGAAATCGTGCCGCGTGGTTCGCTGGACCCCGATATGATCCACCTGCCCGGCATCTACGTGCATCGCATCATTCAGGGTCAGCACGAAAAGCGCATCGAACAACGCACCACCCGTAAGAAGGAGGAAGCATAATGCCCTGGGATCGTAATCAAATGGCCGCACGTGCGGCGCAAGAGCTGGAAGACGGCATGTATGTAAACCTCGGCATCGGTATTCCGACGCTGGTGGCAAACTACGTGGGCGACAAGGACATCACCCTGCAATCCGAGAACGGAATGCTGGGTATGGGCCCCTTCCCCTTTGAAGGCGAAGAAGACCCGGATCTGATCAACGCTGGCAAGCAGACGATCACGGAGCTGTCCCGCACCGCCTATTTCGACAGTGCCACATCGTTTGCCATGATCCGCGGCGGTAAGATCGCGGCCGCCGTTCTGGGCGCGATGGAGGTCGATGAAGAAGGCGATCTGGCCAACTGGATGATTCCGGGCGTGCTGGTTAAAGGCATGGGCGGCGCGATGGACCTGGTTGCAGGTGTTCGTCGCGTGATCGTCGTGATGGATCACACCAACAAGCACGGCAAGTCCAAGCTGCTGAAGAAGTGCACCCTGCCCCTGACCGGCAAGAAGGTGGTGAATCGCATTATCACCAACCTTGGCGTTCTGGACGTGGTTGATGGCGGCCTGAAGATCATCGAGATTGCCGAAGGCGTGACCGAAGACGAAATCCGCGCCGCGACCGAAGCCAACATCGTCAACTAATTCACACCAATGAAAAGGCCCACCGTTTCGGGTGGGCCATTTTCAGTTCAACGTTTGGAATACACACCCATCCGTTATCAGCTGAGGCGGTGTCGAACACAACGCCCGCGCCACCTGAAACGCTGCAAGAACCTTGGGTACGTAATCACGGGTCTCTGCGTAAGGTGGGACGCCCTCGTGCTTACGTACGGCCCCTTCCCCAGCGTTATACCCTGCAAGGACGAGGATCGGGTCGTTACCGAATTCTTCCATCAGCCAGTTCAGGTACTTCACACCGCCCGCGATGTTTTGCGACGGCTGGGTACTGTCCTGAACTCCAAACCGTTTGGCGGTTGCAGGCATCAATTGCATCAACCCCTGTGCCCCGGCCGAGCTTACAGCGTCAGTGCGCCCAGCGGACTCAACGGAAATGACCGCCAGAACCAATGCCGGTGAGACATTTGTTCCAACGGTCGAGCGCAGAATATCCACGCGGCGCTGTTGGGCGATGTTTTGCAGGGTCTGCAAACGGGGTGCCGCGACATTGATCGCAGCCAGCGCATTCATGGCATCGTGCAGTCGTCCGGACCCGGCCTCGGCCAAGGACGGCGACACCCTTTCCCAGAAAGCCTTGTACGAACCAACCGGTTTTTTGCTCGCACCGGGAAGAGTTGGCGGTACGACACGCGTGCGCGCGATGATTTCAGGTTCGACCAATTCTACCCCCGTACTAGGGGCAGACGGGATCTTCGCATGCTCATCGGGCGTGATCTGAACCGTGACGCGCGGTCGTGTGCCGGGCTTGGGGGCCTTGATCCGTTTGTAGACACCTCTTGGTTCAACCTCGTTTGCCACGACTGGCACAGGGCCAGACAGCATCAACGCCGTCAAACCAGCGCAAGTCATTGCGAGCCGGAGATTCATTTGCCTGCCTCATGTTTTTCTTTTGGTTGATTTGAACCTCGAATCTGCCCGTAAAGCCAGAAAAACAACGTGAAATGGGGCAAATTCGCCTCATTTGCCGCAAATTTGCATCTGGCCGTCTAGACAACCTTTGCGTAGTGAAGTTTTTTATTGTTTTTTTTCAATTACTTACCAAAATAACTACCAAAAAGTTAAACTTCATCAAAAAAAAATGGTGTTTGGCCCAATTCCTGCCACGCATAGCGGTCAATCATAGTGCCATACCGAGACGATCGGGAGCGGACTGAGAGAGGAAGCTCTGATAGACGCCGAGGTTTAATAGACTTTTTTAGATCCTTTAGGAGGGACGTAACATGATCAAGTTCATCAAGAACTTCCGCAAAGACGAAGACGGCGCCGTAACAGTAGACTGGGTCGTTCTGACCGCAGCAATCGTTGGCCTGGCATCGGTCGCCTATACCCAAATCGGTACCGGCACTCAGGCTGTTTCGAACAAAGTAGGTGCGACTCTGTCCGACGCGGCGACCAAAACCGCTTCATCGATCCCTGTCACTCCGCCGACCACGCCTTAATCTAAGCGCTTAGTCTTTGTGACTATTTTTCTCGGGGCTGGGTTGTTTGACTCGGCCCCGTAATTTTTCATGGCCCAGCATTGGAAACGATATGTTCAAAAGAACGATCCTATTCTGCAAACGTGAAGACGGGGCCGTGACGGTTGACTGGGTGGTTTTGACAGCCGCAATCGTGGGAATTGCCGCCGGTGTTTTCGTTGTTTTTCATCAACCAGTCCGAGACCTGGATGCCAGATCAGGTGCAGCCCTAAGTGGGATCGATGTCGCTGACGAAATTTCCGTGCGTTTCGACGCACCGGATTCGTGAACTCGCAATTGCTTAAATGTCCAAAAAAAATTATTGGACGCGAAAATTTTCAAATATTGTCCCCCTTTTCGACACAATCTCCCTTTAGATCAGTGTTGATCTTCGTCGTAAATCTTTGACGAACTAACTAAATCGAATAACTAAGAGGGGACGCGAATGCGGCTAGTATTTGGACTTGTCCTGATTGTTGGGGTCGCTTTGGCCGGTGGGGCCGTCTACTTGGCAAGGGACTACATCAGTCAAACCCAAGCGGAACTTGAACGGGAAAGATTGGCGACTCAAAACGCGCTCGCAAATGTTAAGACCATTCCAACAGTCCCTGTCACGGTCGTTAACCGGGCCATGAAGTATGGGGAGCGTCTTGCGCCGGAAGATGTACGCATCGTGCAGTGGCCTGAGGACGCGATTCCCGAAGGGACTTTTTCGGATATGGCCGTTTTGTTTCCCACGGATGGGAGGGGCGAGCGGTTTATCCTTCGTACAATCGAAAAAGACGAAGCCCTTTTGGAAGTCAAAGTTACCCAACCCGGTGAGTCGGCCGGCCTTACGTCTCGTCTTGAGAAAGGCATGCGCGCCTTCGCAATCAGTGTAGATGTTGCATCTGGTGTATCTGGCTTTTTACGCCCAGGCGATAACGTCGACGTTTACTGGACCGGATCCCTAAGAGGTACTGGCGGCGAGGGAGAGATCACACGTCTAATCCAGACCAACATCGAACTTATCGCAATTGATCAGACCGCAGGATCGGACGTGACCGGCACAACTATTGCCAGGACGGTTACTGTCGCTATTACCCCGGAACAGGTCGCCGCTCTCGCCCAGGCACAGAACACCGGGCGGTTGTCACTGGCGCTGGTCGGTGCACAAGATGAGACTATTGCGACTGCGATTGAAGTGGACCAAAGAAAACTCTTGGGAATCGAAGAAGCAGCGCCCGCACCCGTCAAAGTCGAGAAACAGATTTGCACGGTTAAGGCGCGTCGTGGCGGCGAAATCGTCGATACCGGAATAATAACGCCCTGCACAAACTAGCGCGAAATCAAAACGTTAACGCCACAAGCCGCGCCATCAGCGCGGCTTGTTTCGTTTCGAATGTTGCGCATTACCCACATAAGGAAAATTCCAGAAACCATTGATTATTGCAATAAAATCGTAATTCGCGCAGTGTTACCGCACATAAGGCATTAGACCTAAAACGAGGCGTGATCGGAGAGGCAGGTCACATGAAAATAAAATCTTGGTTCAACGCAACCCTTCTGGGGTTGGCGTTAGTTATCAGTTCGGCCAGCACTGCTGTCCAGGCTGAAACACTTCGCGTGGTTAAGAACGGTACGGCGGAAACGCTGGACGTTCCGATGAACCGCGCAATCGTCGTTGAAAGCGAAACACCTTTTGCGGAACTCAGCATTGCCAACGCAGGCATCGCTGACATTTCGTCCCTTTCTGATCGTACCATCTATGTTTTGGGTAAGGCACCTGGCCTGACCACGCTGACTTTGTTCGATGGGGCTGGCAACCTGCTGGCCAATGTTCGGGTCCGTGTTTCGCCGGATGTGTCTGAATTCAAAGAGAGATTGCGGCAGATTCTACCGGGTGAGCCAATCGAAGTGCGCACTGCCAACGACGGCATCGTTCTTTCTGGCACGATTTCCAGCTCGGCCAAATTGGCCCGTGCTCTGGAGCTTGCAGAACGTTACGCGCCCGAGCGGGTTTCGAACCTGATGTCCGTTGGCGGCGTTCAACAGGTTATGCTGAAAGTTCGCTTTGCCGAAATGAATCGGTCGGTTGCGAAAAGTCTGACTGCATCGTTGGGCTTTGGCGGCGGTGACGCTACGGGCGGCTTCAACACCCTGAACAGTGCAGGCGCTTTGGCGAACGCCCTCGCCGACAGAATTCCCTTCCAGCAGACAAATACAGGTGCCATCCTGTTTGGCTTTGGTGCCGGTTCAACGCAGGTACGCTTGTTGTTGGAGGCGCTCGAAACCAAAGGGCTCGCCCGTACTCTTGCAGAGCCCAACCTGTCAGCCCTGTCAGGTCAGGAAGCTGAATTCCTGGCGGGTGGCCAAGTCCCGATTCCTGTTCCTGCGGATGACGGCAACATTGCAATCGAATATCGGAACTTCGGTGTGCAGGTTCTCTTTACTCCTCGCGTGGTGGATGGTGATCTGATTAACCTTGAGTTGGGAACATCGGTCTCAACTATTGACCCGAACTCCAACTTCTCAATTGCAGGCAACAACGTGCCTACCTTTATCTCGCGTCAAACAAAGACGACAGTTGAATTGCGAGACGGAGAGAGCTTTGCGATTGCAGGGTTGATTCAGGACAACTTCGCAGACCTGAACAGCCAAATCCCATGGGTCGGCGACATTCCTGTACTGGGTTCTTTGTTCCGCAGCGCGGAATACCAGCGTCAGCAATCTGAACTGGTTATCATCGTCACAGCCCATCTGGTATCACCCACCCGTGGTGAAGCCCTGGCCCTGCCGACAGACCGCGTCAAACCGCCTAGCGAGTTTGACCTGTTCTTGAACGGAAGAACGGCGCGAACCACACGCGTTGGTTCGGGTGCTGCGTCTGAAGTCGCCAAACAGGACTTTGGCAGCTCATACGGCTACATCCTGGAATGATTGAGAGGATAGGACCAATGCAAAAGTGGATCATAACACTGGGTCTGTCGGTCGCCGTTGCCGCGTGTACACGTGAAGCGGGGTACGAAGCTGACCAAGGCGCCTTTGGCAACGCAACTCTAAACAACGTTCAGGTCATGAACGGTGAGCTGACATACGCACAAATCCTGGGCCAGCGGTTTGCCGCAGAAGTGCCAACGCAGATCAATTTTGCGTTTAACAGTTCTCAGCTGGACGCTCAGGCGCAGCGGGTCTTGTTGCGGCAAGCGGCATGGATCAAGCAGTTCCCCGAAGCACGGTTCCGCGTTTACGGCCATACCGATGCCGTTGGCTCAACCGGGTATAACCAGTCGCTTGGGCAACGTCGTGCAAACGCAGCCGTTGCATTCCTGACGCAGCAAGGGATCTCGCGGTCGCGTTTGGAAGCTGTAGTTTCCTTCGGGAAAACGCGGCCTCTGATCGACACTCCGAACCGAGATCGCCGCAACAGGCGCACGGTCACCGAAGTGTCGGGCTTTTTGGATCGCAATCCGCTGGTTCTGGATGGCAAATACGCCGAAATCGTGTACCGCGAATACGTCGAAAGCGCCACGAGGGAAAGCTACATCCAGCGCGACGATGCTGGCGGCAGTGATGAATAATCCATAAGAAATGGGCGGCATCGTCGCCCATTTCCCTACAATTGGTTCTTTTGCGCCAAAATCTTGCCTAAGTTCCAAGCCATCTTTTCAACAATTAGGTGAAGTGCGGCCCGAATTGGCCGCGGCCGGGCAACAGCGAACTGAACCGAACCAGACATGTTCGGGCAGTGAGCAGGCCCAGACGACGAGGATTGTGTGAATGACAAGCGCCAAAACGCATGATGACGGAACTGCCATTCTGGCCTGCACGATCAGCCGTGACGTCCAAAATTTTGATCTTCTGATCGAGGACATGGAAACCATTTTGGGCGAACGCTGGGGCGACCTTGGCTTCGCCGAAGCCCTGGCTTTTTTCAGCCAACCTGAGGCGGAAAGCCTTGAATTCGTTGCGCTTGCCATTGACGGAGAAGATGAGGACAACCTTTCTCTGATGGGCGAGATCATCTCGCAGGCCAAAGAGAAAAAGATCAAGATCGTACTGATCGCCGAAGACGTCACACCTGCATCTCTGCACCAACTACTTCGCAAGGGCGCGGACGAGTTTGTCCCCTACCCTCTTCCCGAGGGAGAGCTGCAGGAAGCCATCGAGCGCATGAACAAACCTGAGCCGGTAGCAGCGACTGCGGTTGCGACAGCTCCTGCCGCTCACGGTGATTCGAAGGAAGGCGCGCTGTTTGTGGTCCATGGGCTGGCAGGCGGTGTGGGATCAACGACTATGGCGGTCAATCTCGCCTGGGAGCTGGCAACTGCGTCAGACAAAGAGGCACCTTCTGTGTGCGTCATCGATCTGGATCTGCAATACGGCAGCGTGTCGACCTATCTGGACCTTCCCCGACGCGAAACCATATTTGAGATGCTGTCGGACACAAACTCGATGGACGACGATGTCTTCTCGCAGGCCCTACAAACCTATGAGGAAAAGCTTGAGGTCCTGACTGCACCGTCCGATATGGTTCCGTTGGACCTGATCACACCCGAAGACATCGAGCGCGTCATCGAAATAGCCCGCAGGAAATTCGACTACGTGGTTGTCGATATGCCGACAACCCTTGTTCATTGGTCGGAAACGGTTCTTCAGGCTGCACATGTGTACTTTGCCATGATCGAGCTGGATATGCGATCCGCTCAGAACGCGCTGCGGTTGAAACGCGCCCTTCAGGCCGAGGAACTGCCGTTCAACAAGCTCCGGTTCGCTCTGAACCGAGCCCCGAAATTCACTGACTTGAATGGCAAAGGCCGGGTCAAGCGAATGGGCGAAAGCCTGGGCATTTCAATTGACCTGCAATTGCCAGATGGTGGCAAACCCGTCATGCAAAGCGGTGATCACGGATTGCCGCTGGCCAAATCCGCCGCCAAAAACCCGCTGCGTCGGGAAATCGCAAAACTTGCAAAATCGCTTCACAGTTTGGGCAGCAGCAGCGCCGAAGCCGCGTAACCGTATTTCAGAGGGGTAGTCGCCGTGTTTTCAAGATACAAGAAGCAGCCAGCAGCGCAGCCGGTCGAGGCTGCTCCTACGCCTGAGGCTGCGGCACAAACGCCTGCTCCGAAAAAAGCATCCACTGAAAACGCCGTCGCCCGTCGCCCAATCCAAAAAAAGGCCGCTGAACCGGTCGCTTCGGACCGGGATCGCAAGCGCAAAGAGCGCCTGGGTGAAATCAAGATCGAGATGCACCGGGAACTGCTGGAAAACCTGAATCTTGCGGCACTTGAAAAGGCCGGAGAATCTGAACTTCGTGCAGAAATCAGCGCAATCTCGAGCGAAATCCTTGAATCTCGTGATATCGTTCTGAACCGCGAAGACCGGTCGCAGTTAAACAAGGAACTGTATGACGAAGTCACTGGTCTGGGGCCCCTTGAGACGCTGCTTCAAGACGACAGCGTCAACGACATCTTGGTAAACGGCCCTCAGCAGATTTTTGTCGAGCGGCACGGCAAGCTAGAAATCAGCGACGTCACGTTCAAGGACGAAAAGCACCTGATGCGGATCATCGACAAGATCGTATCCGCCGTGGGTCGTCGGGTCGATGAATCCAACCCTTATGTCGACGCCCGCCTAGCTGACGGGTCGCGTTTCAACGCAATGGTGCCACCTATCGCCGTTGACGGGTCGCTTGTTTCCATTCGTAAGTTCAAAAAAGACAAGCTGGCCATCGACGATCTGGTCAATTTCGGCGCATTTACCGAAGAAATGGCCGCCTATTTGCAGGCAGCTGTTTCAACGCGTCTGAATATCATCGTCTCGGGCGGTACAGGCTCGGGCAAAACGACGACGCTGAATGCCTTGTCCAGCTTTATTGATGACGCCGAACGCATCCTGACCATCGAGGATACGGCGGAACTTCAGCTGCAACAGACCCATGTGGGACGGATGGAAAGCCGCCCCCCTAACGTCGAAGGCAAAGGCGAAGTCAGCCCGCGCGACTGTCTTAAAAACGCTCTTCGTATGCGTCCTGACCGCATCATCGTTGGCGAGACGCGTGGCGCCGAGGTGATCGACATGCTGCAGGCTATGAACACCGGCCACGACGGTTCGATGACCACGATCCACGCCAACTCGGCCCGTGACGGGATTTCGCGTCTCGAAAACATGATCGCAATGGCCGGAATCGAGATGCCTCTCAAAGCGGTCCGCAGCCAAATCTCATCAGCTGTGAACCTGATCGTTCAGGCCAGCCGCTTGCAGGACGGCTCGCGTCGGATGACCTCGATCACCGAGATTACAGGGATGGAAGGTGACGTGATTTCGATGCAGGAAATTTTCAAGTTTCAACGCGTTGGTCTAACGCCGGACAACAAAATCATTGGCCATTTCACCGCGACCGGTGTGCGCAGCCACTATTCCGAACGCTTCCGCTTGTGGGGCTTTGATCTGCCTCCATCCATCTACGAACCTACGACCGTCTAAGGAGATCCGGATATGCAACTGCCCGTAGAGGCTCTTATCTATGTTGTGATCTTCGTCGGAGTTCTTCTCCTGGTCGAGGGCATCTATCTTGTGGCATTTGGCAAGTCCATCAGCCTGAACAGCCGCGTGAACCGGCGTCTGGATATGCTTGAGAAAGGCGTCGGACGCGAGCAGGTCCTGGAACAGCTGCGCAAGGAAATGCAGCAGCATATGAAAACCCAGAGCATCCCGCTCTATTCGCTTTTGGCCGACAAGGCACAAAAAGCTGCTATCGCCTTTTCGCCACGCCAGTTGGTTATGATCATGGTGCTGGTTTCAGGCTTTGCTTATGTTGGGTTAAGTATCGGGACGGCCACGGATACCGTATTGCGGATTGCGCTTTCGATTGGGATCGGTGTCGGGGGTGTCTATGCTTGGGTGAACCACAAAGCCTCGAAACGTATGGGCCTGATGGAGGAACAACTGCCCGACGCCGTTGAACTAATGGTTCGTTCTCTTCGCGTTGGTAACCCATTTGTCTCAACAATTCAGATTGTTGCGAGCGAAGTACAGGATCCGCTTGGAACGGAATTTGGTATCATCGCTGACGAATGCGCCTATGGCCGTGACGTGGGTGAAGCCCTAAAGGACATGGCAGAACGTCTGGGGATGCAAGATTTGCGCTTTTTGTCTGTTGCTGTCGGAATCCAACAACAGGCAGGCGGTAACCTGGCGGAAATTTTGGCGGGCTTGGCCCAAGTTATCCGTGCTCGGTTTCGCTTGTTCCGGCGCGTTAAGGCGATCACTGCCGAAGCTAAATGGTCCGGCAAGTTTCTGTCTGGCTTCCCCCTTTTCTGCCTGTTGTTCATTCTGGTGAAAGATCCGGGCTACTATGACGAGGTTGTTGACCACGAGTGGTTCATTCCGATGTGCTTCTTTGTGGGCATCATGCTGACACTGAACCTGATCGTCATGCGCATTCTTACGAACATCAAAGTCTGAGGGCTTGAGTATGGAATTTCTGACCCAAATCAATGAAGTCCTGACCGAGCATTTGGGGCCGTTCGGACCACTTATTGTGGTTGGTGTTCTGGGGTTGTTTATGATTCTGGTGGCCGTGCCACTGATGTTGAACCAACCAGAGGACCCTCTCAAGAAACTGCAACGTTCAAATGCAGCGCCCAAGGAAGGCAAGAAAGGCAACAAGGACAAACTGCGACAAGCCAGTCGCAACGAGCAGCTTCAGAAATTTGCGAACTTCCTGGAACCACAGAATCAGGAAGAACTGTCCGCGATGGAACTCAAGCTGCGCCAGGCGGGGTATCAATCCAAGGACGCGGTGCGCTTTTTCCACTTTGCCCAATTTGCCCTTGGTTTGGTCGGGGTCGCGATTGGTGTTCTGTTGGTCACGGTTTTCTCCGGTGGCCAAGAATTCACACCGACTCAAACGGCCACCCGCGTCTTGATCCCGGCATGTGCGTTCTACTTCCTCCCGCGCTATTGGATCACGCGACGCGTTGCCGAGCGAGAAGAAGCCATCGTCGCAGGGTTTCCCGATACTCTGGACCTGATGCTGGTCTGCGTGGAAGCGGGTCAGTCGCTGGATCAGGCAATCGTTCGGGTCGCGGCTGAGATGAAAGTCTCTTACCCGGATATCGCCCTAGAGTTCGAAGTCGTCGCGCACGAACTGAAGGCAGGTAAGGACAGGGACAGCGTTCTCAGAGACTTTGGCACACGTTGCGGTGTTCAGGACGTCAGCTCGTTCGTGACTGTTATGATCCAGTCGGCCACATTTGGTACATCAATCGCCGAAGCCCTGCGGGTTTATGCCGGTGAAATGCGTGACAAACGAGTGATGCGCGCCGAAGAGGCTGCGAATAAGTTGCCAACCAAAATGACACTTGCCACAATGATACTGACGGTGCCGCCGTTGCTGGTCATTCTGGTCGGCCCCTCGGCAAAAGGCATCGCGGACTTTGCAAACAGTGGATCCGGTGGATAACGTCCCGATGAATTCAAATTTCAGGTGTATCCGGTTCAGGCTACGCCGCACGTTTCAGGCCACCTTGGTTCTTGCCATGGTGGCCTCTTGTACAGAAACAGGCTTTTCGAACGATCTGGATGCTCCTGGCATCGACCCTAAGGCCGAAGCTGTTGATCCGGTTACAGTCGGAAACCGGCTGATGGCATCGGGCGAATATGAGCTGGCGCTGACATCCTTTTCCCGTGCCGCGCTGGATCAGGGGATGACAACGGAACTCCTGACCTCAATGGGGACTGCGAACCTGGGTCTCAGGCGTTTAGGGCAGGCAGAGGAACTGCTGCGCCGCGCAATTGAGGATGAGCCTGACTGGCCTATCGCGTGGAACAATCTTGGTGTTGTGCTGATGGAAAAGGCCGAATACCCCGAGGCAGAACAGATGTTCCGGCGGGCCTTTGCTTTGGACAATGGCGAAAGTGACGCAATCTTGGACAATCTGCGCTTAGCACTCGCAAAAATGGAAAATCCTGTTAATACTACCCCGGAAAAACAAGAATATACACTGGAGCAGCAAGGCGACGGGCAATTCAAGCTGCGCAAGCTCCCGTAACATTGGCAAGAGCAGTAAGGGACGCAAAAAATGCGCCAGCAATTCTTGATTCCAACGATGGTAATCTGCGGGATGGTCCTGTCCGCCTGCGAAAAAGAAACCGAGGAAGAAAAGGTCGAACGCACCTATCAGGAGGTGGACGTCATTGACGAAACCAACCTGAGCGAGGTTCTTCTGACCGCGGCTGACCCGAACGAGGCTGTGACCTATTTCAAAGGTGCTGCTGCAAAGAACCCCGGCCGGATCGACCTGCAACGGGGCCTCGCGATTTCTCTTACGCGCGCCAAACGCACGACCGAGGCCGCTTCGGCGTGGAAAAAAGTGACAACCATGAAAGGCGCGAGCAACGTCGACCGGGTCGAATACGCCGCGGCATCGGTCCGCGCAGGTGACTGGTCGACCGCCAAGTCGACGCTGGATTCTGTTCCTCCAACCTATGAGACATTCCAACGTTACCGCCTTGAGGCGGTCGTTGCGGACTCTCGCAAAGACTGGAAACGCGCAGATCACTTTTACGAAACAGCCGTCGGTCTGACCACGCGCCCTGGCAGCGTTATGAACAACTGGGGCTACTCCAAGCTATCGCGCGGTGACTACGCGGATGCGGAAAGGCTGTTTTCCGAAGCTATCCGTCAGGACAAATCGCTGTTCACCGCCAAGAACAACCTTGTTCTGGCCCGGGCCGCGCAGGGCAACTATAACATGCCGGTTGTTCCTCTGACGCAGGTTGAGCGGGCCATGTTACTGAATACAATGGGCATTTCTGCAATCAAGCAAGGCGACATCACAACGGCCAAGAACCTGTTCCGCGAAGCCATTGCAACCCACCCGCAGCATTATGAGGAAGCCGTTCGATCGCTTCGCGCGCTTGAAGAGGCCTGATTCATGAATATCCCTGCGACGGCAGCCGCATGGTTTTTGCCATTTGTGTTGCCGATCTGCTTGTACGTAGCCTTCACTGATCTGCGTAGCATGTTGATCAAAAATCACGCCGTGATCGCTTTGGTCGCGATTTTTGCTGTTGTCGGATTGATTGTGCTGCCACCTTGGTCCACCGAGTGGACGACCGGCGGCGTTGGTCCGATTGCCCTGACGCTGCCGCCCTATCTATGGCAATTGCAGCACATCTTTGTCGTTCTGTTTTTTGGCATCCTGCTCAACGCGGCTGGGGTTATGGGCGCAGGTGATGCCAAGTTTCTAGCGGCCGCCTCGGCCTTTGTCTGGGCCGGTGACTATCTGCTTATGACGCTGATCGCCACTTGTGCCATGCTTGGTGCATATGTGACACATCGGCTGGCCAAACACACGCGCCTTAGGGCAATTGCCCCGGACTGGGAAAGCTGGGATCGGGGCAAGAAATTCCCGATGGGTTTTCCGTTGGGGGCCAGCCTGGCGATCTATCTGATTCTCGGTACTGTTTCCGGCTCATAAACTATCATCAGTCCGCCTTTTCAGTGCCTTGGTGCTGACACAAACCAGGTTAAGATTTTAGGCAAGTGGCCCGTGTGGGGCTTTTGGCGTGATTAGTGGATAGACGGGCAACGCTCATGAATATGCAGACGACCTCGGTTATGGCTCCCCCTGCCCCTAAGGGTATGGCCGAAATGAAACTGCCCATCGTGATGATGCGGGACATTCTGCTTAAGACGATATTCCGAAAGAACGTGGATACGGTCACGGAAATCGCGGAAGCGGTCTGTTTGCCAGGTGCGGTCACGCAAGAACTTGTGGACATTGCCCGCGAACAAAAGCTGCTCGAAGCGACCGGCACACTGAACGCCAACAGTGGCAATGAGATGGGCTATCAGCTTACCGATGCCGGCAAAGCCCGCGCTCTGGACGCGCTGAGCCAATCTGAGTACTTCGGCGCCATGCCGGTTCCGCTGGACGTCTACCGGGAACAGGTCAAGCGTCAGTCTATCCGAAATATTCAAGTGACCCGCGATCAGCTAACGGGCGCCATGGGGCATCTGGTTCTGCCCAACAGCCTGCTGGACCATCTGGGCCCCGCGGTCAGCGCTGGCAGATCCATTCTGATGTATGGCCCTCCGGGAAACGGTAAGTCCTCGATCTCGAACGGTATTCGCGACGCGTTAGGGGACAACGTCTATGTACCTCGTGCCATCGAGTATGCCGGTCAGGTCATCACCGTTTATGACCCGATCGTCCACACCGCGATCGAGCAGGAAGCAGATGACCCCAACAGTCTGCGCCGCCGCAAACGGTTCGACACACGCTATGTTCAATGCGAACGCCCGACCGTTGTAACGGGCGGTGAACTGTCGCTTTCCATGCTGGATTTGGTCTACAACCCGACTGCACGCACCTATCAGGCGCCGCTTCAACTGAAATCAACCGGCGGCATCTTTATCGTGGACGACCTTGGTCGTCAGCAGGAACCGCCACAAGCGCTGGTCAACCGTTGGATTGTTCCTCTGGAAGAGAACAAGGATATTCTTGGCCTCCAATCAGGCGAAAAATTCGAGGTTCCCTTTGACACACTGGTTATCTTCTCGACCAACTTCCACCCGAACGAGATCTTCGACCAAGCGGCCCTGCGCCGGATCTTCTTCAAGATCAAGATCGGTGGTCCGGTTCAAGAAGACTTCCTGAAAATTTTCGCAATGGTGGCGCGAAAACGCGGCATGCCGCTGGATGAATCCGCTCTGGTGCATTTGCTGAAGGTCAAATACCCGACCATCAACAACGTCTACGCCAACTATCAGCCGATCTTCCTGATCGACCAGATGATCTCGATCTGCGAGTTCGAGGGCATCCCCTATCAGATGAGCCCCGACCTGATTGACAGGGCCTGGGCCAACATGTTCGTTAAAGACGAGACAATCGTAAAATAACGCCGTGCCATTTCCGGGACAGGCCGGGTAGTCTGCGTTCATGACGCAGATTCCCGCCCGGATCACGAATTGGTTTGACACCAAAGGCTGGTCCATCCACCCACATCAGCAAGAGATGTTTGACCGGGCTGCGGACCCGGCCACTTTGCTCATTGCGCCAACCGGCGGTGGCAAGACGATGGCCGGTTTCCTGCCGACGCTGGCCGAACTGGCGGAAAATGATCACCCCGGCCTGCATACGCTCTATGTTTCGCCGCTCAAAGCGTTGGCCGCCGACATTCGCCGCAACCTGCGCGGCCCGGCGGATGAAATCGGTCTGCCCATTCGCATTGAAGACCGAACAGGCGATACCACGGCCACGCAAAAGAAACGTCAGCGCGTGGACCCTCCGCACATCCTGCTGACCACGCCTGAAAGCCTGGCCTTGCTAACTTCGTACGAAGACGCCCCGCGGATATTTGCAGGCGTTCAGCGCGTGATCGTGGACGAGATTCACGCGCTGGCAGAAAGCAAACGTGGCGATCAGTTGATGTTGGCGCTGGCCCGTTTGCAAAGCTTGTGCCCTGACCTGCGACGCGTCGGCCTGTCGGCCACAGTCGAAGACCCCGATGCCATCGCGCAGTTTTTGGCCCGCCACCCCGATCCTTGCAAGATCATTCAGGCTGATCCCGGCCCCGACCCCGATATCCAAATGCTTGAGACGCAAGAGATGCCGCCCTGGTCCGGTGGAGGGGCGGCCTACTCGATCCCTGCGGCGTTGGATCAGATCAAACAACACAAAACCACGCTTATCTTTCACAACACCCGCGCGCAGGCCGAAATATTCTTTCACAACATTTGGCTTGCCAATGATGACGGGCTGCCCATTGGAATTCACCACGGCAGCCTGGATCGGCAACAGCGCGAACGGGTCGAGGCTGCAATGATCCGCGGTGACCTACGCGCCATTGTTTGCACCGGCAGTCTGGATCTGGGCATCGACTGGGGCGATGTGGATCTAGTGATCCAGATTGGCGCGCCCAAGAACGTCAAACGTCTGGTTCAACGCATTGGTCGTGCCAACCACCGTTACAACGCCCCGTCCAAAGCCCTATTAGTGCCAGCGAACCGGTTTGAAGTGGTCGAGTGCGTCGCCGCGTTGGAGGCGGCAAAGGCCCATGATCTGGATGGCGAACCGCGCGGACCGGGCCCAAGGGACGTGTTGTGCCAGCATATGCTCATCGCCGCTGCGGCAGGTCCGTTCGATGCAGATGCCCTGTTCACCGAAATGACGGCAGCAGGGCCATATTCTGATCTCAGCCGCGCTGAGTTCGACGCCTGTTTGGATTTCTGTGCAACCGGCGGCTACGCGCTGCGCGCCTATGATCGCTGGCAGCGGCTGTTGCAGCGGCCAGATGGGAAATGGCAGCTAAGAGACCCACGGGCAGCACAGCGTATTCGTATGAACCTGGGCACGATACAGGACACAGACACGCTGAAAGTCCGCCTAAAGCGCAATCGCGGGGGCAAGCCGCTGGGTGAGGTCGAGGAGGCATTTGCAGCCTCTCTGACGCCCGGAGACACGTTTCTGATCGGCGGACAGATCGTACGGTACGAGGGGCTGCGAGAAATGGTGGTCGAGGTCAGCCGCCGGGCGGACAAGAAGCCCAAGATCGCTACATTTTCGGGCACCAAGTTCGCGACCTCGACCCAACTCAGCGACCGTATCCTGCGCATGTTCGCTCAGCCAGACTGGCCACAACTACCTGCCCACACGGCCGAATGGTTAGCGTTGCAGCGGGATATGTCCCGACTGCCTCAACGGGATCGCTTGCTGATCGAAAGTTTTCCCAATGACGGTCGTGAACACCTGTGTGTTTACGGCTTCGCTGGGCGCAATGCGCAACAGACCCTTGGGCTTTTATTGACCAAACGGATGGAGGAAACCGGGTTGGCGCCGCTTGGTTTTGTTGCCACCGACTATGCGACGCTGATTTGGGGCTTGGATGCTGTGACCGACCCAAGCCCATTGCTCCAATTGGACAAACTGCGTGACGGGCTTGAGACATGGCTGGCGGGCAACGCTGTCATGAAACGCACCTTTCGCGCTTCGGCCACAATAGCAGGCCTGATCGAGCGCAATACAGGCGGGCAACGCAAAAGCGGGCGTCAGGCTACGTTTTCCTCGGATATTCTTTACGATACGCTGCTGAAGTATGACCCCGACCACCTGCTGATGCAGATCACCCGCGAGGAAGCAATGCGCGGCCTGGTCGATTTTGGGCGTATCGAGGCGATGATCGAACGCATTGGCGACCGGATCGATCTGGTTCGGCTTGATCGGGTCTCTCCGCTTGCTGCTCCGTTGTTTCTGGAGGTTGGCAAGGTACCAGTCAAAGGTGCCGCCGAAGAACGCCTGTTGGCCGAGGAAAGCGCCCGGTTGCTACAGGCTGCGGGACTGGACACGAAGTAAATCAGGTTGCGCCAGAGGTCAAAACAGGCAAAGAACGTACCATGAACGATTTGGCGTTTTCCTTTGTTGATCAAGACCTGCGCGCTCTGGGAACTGGTGCGTTGTGGTGGCCAAGCCGGAACCTGCTATGCGTCAGCGATCTGCATCTTGGCAAATCCGAACGTATGGCGCGACGCGGTGGTCCCTCACTTCCGCCTTATGACAGTCAGGACACCCTGACCAGGCTGGCCGTAGACATCGACAGAACCGGCGCGCAAACTGTCATCTGTCTGGGCGATAGCTTTGACGATCTGGATGCGTTGACTGCATTGGGCACCACCGAGAAGCTTTCGTTGACGGCCCTTCAGGCAGGCCGACAATGGATTTGGATCGAAGGAAACCACGACCCGGGCCCAATAGATCTGGGCGGAACACATCTGGCTGAATACACGGTGGGTCCGCTGGTTTTCCGACATATCGCCCTACTTGGTGCGCAAGGTGAAGTCTCGGGTCACTACCATCCCAAAACCCGCATCAGGGCACGCGGTCGGACGATCACACGCCCGGCGTTTTTGCTGGACAATGCACGGCTTATCCTACCGGCCTATGGCACCTATACAGGCGGGCTGCGAAGTTCCGAGAAGGTTCTAAGTGACTTGATGAGCGACCGGGCAATGGCCATCCTGACCGGCCCTCATCCGCAAATCATCCCAATGCCGCGCTAAGATCATATCAGCCCATCATCCTCGAGCTTCGGCTTGTACTTCCGGCTGACTGGTATCAGGTCACCATTCACCAGCTTCAAGTAAATTCTGTCGGCTACTTTCTCAGTGGCTGCAACTGCTTCATCCACGACCCAGTGAGAGCGGTGCGCACAGTGCCCGCGCAAGGGCTCCATTTCCCCAACCGCATCAGAGAGCCGTAACCGGATCGCAAAGGTGCCCTCAGATGTGACCACATCCACATAGTGATTGCGCGAGCTCAGGCGATAAATCTGCCCCTGAAAAGACGCAGGCAACCGTCGCGCAAGCCGCGGTGCCGGGGATGATAGTGGTGCGCTTTTGCGTTCCGCTCGGCTGGTCAGTATTAGGCCAGCAGTAAACAAGGCGCTGTATCCTATAACCTGCGGGATGCCGGGTGCAGAGTGGCCCCCAATGGAAAACAGAACCACGCCCAGCAACCAAAGGGACGGGATAAACAACAGCAGAACAAACAGGGCGATTGCCAGGTCACGCACCGGCAGGTTCAGAACAGTCCCGGTTTCGCGGATCAGTTTTCGGGCCATCCAGGTCGACGTCACAGCGATGCCCATCACCCCGAACCAAAATAAGAAGCATATGACAAATGGCAAATCAGACATCTGGAATGGCGGAAAAGCGTAAGCCAGCATAGGAAGGAAGAACGCTCCGGCCACCACACGTTGTGGGCTGCACAGGCTTAAGATGGGTCTTAGCTTTGAAGTCATACCATATCAAAAACCGCTTTCAGGGGCCCAGCCAAAAGCCCCGGAAAGCTAACATTCACACACTGTAAACGGCTGGGATATCCCGGCTACCACGCGCCATTCAGACATTCAAACCTTAAAGTGGGGAAATTTAGCCCGTTGACATCATGGTCAAATTTGGCGCTTGGACAATTTACCGGTGCGTTAAGGCGCATTATTTGCGCCCTAACGCACCAGGTCAGGCTGTGAGGCCTTCTGGTTCTGGGAGTTTGTTTGCGC
>NZ_JBXWPA010000007.1:0-237214 GCF_059611165.1 Ruegeria sp. CDSB013 | reverse complement strand
GCGTCCGGCTGTCTCTCCAACCCGTCCGGCCGTCTCTCCGACCCGTCAGCACCGCCTCAGCAGCGCCGGTGAAGGGGGTTCTAAGTATAACCGCATAAGTCCGCAAGCAGAAAATGACGTCCTGGGCGATTTTTTTCCATCTTTCCGCTTAACCTATATTTATCAATATCTTAAGGCGCACAACCCGCCTCCTCGAACAGCAATCTCACCAGTTGAAATACAAGTCGGACCCACACCTGTCCGCGTCGCCAGTAAGCGCACCCCTATATATAGACAGGGCACCCAATCACACCACAAGACTCAAACGAGTCGGAAGCGATTCCATGAGTCGGAATCGGCCCAAAAAACCGTGCCGGCACTCAGTTCAGGTATAGATTCCGCGCGTCTTTACCCACGCCGGGCTTGCGCATTAGTCCGGGATGCTGTGTGGTCGCCTCTGTAAGATGCCCGGGTTAGCCGTGAAATGACCACCAATACAGCCGACATGTTTCCACGCATAAATACCGTAGGCTATGACGGCCTTCTTGTTTCCTTTGCCGATGCCATGGCCGAACCCTCGAACCGGGCGGCGCTGGCCTTTAGGGGCGCAATCGACGCGGCATCCTGGAACGGTGTTGTCGAAACCTCTGCATCGCTTGCATCGGCCTACCTGAGGTTCGATCCCGACAAATTACCTCGCGCTGAAGTCCAAGATAGAGTGCGACACCTACTTGCACAGCAAAATTGGTTTGAGGCACCACTGCCTGCCGGTCGAAAATTGTGGCGGGTCCCGACAGTTTATGGGGGCGAGCTTGCTCCGCAACTGGACGAGGCAGCGGCGGCGGCGGGGCTGGATTCCATGGAAGCCGTTCGACGGCTGAGCGACACAAAGGTACGCGTATTGACCATCGGCTTTGCACCGGGGCAACCGTACCTTGGTCCGCTTGGTCCTGAATTCAATATTCCGCGCCTGAAGGAACTGACGCCTATGGTCCCAGAGGGGGCCTTGGTGTTGGCAATATCCCAATTCGTACTGTTCTCGGGCCCCACTCCGACTGGCTGGCGGCACGTGGGCCAAACCGCATTTCGCTGCTTTCGCCCCGACGCACCGCAGAGCTTTGCGTTGAAGCCAGGGGATGAAATGCAGTTCCTGTCCGTTTCGCGCGACGAACTGGAAACCATCCGCGCCAACAACTCGGACGGCTCAGGCGGGGCCACCTGCGAGGAGATCGCGGGATGAGTCTGATTGTTCATCGCATTGGCCCGGCCTGCACCATACAAGACCAGGGCCGTGTCGGGTATCTGGATCAGGGGCTGTCCCGATCCGGCGCCGCCGACCAACTGGCCCTGCACGAGGGCGCAGCGTTGCTGCGTCAAAGCCCGGGACTTGCCGCTTTGGAAATGGCGGGAATGGGTGGCGAGTTCGAGGCAACGCAATCTCTCGGCATCGCTCTGACAGGTGCTCCGATGCAGGCCAGCATTGATGGCGCACCTGTGGTCTGGAATGCGTCGCACCAGATGGTAGCCGGGCAGCGGCTGGTGATTGGTGCTGCGACGCGCGGGACCTATGGCTACCTGCATGTCAGCGGTGGGATCGCGTCCGAAGCCTTTCTGGGATCACGCTCAGCGCATTTGACCGCCAAGATCGGAAGCACCATTCAGACCGGAGATACATTGCCTGTCGCCGACGGATCAGGCGTGACGGGCATGAAGCTTAACCCGGATGATCGCTTCTCGGGTGGCGTTCTACGCGTGATCGCCAGCTTTCAGACCCCCCTGTTCGATCAGGAAACGTTGGACCGCTTTGTGCAAACCGAGTTTCGGCGTGGCAGTCGGGCCAACCGAATGGGGATGCAGTTGGATAGCGAGGGCGAAGGTTTCGCGGCTCAGGGTCAGCTGAACATTCTGTCCGAGGTCATTACCCCCGGTGACATACAGATGACCGGAACAGGCAGCCCCTTTATCCTGTTGCCTGAATGTCAGACCACTGGAGGTTATCCCCGTATCGCGACGGTTCTGCCTTGTGACCTTCCGCGCGCGGCACAAACCCCGGCGGGCGGGCGGATCAAGTTCGAATTCGTGTCACTGGACGAGGCCACAGCCCTGCAAACCGCCCACAATGCCGAACTTGCCCGGCTACCTATGCGAGTCGAACCGCTGGTCCGCGATCCGCATGACATCCCGAACCTCTTGTCCTACCAATTGATCGGCGGAATGATCTCCGCCACCGACTAGGGAGTACCACGTATGCCAAGCGTCGATCTGAATGCCGATATGGGCGAAAGCTTTGGCCCCTGGAATATGGGCGATGATGAAAATCTGCTTAAGATTATCACCTCTGCCAATATCGCTTGTGGCTTTCACGCCGGCGACCCGGATGTGATGGCCAAAACGATGACACTGGCTGCGGAAAACGGCGTCGGGATCGGCGCGCACCCGGGCTTTCCTGACCTGCAGGGATTTGGCCGGCGGAATATGAAAGTTCCCCATGATTCCTTACGCAATCTGGTTCGTTACCAACTGGGCGCTGCGATCGGCATGGCCAAGGCCGTTGGCACCGAAGTGCGGCACCTGAAACTGCACGGGGCGCTGGCCAACATGTGCTCGGTCGATATCGACATGGCGCGGGCTTGTTATCAGGGCGCGCTCGACGTCGACCCCGACATCATCATCATGGTACTGGCCGTCACCAAACAGGAAGAGGCCGTGCGCGAGCTAGATTGCAAATGGGTCGGAGAGATCTTTGCGGACCGGGCATATAACGACGACGGAACCCTTGTCGATCGCAGCCTGCCCGGCGCGGTTATTCATGACCCCGAAATTGCCGGACCGCGCATCCTGAACATGGTGCGCGAAGGTGCCATCATCACCGAAAGCGGCCAGCGGTTGGAGACATCCATCGACACGATTTGCTTGCATGGCGATGGCCCAACCGCGGTACAAATCGCCCGTTCGGTTCGCACGTCCTTGATCGACGGCGGGGTCGAGGTAACAAAATTCATTCGGTAGAAAGAAGGCCTTAAACCTGACGATCTATCCTCTGACTGTTGCCTGCACGGAATTCAGACCCTAGCATGACCAGCAAGTGCATGTTCTGAATACCACAATTCCAAGCAACGCCATGCTGGACCGGTATAGGCAAGGAGGCTGGCCAATGTCTTTTGATCTGATGAATTATGAACCGCGCGGCGACAAAAAGAACTCTGAGTTCTTTCACCAATATCTGCCGATGATCTACGAACGCCGCCAAAGCTCGGGCGTGGCCGACCAGGTCGGGGCGATGCAGGCGATCATCATTCAGGTTGAACCGGACGCGATGTTCGACACGCTGATCGAGCTTTATGTCATGACACCCTACCGGCATACGGCCAGCTATCTGGGCCAGACGCACAAATTTGCGGTGCTGCATTCGCACTCCGATTATCCCGCGATGATCGTCATGGCTCCGCTCAGCGCGACCTTCGAAGACTTTATCCCGCGCATCAACCGTATGTACCCGCTGGCCCGCAACACCCCCCAGACCCGCTATGTCGGAGAGGTTTATGGCGCCACGGACCTCAAGACCCTGACCAAAACGCTTGAAGATCAGAACATCAGGTTTGAGTACAAGGGAGACACCGAAAACCCGTTCTACACATCGGACGGGTTCAGATTTACGTCTCCGTCCGATTTCACCTGTAACAGGGTTGGCTACTCATCCTTGGATTTCAACGACACCGACAGCCTTGGTTTGGGTGACCGGATATTGCTGAGCAATGACGAACAGGCGCGACTGGATCAGGCGGCGGCATTCGGGGCAGACAGCAAAATCGCGCCTTTGATGCTGGGGGTCGACCACCTTGCAACACGCATTCTGGCTGGTGAGCGTGAGGACGCGATCCTCGAGTTTTTGACCATGGTGCCCTATTACTTTTGGGGCGCGTACAACATCTTTGACATGAACTCGTCGACCAATGTGAACCGGAACGCGAATGTCGACGATGATAAGAGATCCCCCGCCAAGGTCTTCACCGCGAACAACACGCCCTCTTTCGTCAATTCCTTTGAACAGTTGCCGATGCCGACCGAGGACTTCGTGCGTAACTTTGGCCGTCGCCTGCACCACATGGCAATCGAGATTCAGGACGGCGACCACGGCGCGGGTGAAAAGAACGTCGATTTTGTGGTCAACACACTCAAAGATGAAGGTGTGCCGTTCCTGGCTCATGTGGTGGGCGAGTGTAAGGACGATCCGAACCTCAAGCAGATATTCTCAAAGCATTCGAAGTATACGCTGTTGATCACTGAGTATATCGAGCGCTGTCACCACTATGACGGGTTCTTTACCAAGGATAACGTTGCCGCCCTGACCGCGGCGGCAGGTCAGGATGAACAATACGAACACGGCCACGTCTTCGACTGACAAAAAAAGGCTGCGAGTTTCCTCGCAGCCCAGATCCATTCAGGAGAGTATGCCGAGCCTTATGACGGCCCGATCATGAAACAAGTGACATTCCGGGCCTGCAACCGGCGACAAGCCAGATCGGCCTGTTCGCGGGTCATGCCCTGGAATGTCGCGTCGAAGCCGCGCGAGCTTTGGTTTACCTTGCGCAGCGTGCCTTCCAGAGTGGTCATTTCCGACAGAGCGGTTTTCAGTAAGATCTTTTCCGCCTCATATCGGGTGGTATAGCGGCCTACGTTCACACCCCATAGTCGCCCGCCCGATGTGGACAGGCGGGTGACGATCTCTTGCTCGGGTTCGGGCTGGGCTGCCGGATCAGTCGAGGCCAGAACCAAATCAGCCGGCCGTGCCGCGGGACGGGTTGAGTCCCCGTCACCAGACGGTTGGATGTCGGCCGCCGCAATCGCCGCGGCGATACCATCCTTGATACGCGTGCCATTTTTGGCAGCCGTCTCAGCCACGGCGCCAGCAACCTGAACTGCGGCACCCGGTCCGGGGCGCAGTACGGGGCGCAGGCTGGATTTTGGCGCAATGGTCAGCGCCGCGACGGTTGCGCCCAATCCCGCGTTCCCGGCATAGGTGGGACGGGCCGGCTTGCGGATCGGGGCACGCGAGGGGGCGCGGCGGAATCCCATGTCCAGCAACTCCGCCACTTTTGCATTCCGCGATGCGCCGGATTTGCCACCAAAGACAGTTGCGATAATGCGTTCGTCCTTGCGTTTGGCCGATGCAACCAGGTTAAAGCCAGCAGCCCGCGTGTATCCGGTCTTGATCCCGTCCGCACCTTTGTAAGCTGCCAACAGACGACGGTTCGTGTTTGGAACCGTCTTGATCCCGGCATGTGTGGATTGGCGCGAAAACAGGTTGTAGTACTGCGGGTAATCATAAAGCAGATGGCGACCCAACGTGGTCATATCCCGCGCGGTCGACAAGTGACCTGATTCCGTCAGGCCATGCGCGTTCTTGAACGTTGTGCGGCTCATACCCATCGACTTGGCCGTGCGCGTCATGCGACGGGCGAATGCCGCCTCGGAACCGCTGATCGCGATACCAATGGCCGTGGCGGCATCATTGGCCGACTTCACCGCAGCTGCCCGGATCAGATATCGGAACGCAATCGTTTGCCCGGTACGCAGGCCCAACTTAGAGGGGGGCTCGGAAGAGGCCTTTTTTGTGATTCGAACCGGCGTGTCCAAGGTGATCTCACCGTTCCGCACCGCCTCAAACGCGATGTAGAGGGTCATCATCTTGGTCAGAGATGCCGGATGCAATCGGGTGTCGGCATTGCGCGAATGCAGAACCTCGCCTGTCCGCGCGTCGATGACCATCGCCGCATATGGTGCCGCAAATCCCTGCAACGGCGCGAAGGAGAGCAGCCACAATAATGCTAAAAGAAATAAGCCCATTCGGGCCGGAACTGTCCGCCGAACCTGCACGATCTTTGCCTCTGTCTACCTCAGGCCGCCGGGTTTTCCCGGTCAGCGCTCATTATATTTTATTACTGACAAGGCTAACACAGAGACCCCATGAAATAAACCGAAAGCGTGCAAATTCGCTGTTTTGTTAAGAGTCCGAAACGGCACTACATGTAGACACGCACAGTCCGTGACCTACCACATCCACGCAAATTGAACCCCTTAACGTAAATCCCGTCTCGTTTTTTGAAAACTGAGGCCAATTGGCAACATCAACTTAGGCGCTGAACCAGATCAGCAAGTTCGCCCAAGTCCCGCAGTTCGCTATATCGCGGATTGTCCGCAGGGGTTTCGGCCTTTTCAATCTCCCAGACCAACCCATGGGGCACATAGACGCCCCAACACCCGGCCTGAATTGGGGCGACAACATCGGATCGCATCGAATTGCCCACCATCATTGCAGAATCACAACCTTCACCATGTCGCGCAAAGATTTCACGGTAGGTTTGAGCCGATTTTTCGGACACGATCTCGACCTCGTCGAAGAGCTCACCCAACCCCGATTGCGCCAGCTTTCTCTCTTGATCTATCAGGTCGCCCTTGGTGATCAGAATCACCCGATGCGTATCAGACACCGCTTCGATGGCCTCCCGCGCGTGAGGTAACAGCTCGATCGGGTGGGCCAGCATGTCCTGCCCCGCTTCGACCAACTGGCGGATAACCGAGGCTGGAACACGGTCCTCGGTCACCTCAATAGCGGTTTCGATCATCGACAGGGTGAAGCCTTTGATTCCGTAGCCATAGTGACGGATATTGCGTTTTTCCGCAGCAAGCAGTCGATCCAACAGGTGATCGCGATCGGCGTGATCGGCCAGCAATTCCGTGAAATGTGTCTGCGTCAGTTTAAAAAAACGCTCGTTGTGCCAAAGCGTATCATCGGCGTCGAACCCGATTGTGGTCAGCGCTTTTTCCATTTCGATTACGTCCCGCTGGCTCTTTTCTCTGGCCCCATGCACGTTATATAACCGATCAGACAAACCGAAGCCTGAATCGGACAAAGGCGCAATGACTGAACACAAATGGATGATGTCTGACCAACCGGACAACGACGATGATCCGTCGCTGTTGGTACAGACGCGCCCTAAAACCAAGCGCCCGCCGTTGTACAAAGTACTGCTTCTGAACGACGACTACACGCCGATGGAATTCGTGGTGCATGTGCTGGAGCGTTTCTTTGGCATGACCCATGCCGAGGCGTTCGAAATCATGTTAATCGTTCACAAGAAAGGCGTCGCCGTGGTTGGCGTGTTCAGCCATGAGATCGCCGAAACCAAAGTGGGCCAGGTCATGGACTTTGCCCGCAGGCACCAGCACCCCCTGCAATGCACAATGGAACGGGAAGAGTAAGGCCGCCTTAGCCTTCTCTCTCATATTTGCCGATGTCCCCTCGTCTTGATCTTGCCCTGCAAAGCGGCCTTGAGCTCTCGCAACCACTCAGCGTGCTTGGGCCGACATCCGACAGCGATCTGTCGGCCCTGCCGCGTGAAACGCAGGTGGTGCAGCCATTCAAACCGTTTCACGACCACTTTGCCGGACAGGGCTTTACCGCCGTGCCGGACGCCCACGACCCTTGTCAGGATGCCATCGTGATCCTGCCCCGCGCCAAGGCGCTGGCGCGCAGCATGGTGCATCAGGCCTGTCAGCGGGCAAGCGGACTGATTGTCATAGACGGTGCCAAAACCGACGGTGTCGACAGCCTGCTGAAAGACATCCGCAAACGCGTTGACGTCGAGGGGCCCATCGCCAAGGCACACGGCAAGATATTCTGGTTCCAATCCGAGCGCGAGGCTTTTGCCGACTGGGCCGCCCCGGACAACCAGACAGTCGATGGTTTTCAGACCGCGCCCGGCGTGTTCTCTGCTGATGGGATAGACCCTGCCTCAGCCCTGCTGCTGAATGCATTGCCCGAAAAGCTAGGCGCAAGGATCGCTGACTTGGGCGCTGGCTGGGGGTATCTCGCGGCAGGTGCGTTAAAGGCCGCCAATCCGCGCGCGTTACATCTGGTCGAGGCCGATCAGATTGCCCTTACCTGCGCACGCGCCAATTTGGCCGAGACCTGCGCGCAGTTCCACTGGGCCGACGCCGTCACGTGGAACGCGCCGGAACCGTTGGACACAGTGATCATGAACCCTCCGTTCCACACATTGCGCGCCGCCGACCCTGAACTGGGTCAGGGCTTTATCAAATCCGCAGCTAGAAACCTGACCCGGAGCGGCAATCTGTGGATGGTCGCAAATCGCCACCTACCCTACGAGGTCACGCTGGCCGAGAATTTCGCACAGGTTCACGAGGTGTCCGGTGACAATCGGTTCAAGGTGTTTCACGCCTCTCGCCCTCGACGGTGATCCCGGTTAACCTGCGCCGCAAATCAGGAGACAACGCATGTCCTTTTCCATAGCTGGCAAGACCGCCATTGTCACAGGCAGCGCCAATGGTGTCGGGCTGGCCATCGGGCGCCATTTTGCGGATGCCGGGGCCAATGTCATGTTTGCCGACATGGACGAAAAACGGCTGTCCGACGAACTTGGCGAACAGGCCGATGACAGCAACATCCGGTTTTTCGCCGGCGACCTTCGGGAAAAGCTGACCATCGCGAACCTGCTGTCTGCCACGCTTGATGCGTTTGATCAGGTGGACATTCTGATTAATGGCGCGCGGCAGGTGATCCCGTCTGATCCGCTGGATGCGGACGACGATTCCGTGCGCATGCTGCTCAATCAGAACCTGATGCCTGCGCTGCGCCTAAGCCAGTCGGTCGCCAAACGCATGATAAAACAGGCAGGCGACACTGACGAAGGACCCGCCGGGTCGATCATTAACCTGTCTTCAATCGCGGCGCGGCGCACCCACCCCGATCTGATGGCCTATTCCGTATCCACCGCCGCGCTGGATCAGATGACACGTTCGCTGGCCGTTGCCCTTGCCCCAAAACGGATCCGGGTCAATTCCATCGCGCTGGGATCGGTCATGAGCGCCTCGCTGCAGTCCACGCTCAAGGAAAATCGGGACTTTCGCAACGATATCGAGAAACATACGCCCCTGGCCCGGATCGCGGCCCCAAATGAACTGACCGAGACGGCGCAGTTCCTGGCCTCGGACGCGGCCGGTTTCATCACCGGACAAATTCTGACAATTGATGGCGGTCGCACCTTGCTAGACCCCGTCGCAGCCCCGGCCCATTAATCCCCATGTTCAATACCGAAAAATCAACCGCCGCCGCGTGGTTCCGCCAATTGCGCGATAACATCGTCGCCGCGTTTGAGGCACTTGAAGACACCCACAGCTCTGGCCCTTTTGCAGACGCAGCACCTGGCCGGTTCGAGGTCAAGGAAACCAAACGCCAATCCGAGGACGGCAGCGATGCGGGCGGCGGGTTGATGTCCGTGATGCGTGGCGGGCGGGTCTTTGAAAAGGTCGGCGTCAATGTCTCGACCGTATACGGCACTTTGGGCGTGCGAGCGCAACAGGCCATGGCGGCGCGCAAGGGGATTCCGGGCATGACCGAAGATCCGCGTTTCTGGGCGTCGGGCATCTCTCTGGTCGCGCATATGCAAAACCCGCATGTACCGGCCGTTCATATGAACACCCGCATGTTCTGGACCCCGCACGCATGGTGGTTCGGCGGCGGTTCGGACCTGAATCCCTGCATCGAGTATGATGAGGACACAGCGCATTTTCACGCCACCCAAAAGGCGCATCTGGATCCGCATGGTCCCGGCCATTATCCCCGCCTGAAAGACTGGGCTGATGAGTATTTCTATATCCCCCACCGCAAGCGCGCCCGAGGCGTGGGCGGGATATTCATGGATGACTATTGCACCGGAGACTGGGCCGCAGACTTCGCGTTGACCCAGGACATCGGTCGCGCATTCCTGCCTGCCTTCCTGCCATTGGTGGAAAAGCGCCGAGTTCAGGAGTTTGATGAGACGGCCAAAGACACGCAACTGGTGCATCGGGGCCTTTATGCCGAATACAACCTCGTCTACGACCGGGGCACAAAATTCGGGCTGGAAACCGGCCATGACCCGGATGCGGTGCTGATGAGCCTTCCGCCAATGGCAAAATGGACCTGATAGATTAGCGGAACCCAAAATCCAGGAAGTTGTCAAAGCAATAGCCCTGCGCGGACCCCGCCGACATGTTCTCACCCACACGTTTTACGGTAATCGAATATCCCGGCGTGGTATCGACCCCATCGGGTGGGGTAAGTGAAAACTGCACCGTGCGCACGCCCTTTTCGTAGGCGCGGACAATGTAGATACGCTGAGTTGCTTTGGTTCTCAGGCTGCGAATAGCAAAGTCCCCTATCCCGCACCAATACGAGACCGGGGCGGAAGACCCGCTGACGGCGACCTCGTATACACCGTTGTTCATAGGCGTGACTGTGGTTTTGAAACCTGGGTAAGCGCCGATTCCGATCCCAATTCCCTGTGCAGATACAGGCGACACCGCAAATGTTGCCAGGGCCGCTATTTTCAAAACTCGCATAATGGCAATTCCTGTTTCGAAACAATTATTCAAGATCATACCGGACACGTGGTCCGAGTAAAGCGGCGCCATTTTCGGGATTTTGTCCGACAGGATCCCGACACGGCACATACAGGCAAAACAGTATCATTTTGGATCTTAAGCAAATAGGATCAAGGCATATATTGTCTGGGGTTAGTTTTGAGCAAAGCGTTTCCAAATGACTGGTTTGATATCCCGTCCGAAAACTACGCGGATTTCGGCGCCATGTTCTATCTTGCATCGCTGACCAATACACACAGACCGCGCACCCTTGGACAGGTGCTTTATGCCTTTGAAACGCCTTTTCGGTTGAACCAGTACCACATTTTCCGGCAGAACGGTTTCCCGCGCGGGTTTGTGACTTTCGCAGGTCTCAGCCGCGAAGCCGAGCGTCGGTATGCCATTCAGGAAAAGCCACTGAAGGATACGGATTTTGCCAGCGGCACGTCCTTCTGGATCGTCGACCTCGTGGCCCCATTTGGACAGACCAACCAGATCGTCGACATTTTGAAGAAGGAAATCCCCCACCCCCGGGTCCGAACCAATCGGATGGACAGCGACCTGACCCGAAATCGCATCGTGGAGTGGACCCGCGACGACGCGGGGGAGGTACACATGAAGGTTTACCGGAAGAAAGAATTTCGTGAGGTCCTGAAAATGGAGGGGTCTTGAAATGGTATCGATCGTAGGGACAACAACTGGCTTTGTGACCGGAGATCCCCCTAATCAGGCCAGTGGCGATCTTGGCTTGACCGGCTTTCCTCGGACGCAATCCTGGTCGATCTCTGATCAGCCATCACTGGGCGTGGCCTCCATTAACCCAAATACCGGCGAATGGACCTACACGGTCAATCAAAGCGATTTTGACGATATCCCGTTCGGGACTACGGTCACTGATACCTTCACGGTACGGGTCACCGGATTGGACTTTTTCTTCCAACCATATGACCTGACCCAAGAGATCACCATCACCCTTGAAGGCGTGTGCTTTACTGCAGGCACCTTGATCTTGGCTGAAAAAGGCAATCAACAGATAGAAACCCTGAGTGTTGGCGACAAGGTGATGACCGTAGATCGCGGGCTGCGACCGATCCGGTGGGTGGAAAGCGGCGCCTTATCGCCGGACCGATTACGTGACAATCCGGCCATGCGCCCGGTTCGGATCAAGGCCGGCAGCCTTGGCGCAGGACAGCCCGAACGCGATCTGCTGGTATCACAGCAGCACCGCATTCTGGTCAGCGGACCAAAGGTCGAGCTTTTGTTTGGCACGCCCGACGCGCTGGTTGCGGCCAAGCACCTTTGTTCCTGGCCAGGTATCGCGATTGACACTTCGGATGACCCGGTCGAGTATTTTCACATCCTGCTGGATAACCACGAAATACTGACAGCCGAGGGCGCACTGGCTGAAAGCCTCTATCTCGGCGAAGAATCCCTATACACTCTGTCCTCGGACGCATTGCAGGAACTCGCCGCCATTTTCCCGGACACAGCCATGCCGAATAGGATGGGCTTCGGCCGGGCAGCCCGCCTGATCCTGCGAGAATTCGAAGCCCGCGCGCTGGCTTAGACCCCGCGCAAGTGCCCGCCCACGTCCTGCGGTGCCAGTGCGACCGTTTTGATGACCGCAAAACAGGGTTTGCCCGGTTCCAGCCCCAACGCTTCGACTGAGCGGCGGGTGACGCGGGCCAATACAGAACCCGCGGGCGTTTTTACGGACACAATCGCACCCGGCCCCTCGCCCGCGCGGATCGTGTCGACCGTTCCTTCCAGAACATTTAAGGCCGAAAGTCCTTCGGGGCGTTTGCTGGACAGAATAACCTCTTGCGCGGGAATGCGGATGCGCAGTTCTTCCGCAATTTGCAGGGGTATCCGGGGCAGAAACAAGGGCGACCCGCCTGCGTCCAACTCGGTCAGCCCGTCCGAATGATGTTTGACGACCCGAACCTGCAACACTGCACCGACGGCCCGCACACCAGCCGGTGCGACTGACGGATCGGCCAATACTTCGGAGGCGGGTCCATGCCGTAAGACCTTACCCTCTTGCAGAGCGACAACCGATGTCGCCAAGCGCGCAACTTCTGCAGCCGAGTGTGTGACGTACAGAATCGGCACCGAAACCTCATCCCGCAGCCGTTCGAAGTAAGGCAGGATCTCGGCCTTTCGTGCGTCGTCGAGAGCCGCTAGAGGTTCATCTGCCAGGATCAGGCGCGGACTGGCCAGAAGGGCGCGCCCAATGGCAACACGCTGTTTTTCCCCACCGGACAACCCCGCAGGGCGCCGGTTCAACAGGTGCCCGATCCCCAACATTTCGATCACTTTGTCCGGGCTTTCGCGGCGCGCGCTCTTGGGTGCAAACCATTTCCCATAGAATAGATTCTGGCGCACGGTGAGATGTGGAAAAAGACGGCCTTCCTGAAAAATGTACCCCAGCCGTCTTTTGTGCGGCGGCAACCAGAGGCCTTGCGCGGTGTCGAACAACTCCCACTCGTCTACAGCAACCCGACCGGCCATGGGTTTCACCAAACCGGCGACTGCATTTACAATGGTTGTCTTTCCAGACCCGGACCGCCCAAACAGAACCGTCACACCGGGTGGCGCATCAAAACTCAGATCCAGCTTGAGGTCGGGTAGATCGTGCTGCAGGCGAACAGACAGGCTCATGATCCGGCCACCCGTGCAGCGACACGCCGCCCAATGAACTCGGACAACAGCAGCGCGCTCATGGCAACCACGATCGAAATAACCACCAAACGGGTGGCCGCTGCTTCGCCGCCCGGGACTTGCAGAAAGGCATAGACCGCCGACGGCAGGGTTTGCGTCTGGCCGGGGATATTCGACACAAAGGTAATCGTGGCCCCGAACTCTCCCATCGCTTTGGCAAAGGCCAGTATTGCCCCGGCGATTACGCCGGGCAGGATCATCGGAAGGGTCACCGTTACAAATACAAACAGGCGCGATGCACCTAGTGTCGCCCCGGCCTGTTCCAGTTTGGGGTCCACAGCTTCGATCGACAGGCGTATGGCCCGCACCATCAGCGGAAATGCCATAATACCCGCGGCAAGGGCAGCCCCGGTCCAACGAAACGCCACTACAATTCCGATCTCTGCCAGCAACTTGCCCAGCGGCCCCTGAATTCCAAAGGTCAGAAGAAGCAGATAGCCGGTCACCACCGGTGGCAAGATCAAGGGTAGATGCACCAGCCCATTCAAGACCTGCCGACCCGGAAACCGCCAACGGGCCAGCGCGTAGGCAACGAATATGCCCAAGGGCAATGTCACCAGCGTTGCCCAAAACGAAACGCGCAGCGACAGTTTCAGTGCCTCAAGCTCTGCAGGTCCCAACCACCCCATGCCGCTATCCGTTCGGCAGGGTGAAACCCTGCTTTTCAAACACGGCCCGCGCGGTCTGAGATTGCAGGTACTTCATAAACACCTGCGCGCCGTCTGCACCTGCTGTCGTCACTGCTGCAGGGTAGATGATGGGCGGATGCAGGCCAGGCGAAAACTCGGCGATGACCCGAACTCGTCCCTCGACCTGCGCATCGGATCGGTAGACGATCCCCATAGGGGCCGCACCAGTGGCAACCAGTGCAAGGGCTGCACGCACATTATCTGTTTGCGCGACCTGAGCCTGAACACCCTGCCACAGCCCCAAGCTTTCCAACGCCGCCTTTCCGTAGATCCCTGCCGGCACGGCATCAACCAGCGCCATGGCCAGGTATCCACCATCCAGTGCGGAGGCCAAAGCGACTCCGGGCCGCATTTCACCAATGTCAGCCCCTTCGTCCCCAGCGACCAGAACCAGGCCATTGCCCAGCAGATCTACACGCGTAGTGGGGTCAATCAGGCCCTGTTCTTGCAGCACATTCATCCAGTCCACATTAGCGGAAATGAACAGATCTGCCGGGGCACCCAATTGAATTTGGCGCGCAAGAACGGACGACGCCGCGTAAGAGACGGTTACGCCCTGCCCAGTTTCTTGCTCAAAATCAGATGCCACCTCATCAAGCGCGGTCTTGAGGCTGGCCGCTGCAAACACCAAAATCCCCTCAGCCCCCGCGCGAAGCGGGGCCAGCGTCAAAGCGCCCAGAACCAGGGCCGCGATCAGAACTCGGCGCGCGTGGGACAGGATCGGTTTTCTCCCGCCTGGAAAGTTGCAGTTCCTTTGGGGATATCTGAGGCGGTAGGTGACACGCAAGCGCCTTTGCAATCACCTACGAGGCAGAACGTAAAACGACAGCCCCCACACAATCGAAACGACCCCACAACACAAAGCACGGCGAATTTCCCGCCGGATTGAATTACCAATGGCGAACAAATCAGATTCTGGGAAAGAAAAACTGCCGGACCCTCTTGCACCCGGGCGCAGGCTTGGCTACATGCACCGTCACGGGTGATTAGCTCAGTTGGTAGAGCGCTTCGTTTACACCGAAGATGTCGGGAGTTCGAGTCTCTCATCACCCACCAATTCATCCTCGCAATGTATCAAGGGCTTATGCGACTAGCACTTATTGCTGTGCCGCCCGTGGAACTGTGTTCGCTGCGCATCGTCTCTGCATTCTGGTAGGTAGTTTGCTCTGTGTTTCTCTATTAGCTCGAGTTTATTGCCCCCCAGCTTTAGACAACATAGCCTTCGCATAATCACGTTTCGCTGTTGCGCGGTCCTCGAAGCGAGCATGCACGACGCAAAAGAATAAGTTGCTGTCATCTAGACCGTTGCGAGGTGTAAACCAATCAAAGGGGTTGGTCGGCTCTACCGACGCAAACTGATTAGTCGGTGGCGCGACAGGTGTTAAATTGGCTTCACTGTTCGTGATATCTTCGAGCAATGTTGGACGTGCAGTGCCGGTATCCGGTGTGAGAATACCCATGATCTGTTCGCGACCAGCCGGAACGAAACGCCCGCTCTCCTCAACTGGAAACCGGATCGGCTGTCCGGCATAAACATCTCGTTGCACTTCGCTGTTCCTAACAACAATTGTGCCGTTAACAAGCACGTAAGGAATACCCTCTGACGGAAGACCTTGCTGACCGAGCGTATAATTCGCCTTTTCGGTCACTGATACCGGATCGAAAATCGTGATGTCCGCGACCATGCCTTCCTGCATACGCCCACGCACCTGCATTGCGCGCAACCCTGTGTCACCCAATCGTTTCGCATGGATGTAACTTAACTGAGTGAGTGTGAGCATTAGCGGCACATTCGCTTCACGTGCCAGTCTCAAAACAAGCGCGTGGCTGCCTGCTGACCGAGGATGCCCAGCATAGTCTTCATAGGGGGCATCCCAACTCATCAAGTTGCCCTCGATGTCTAGCCCGGCCATGCCGTCGCCCGAGATGCCATAGCCTGCGATGGTGATCCAATCATTCAGCCATTGCTCCCTTGGCGGACTAAAAACAATTGCCGTGCGTCCCGGTTCATTCTCAGCGAAGCTCAAAAACTCGTCTTTTGTCACGAAGCGATCGAGCTGGGGGTCAAAGATGGTGTCTTCGTATTTGTACCCCATCGAACCTTCCCAGTTTTCAGGGGCGATGATCGACGCGCCGTAGTTTCCCGATCCGGCGGTCCAAGGATAGTAGCTGGACCAGACGTTGTAGCCTTGGTCGCGCGCCATCTGGAGTTTTTCCTGGTTCTCCCACCAGCCATAGTCATTGTCATGGTGTATGTGGAGCGGTGCGCTAAGCACCATCGCATTGACCAAAATCTCATTTACACCCGTCTGTGTTTCTGTCGGCGTCGAAGCACTGGGATGAAATCGGTGATGGACGGAAGTCAGTCTACCGTAACGCGCCGCAGCCCGCTGTGCTTCGAACATCTCATAGGTTGTAATACCTTCGCGGGCGTAGCCGATGGTCGATCCCACACCGAGTGCTCCAAGACGTAGTCCCTCATCCAACTGGGCAGTGATTTCGTTCATCTGCTCACGGTTGCTTGGAACAGAAGACCACCCCTCGACGCCATCTTCCACGGATTGCGCCCGCAGTGCGAAGAAGTTCCGGAAGTCTATATCCCCACCTTCAAGCACGAGGCCGTCATGAACCCGCATCCGTGCGAATTCTTGCCCAACGACCGTACCATAGTTTGCCTGTGTTGCGCCTTCGCGCACACTATACCATTCGTCGATGTTCGCTGCCCCAACCTCAAAATCCATTTGAGTCGTAACGCCATCACGAAGGTTTACCTTGATACCCCAAGGGTCCAGTCCATGCTGCTCGAGATCGATAAACCCGGGGGCAACAACGTGCCCTGTCGCGTCGATGGACTCGCTACCATTAATTTCTTCGTCAGTAATTGCAGTGATCCAGCCGTTGCTTATTCCCACGTTAGCGATCTGATCGAACCCGGTTTCCGGGTCCATTACCCGTCCGTTGAGAATGACAACGTCGTAAGTTTGCGCGACGCACAATGTCGAACACACAGACAACGTACCAGCCAGAAACAAGGTACGCATGGACAGATCCTCCCTTTTATTTACAAAACTGAATGTATCGTTGTTATTGGCGTCTGCTTTCGACCCAAATTAGAATACGATCCGGGTTCTTAGGCCGAACAGCGTAATGCTGTCCTGAGTGGGGTTTTGCAGCGGGTTAGAAATGAACTGCAGTGACGGCGTCATTTGCAATCCGGGTGAGATTGAAAAACGGTAGAACGCTTCCAGAGTGAACTGATCGCCATCTATGCCTCTTGCCTCGGCCCAGTTCAGGCCCAGCCCGGCCAAATCGGTATTGCGACCGTAGAAACCGAGACCGGCAGAAACGGACCGATCATAGAGTGCTGCTGTCCCTTTTGAGGCCCCTGCCCGGAAGAACGGCATCCATTTATTGCCAACAAACCATGCCGCCGAAAACGCAGCGCCGTAGTCTTCTGGACGGCTACCATCGTCAGCCGCATCCGCATGCCAAAGGGTCAGATGGATATTGTCGAAGTAGATGCGATCAAAGCCGGAGGTGTAACCAAGTTCAAGTGATTTGAAGAGATTGCCATCGCTGAACACATCAAAGTTTGGATCAGACGGGTCGGCGTTTGCGTCCGAGACGCTCGCAACAGCATAAACGTTTTCGTTAAGTTTTACGCCACCAGCAATGCCAAGACCTTGATTGGGCGTGTTAATTGTCGGATTGGTATTAAAAGACAGGTTTTGGAAACCGCTGTAGGGGCTTACCAACCCATAGATATCCACAAAGTCCGTTACATCAATCTGCCCGACTTGCAGCGTCCACGAGCCGTTCGCGGCTCTTTGGGTCCAAAACAGGTTGGTCAGCAGCAAACCATTATCGTTGAAGGCTGTCCCTGTGATCGAAAGGGCTCCACCATCCAGACCAAGAAACTGCGGGGCAACATCTGTATAGCCGTGCCGGTCTTCGATCTTGAATGTCAGGGAACCGCGTTCAGTTGCCTGCCAACTACCGTAAAGGCGCGCAATTCCGCTGGCCGCTTCGCTGGCACCCAGATCAGCATTCGTAGTTTGGCCCAATGCCAAGTAATCAATGTTGAAACGAAACCCACCTTCAGCCAGCCGGTCTTTCCACTGAAACCAACCCGGTGCGATGTTGCGTGGAAAATCCGAACGATACTGCGGATCGGTCAACCCATCTCCGGGGTCGAGGTCAGCTTCGACCGAAGATGGCCCAGATAGTCCCTGAGCCGACGCTGCGCCAGCAATGGAAATACTCAATACGGCAACCAGAAGTCTTATCATTCAGACGCCTTTGCCCCGCCGGTCTTGCGATTGCCTGCCGCCCGGATGCGATCAGCAGCATGCTGCTTCCACTCCAGTTTGTCAGCCTCCGTTTCCAGCGTCTCGACACTCATTGTCTCCAATTGGAAGGTAGCGCTCATCGGCACAAGGCCGTCCACAACCATCATGTTCTGAACAGAAGGATCGATAGTCAGCGTGCCCGTCAGCCGAACGGGTTCGTGGTAATAGCTGGGCATCCAGTCGCCATTCAACCGCACACGGATCATTTGGTTGGGCGGAGGCGGAGGCATGTGACTGCACATCCCGCGTTTTGGCACTAAATACGCCACAGACCGACCATCCGGATCACTCGGAGCAGGAATCGCATATCCTGCCAAAGTGATTGTCTGACCGTCGAATTGCGGATTTCCATTTGTTCCCGCCTTTCTTCGCCGTTCCTTCACAATCTCTCGCTGATCAAGAAGCCAGTCGACATCAATACCATCTGCCGCCAAGGCGTCCTCTGTTTCGGTCAGACGTTCCTGCCATTTTTGCCTTTCATCTGCGCCGCCAGTGTCTTGCTGCAACCTTCCGCGCAAACGCACGACATACAGAACATCATCGAACTGTTCAGGGCTGAGGTCGCGATAGGGGTCTTCAAAGACTTGCGAAGAAGGGTCCGGCAGTTCCGCCCAGTCAACTGCCGTTCCCGGCGCTGCCATGGCGGGATGACCGCACCAGATCAACCCGGCGAATACGGCGAAGCGAAACCAATAACGCATTAAGGCTCTCCGGCTGCTTTTTTGTTCATTCCAGTGTGTTCTTGTATATTACACCGTCCTTCATGATCAGGCGGATTGTATCTGGGCTTTCAGGCCTCGGTTCGGCACCGAACCACTGATCACCTGTGCCGATAACCGAGAAGTCTTCAAGTGGGTTACCGTCGATCAGCAGGATATCCGCATAGGCGCCTTCTTCGATCACGCCCAGTTTGCCGGCGGTATACGGGTTCATAAAGTCACCCGACAATGCGACTACCTCGCCACCCGTCGATGTCAGCGTGACCATGGATGTATAGGGTCCAAAAAATTCATTGTTCAGATGCTTCTCGTAGGCAATCTGGATATTGCACGCCTCTACCGAACCAACACAGTCTGTCTGGAAACCCCGCTTCACCGGGCATTCTTTCATATTGTCGATATAGCCTGCAAACGTGGCCGAGGCAGACTTTGCCTTGGCCAGGCTCGCCGGAACATTCGCCACAGCCGGAATGTCGAGAAGGCCGGGGTCAAATGCCGTTAGGTTTGTTGTAATGTACGCACCCTTCTCGTTCATGACTTCGGCAATTTCGCAGTCAAAAGAAAAACCATGTTCGATTGACATAACACCTGCGTCGAGCGCACTCAGGATTGCTTCCTTGCGATAGGAATGCGCCATGACATAGCTGCCATATTCATGCGCGACCTGGACGGCGGCTCTGATTTCTTCGGGCGACCCGGCCAGCAATTGCCAAGGGTCGAATGCCGACACGACACCCCCGGATTGCATGAATTTCAATTGCGTCGCGCCCATACGAAAGTTGTTACGTGCGAATTTATAGACGTCATCAACACCACTGACCTCCTGAGCCATGTTCAGTCGACCCATATTCGTCTCTGAACCAGGTGGTGCTGTGAAATTCGCGAAGTCAGCGTGACCACCGCGTGTTCCGATAAACGCCCCAGACGGATAGTAACGAGGGCCCTCGATTTGCCCCGAGTCTATTGCCCTGCGTAGTCCACCATTAGCGCCGCCAGCATCCCGGACAGTGGTGAAACCCTGCATCAAATACATCTCGGCCATACGTGCACCGTGTATGGCAAAGTCCTCCCAGGTCGTGTTGGCCTCCATCGCTGGCAGCGTCGGCCCCATCAGCATAAGATGCGCGTGCAGTTCAATGAACCCGGGGGTCAGCGTCCGTCCCTCTCCGTCAATGACTGTAGCATTGGGGGCATCGATCGCATCGGTTGATACGGCCTTAATCAGGTTGCCCTCGACCAATACGCTGGCATTCTCGATGCGCTGTTCATTCACCCCGTCGAAGATATGCACGTTGGTAAACAGCGTTTGGGGTTCTTCTTGTTCCTGAGCCTGCGCGGACACTGAAAGAGAAAGAACTGCAGCGGCTATTACCGCCGAGCAAAGCGACATTCGTGGACCGGACATACGTACTCCCTTCATATTCATGTTTTGCCAACTGTAGTCCGGAAAAATTTGCCTCGGTTGCCACTTTTGAATTGGCATGTTCGAATGTGATCGTAAAAATGGCCACCAGCCAAAACTACTAATCATCACAAGGGTGACGAGCTTGCCTTTCAACTCCACCTCTCAAGAGCATAGCGAGGGCTTTATTCGCCTCTCCTTAGCCGCTCCGTTTCTGCAATATCTCACCGAACGCAAGATCAATCCGCAACCAGCATTGGATCAGGTCGGCTTGAAAGCCGAACTGTTGCCTGACCCATCCGTGTTCGTTCACTCAGAGTTGGTCTACGGATTGGTGAACGCCTTTTCAGAAGTGTCAGGGGATCGATATCTTGGATTAAATGTAGGGGAGACGTTTGACCTGCAAGGATGGCCGCCCTTCGCTCAAGCCTTGCAATCTACAAAAACGCTGTTCGAGTTTTTTACTCGCTTTGTTGGGCTCGTGCCGCAGGAGTCCAATTCTGTGCGGCACAGCCTTGTCATCGAAGCAGACAAAGCGACTTATCGTATCGAGAGGCAACAGGAGCCAACTGTCCCACCCATTCAGGTGACCGGTTTTGGTGCCGCAATCTATGTACGCTTATTGCAGACCGTCGTCGGAGAGTCCTGGGACTCTTCCCGTGTGCGATGGGAAAGCAGATACATCAATGGGCTGCCTATCGACTACAAAGGGATCGAGGTTGGCCTTGGGACTGATCCCGGAATGTAAATTAGTTTTCCTGTGGAATGGTTGTTTTTGCACCACGTCTCTGAGGGTTCTGCCAAGCCCATAGCATCACTTCGACAAGATGAAGAAGTAACCGTGGTGGCAGCTTTGCGATCTGTCTTACACGACAAACTGGATGAAACCGATTTGGGACCAGAGATGGTGGCTGGAATGCTGGGACTACAACCGGAACGGTTTCTGAAGGCGCTTCAGCAACAAGGCACAACGTTACCCCGCAAAATCAAACGGTTGCGTGTCGATGTCGCCAAAGAGCACCTCAAAGAAGGCCAGATGACAATTGCGGAGATTGGTCTGATGCTCGGCTATTCCGACAAGTCCCATTTCACTCGCTTTTTCCGAGGTCAGACCGGAATGACACCGACCAAGTTCCGCCTCGGTGTATAGTTACGTTGCAAATACTTGGGCTGCTTTTTCACTACATAACAAGCGCAAGCCGACAAGAATTTGCAACACACTTTTTGGTGCCCCTTTCTAAGGATAACAGAGGGACAATTGCCCCCATAGCCCTGCGGCGGTGCATGCCGCGCTGCGCCTCCGCTGCACCAACTCTTTATTTTAGTTCGATCAGCGACAAACCTGATCTCAACAAGTTGTCATATGATCTTGATGTGCCCAGAAGACCGTGTGACCATCAAGCCACTGACAACACGAAACATCTCTCGAAGATAGCGCTGGTTGCGGCAGTGAAAAACAGCACCATGTTGCACGTGCGGAATAGGGTAACCGCTGAGAAGTGGACGATGAGAAAGACAACGTTCCAACGGAATATATTGAGGACAGCACCATGAAAAAGATCATAACGTTCGCACTTGTCGCTGCTCTTCCCAGCGGCGTACTGGCGCATTCCAAGGTCGAAGAAACAACCCCTGCCGACGGAGCCACAATAACCGCTGTGCCCGCTGAAATTGGCCTCAACTTCTCTAAGGACATCCGGCTGACACGGATAGAATTGGCACATCAAGAACATTCCGCGGCAAGCCTAGAATTGGGCGACCAGAAAAGTTTTGGTCAGGAGTTCAAGATCCCACTGCCGAGCAATGGAACGGGCACCTATGTCATTGAATGGCGCGGTCTTGGTGAAGACGGTCATGCGATGCAGGGCGAGTTCTCCTTTACCGTGGAATGAGCATGCCAGACATTTGGGGCATTGCGGCAATCCTCGCAAAGCTAGGGCTCTACATCGGCTTTGCGGGGTCCACCGGACTTATGATAGTTAGTTGCCTCTATTCCGGCTTTGTCGCACCGATAAACCTTGTGATGAAACGCCAAGCAAGGGCCTTAGCATGCCTTGCTCTTGCCGCAACTGTAGTTGGCTTTATGCTTCGTGGGCCCGCCTTAACGGGCGGAGTTGACGGCATGGTCGACCCGGAAATGCTTGGTTTACTTTGGCAGACCCCCGTGGGCGACGTACTAGTTTACCGGCTTGTCGGTGCAGCATTGATCCTTGTGGGATTGTCTATTCCTCGATTTGGCCACTGGATCGTACTCGTGGGTGGTACATTGGCTCTGTGGTCCTTTGCGCAGATAGGGCACGTGCCGGAACTAGAGAGTGTCGGTGTTCAACTCTTGCTCTTATTGCACCTGCTTTGTGTAGCCTTCCGGGTGGGCATCTTTAGCCCGCTAAGGAATATGGCCCTAATGCCTGAACACCTGACCAATGCAGCTGAATTAGGGCATAGGTTTGGGCAAGCTGCTACATTGGTTGTACCGGTGTTAATCGTGGCAGGTCTCTGGATGGCTTGGTTGCTTGTTGGCAATCTCCAAGGGCTCTTGCTCACCGGCTACGGGCAGGCATTGTTGTTCAAGGTGTTCCTTGTGGCGCTGCTGATGATCCTCGCCGCTGCAAACAAGCTCCGATTTGTTCCGGCTATGCTGGGTGGAGAGGCAAAGGCAGCGCAACGCCTAGCCCGATCCATCGAAGTCGAGGCAATAATCGTATTAGTTGTGCTGGCGACAACGGCGACACTCACGAGCGTGCTAACGCTTCCGAGTTAAGGTAGGGAGAGATGAACAAACACCTGTGCGCGCTGGCTGTATACAGCATTGGCACCAACGTCGCTACAGATCATGAGTTGACAGACAGAGACCTAACGAATGGGCTGGAACTCTCCGCAGTGCACTGTGCTTCATGCCATGAAGTTAATCTAGAAGGCTACGACACTGCCGCGAGGCGTTCCTAATGCTCGACAACTTCGAAACACCAGCCAACGCAGCCGAGGGTGCTCAGGACGATGCACAGTCTGAAGACTTCCTATGCAGCGCGACACAGGTAATGACTGCTAACAAATCACTAGACCTGACCTACTACTATCACACGATGTACGACCGCACTGTGCACATGGTTGATCTCAAACAAATTGACTTCTAAGCGGTGGGTGACGCGATGATAGTCTTGCCTATAAGTGGCAATCGAGAACCCCCAATCGTCGACATGACATCGACCAATTAATCAGATGCGCACTTGAGCCACGGAAACAATAGAGTGGAAACGTGGCCCTAGACCTCAGCCCAAATGTGCTAGTTGCTCATATGCAAGTGTGACACACTATAAACCGCCACACTGCAATCATGTTCACTATCAGTGCATCAGTCGCTCGACGGTGATTCCTCTAGGCTCCACCAAATCCTGACGGATAATCCGCTACCCGTAGTTCTTCCTTTTTCGCAGAAGAAATATCCTTTGTGGCCGAACCGGACCTTAGTTCAAAATACGGATAAGGTCAGCTGCGCCCATGTTAGTCAATGCTACGCGTTCGACGGACAACCGCTTTGCCGATCCTACTGCAATTCGCTGTAGGGGCAGACATCTTCTTCAAACGGAACGTAGCGGCGGGAAAAATTGCTACCTTCTACGGCTGCCGGACGGCTAATCCTATCCATCCGGAAATGCCGAAAGTCCTCCCGCTGTGGGTCCCAGCCAACGAGGTACCACAATGGGGGCAGAACCAGCATTGCCTGTGGCTCCACTTTGCGGCGGGTCTGCCGTCCTCTTGCATCGCGATACGCAAAGGAGATGAGCTGGCGCCCAAGGAATGCCGTTTCAAAAGCAGGTAGCAACTCAGCATCCATTTTGCCCATGCCCGAAAGGTCTTGCTGCGGGGACAATTGACCAATGTGTAGGCAATCCAAGAAAGCGCGCAGGTCGCGCACTTTGTCTGCGGGCAGGGCCTTTTCGATCTTGGCTAGTCCGGCATCTGCCAGTTCCGAGAAAGGAAGGTTTCCCGCCGCCCGCGTGGCTGCCACGCTGATGAGCAGTGCAAAGACCTCTGGCACCGATAGCTTGGCTGTTGTCTGCATGGATTGCGGATCAAGCTGCAAGCCGCCACCGCGCCCCACATCGGAATGGATCACATAGCCTTCATCCCGAAGCGCGCTAATATCGCGCAGCACAGTGCGGCGGGACGCGCCCACCTCATCAGCAAGGGCATCAACAGTGGATGTACCGGTTCGGCGGAGGGTCCGCACAATCGCTTCATGTCTGAGTCGAACATTCATTTTGACAGGATAGCACAAATGGTGACAAGTTTTGTCACCATTTTGATCTACACCTGGTCCAGCAACGCAACAAAAAGGAGAATGCAACATGGAGCGGACAGCCGTGAACCCCTGGGAGTGGTCGCTCAAGCTGGGCTACAATCAGGCCGAGGTGACCAAGGGCATGACACATCAGGTCATTTGCGCCGGGCAGACATCTGTGGACGAGAACGGCGCGCCCCAGCACCCAAATGATATGCGCGCGCAGATCGCCTTGGCCCTGGACAATCTGGAAGCCGTAATCAAAGGCGCCGGCATGGATCTAAGCAATGTCATTAAGTAGTCACCAATAAGGAGGGCCTATGTCCGCTATGCGGACTTAGTTGCCGTTCGCATTTTGCCTCTGCGAGACCCAGATACATAGGCCTCCAACTATCAAAGTGAATGTCATTAACACCCACATCGCAGAGAAGAACACCTCATTCCCGCTTTCCTGGAATGGCATTCCTTCCAAAAAAGTACAGGCCGTCTGACCATTCACCAGTAGGGAAACACTGAGTTGATACGTGAAAACGGTTTGCCAAACCCATATCGGCCAGAGTGGTAGAGTTCCTAGCAACACAACGCGCCTTTGAGTGGTGAAATATAAGCTAATCAACGCGATACAGTACAGCCCGGCTGAGACAGCCGCACCAGCCAATCGGTCCGCATCACCCTGAGTACACGTACCCGCAAATCTCGCAAGAATAGCGTTCAATCCGCCAAGGTAGAAGGCAAATATCGAAGACAGTTTCCAGAAATGTTTTATGCTTCACCTGCCAATGGTAGATATTGAATTGCCGCATTGGAGCCTGCGCTGTTCGTTCGATCTTAGACGGTTGCAGGGGTTTATGTCACGCCCGCTTCGGGCTCACAGCAGACGTTCGATAGTCAACAATGAGGAGCACCGATGTCCGCTGAGCCGGGCAAACCTCTTGTTCACGAGGTGTTTTCTTATGTTCGAATTGAATAAAATGTACAAATCGAGATGTCGCTTCTTTCCCTTGCACACGTCGTCAAAGATCGTCTCTACTTTCTTTTACGACCTCAACAAAAGCGACCGCCGCAGGGGATGGCGTTGCGTGCGGATGCATCGCGAGACCAATCTTTCGTGTCCTGACTGAATTCAGCGGTTTGCTGACCCAGCCCTCTTTTCCGTTCGTTGGCGGCAAGGCCATCTCGGCCACCACCGAGACGCCTTGATTGCGTGCCACCATGGTCAAAGTACTTAGCATCTGCGATGTCCGATACCGAACATTTGGACTAAGACGGGACTGCGTGAACAAACGGCGAATGATCCGGGAAGAACCAGATTCCGGCATGATGAAAGGCATTTCGCAAAGCTCTTCCAATCGGATTGAAGATTGCCTGGCCAAAGTACTGTCAGCTGCAACCAAGGCGACAAACTGGTCCTGTGCCACAGGCCAGGTCCGGAAGCGTTCATCTGGTAACACGACAAAACCAAGATCAATGCGCCGGTCTTCGATCCAACGGATAATCTCATCGTCCGCAGCTTCTTCAATCAGCACTTCGATACCGGGATAGGCTGCGTGAAATGCCTCGAGAAGGCGCGGCAATATCTGCAATGATGATGTCGCACCAAAAGACCCGATGCGCAGTCTGCCGGTCTGCACTCCACGATACTCCGAGGCCTCCTGATGCATAGCATCGGCCAGCCCAAGAATTTCACGTGCGCGGGATAGAAGTCGTTCGCCCAACGGGGTCAGTTCGATTGGGGAGACGGTGCGATTAAAAAGCGTGATGCCAAGCTCATCCTCAAGACTCTTGAGGGCATGAGACACTGCGGGCTGACTTATCCCAAGTCGCAATGCAGCAGCCGTAAACCCGCGCGTTTCGGCAAGAGTGACAAAAATATCAAGCTGACCAAAAGTCATAAGTAAATACTCATTTGACTATAACATAGTATAACTGAAATTCGGCATGGGCAATCCGATGTTTTGGGTGTTTCCATGTCCCAAGCCCTGTCATATCCCATAGCGTCGCAGAGCGCTTTGCTTTACGTCCGGCTCTCAATGGTGGCCTTCCTGTGGGGCGGGACATTTGTTGCCGGCCGCGTAGTTTCGGGTGAAATGCCCCCTCTGGTCGCGGCAACTGCGCGGTTTGGCCTGGCGTCTCTGGTATTGCTTTATCTTGTCTCGAAAGCGGAAGGTGGTTTGCCCCGCCTCAACTGGCGGCAGAGTGTATTGATTGTGCTTCTGGGACTGTCCGGCGTCTGCCTTTACAACCTGTTCTTCTTTGCCGCTCTGGCTGAGATGCCAGCTTCGCGAACGGCACTGTTTGTTGCCTTCAATCCGATAGCCGTGGCTCTAGCCGGGGGGCTGATTACGCGACGGCTCCTACCGATTGCGCAAGTTGCCGGGATTTGTGTGGCACTAGCCGGGGCCGTGATCGTGATTAGCGGAGGGGACGTTGCCGGACTGATGACTGACGTCCGGCAGAGTTTTGGGCAGGGAGAACTGTTCATGCTGGCAGCGGTGGGTAGTTGGGTGGGCTATACGCTTCTTGGACGCAAAGCCTTAGGAAGCCTCTCGCCACTGGCGGCAACTACCTGGGCTGCACTAATTGGGTTTGTGTTTCTGGTATTGGGGTTGCCGCTCGCCGGTCCCGTGCAACTGTCGCATTTGCCCACGTTCACCTGCACTTTGGCCATCATCTATCTGGCCATTGGTGGAACAGTCGTGCCATTTGTTTGGTACTATCGGGGGGTACACTCGCTTGGACCTGAGCGTACGGCAGTATTCACCAATCTCGTCCCCGTCTTCGGGGTAGCCCTTGGGGCGGCTATCTTGCGCGAACCGGTTGAGGTTTCCATGCTGGTGGGCGGTGCGCTGGTGATCGCCGGAGTTTCACTCACCAACCGAGGATGACATTATATATGCCAAGAAACAGGCGGCAAGACAGTTTTTCGTAGATTGATTGCTGGCTGTCGCAGCGGACCTCAACGTGTTCAAACATCCGGGGCAATAACGGCAGATCGTTGCTTGGCCGAGGGCCGAAATCTCCCAAAGGGTAATTGGCAGAAGAAACGATCAGATTTGTGTCGCTTCAAAGGGCAGCTTAAATCCCGACGCTTCTCTATGACGAAAGCAATCCCGATAATTTGTTTGCTCCAAACTGCAAGAGCGATAGAAACTGCACTAAACTTTGCATTTCGTGACGCTGGGTTGGCGCGTGAACAGACAGTGTTGCCACAAGCCGATTGTGTTTATCCAGGACGGGGACAGCTATTGCGGTCATCCCGGGCATGAATTCCTCGTCGTCCGTTGAGTATCCTTTTTGGGCGATACCCAAGATTTCTGCGCGCAATGCTTCCGGGTCAGTTATTGTTTTTTGGGTGTTCGGGTTCAGCTTACGGGCGGAAAGAAACCCATCCAGCGTGTTTTGACGAAGCGTGGACAGGTACATCTTTCCGCTGGCAGTGCAATGAAACGGAACCTGAGTGCCAATCGGCAATTGAATCCTCAAGGGCCATTCCGTTTCCACCCGGTCCAGATAAATCATTCCTTCCCGATCCGGGATGGCGAGGTTGCAGGTTTCGCCAATTTCGTCGGCGACGCCCCGAAGGATCGCGAGACGAGCCGTTCGAATGTGCTCCGATGACACCGTATTTACTGAAAGCTCTCGCAACCGTGGTCCTGGTCCATACGATCGGCCATCGAGGTCTCGTTGAAGGAACCCTTCGGCCTCGGCCGTTTGAAGCAACCGATGGACCGTTGGTTTTGCCAGACCCAATGATTCAATCAGGTCTGACGGTTTGACTGCGACACCGCGCCTTGCAACCTCTTCAAGGAGAAGTAGCAAACGCAGGTTCGTCGGGATTTGGGTTTCTTTCTCTCGTGTATCTGCGTTTGCCATTCCGCTAAACTCTAGTTGTTTGGCAGAAGTATCAAGGCCAGATCAGGCACTAGAGAAACCAAAATCCATACAGAGAGCAGAGCCACAAGGTACGGAACGGTGTAGCGCAGCAGCCGGAAGTACGGCACACCTGTCACACCTGACGCAACATAGAGGTTCAGACCATATGGCGGCGTGATGAACCCAATCGAGGCACCCACAAGGAAAATCACCGAAAAATGGATCGGGTCGACCCCTACGGACGCAGCAATCGGTGCGAGGATCGGCGCAAGGATGATCGTCACCGGTAAGCTTTCCAGAACCATGCCTGAGAAAAAGACGATGACCATCGATGTGAACAGAACCGCGTAATACCCACCCATCGAGGTCACGAAATCTCCGATCGTTTGTTGTGCGCCAAGCAAAGACAAGATCTGTTGCATGACAACCGAGATCGCAATCAGAGGGGCCAGAATGCCGGTAATCTGGGCTGAGCGGATCACGATCGAGGGGATCTCAGGAATCGTGAAGCCTTCGACAACCAGCATTTCGGCAAAGCTTTTGTCTGTGGGTGATACATCATCCCGCGCGCCCATGATCCGGTTGATCGGATAGCTGACCAAGCCCGCGATGACACAGAAACCAACGGTGACCCCCGCCGCCTCAGTTGGTGAGAATTTGCCTGTATAGATGCCCCAAAGCACGAGACCAATGGCGAAAAAGCCGAGCCATGCACCAAATGCCGTTTTGAGAACCCGGTTCAGTTGCAGCGGGATCAGGTGCCCCCACCCGTTGATCCGACAGATGATCCAGCACGCAAATTGCATACCAAAGACCATAAGCGCGCCGGGTAGAATACCGGCCACGAACAACTCGGAAATGGGAAGGTTCATCAAGAACCCGTAGACGATGAAGATGATGGATGGAGGAATGATGATCCCAACCGTACCGCCCGCCGCCGCCGTGGCCGCGCTAAAGCGTTCGTCATAGCCGCCTTTGACCATCTCAGGGTGCAGCATTGAACCGATGGTTGCGGTCGTTGCAGAGTTCGACCCAGAAATCGCGGCAAACAATCCACATGCCCCAAGGGATGCCATAGCCAGCCCGCCGCGTATCCAGCCTAAACAGGAATAGGCAAAATCACTCAGCCGCCGCGCGATCCCCGACTTGTTGATTAGGTCCCCGGTCAGGATGAACAGCGGCATCGCCAACAGGGCGAAGCCTTTGTTGAACACGTTCAGCAGCTCTGCACCCATGTTGTCGAGTGTCAGGCCCAGAACGAATGAGCATCCGATCACCCAGTATCCGATGACAAGCAGTACCGGTACGCCCAACATGAACAGAAACGTCACGCCCAGCGAAATTAGTGTAACCAAAGTTCCGTCTGTCATCAGTCTGCCCCTATCACGGCCTGCTTGATCAGCGGCTCTCCGGTTTTCCAGTTGTGCAAGTCGTCAGCAAGGTTTTGAAACACTCGGCCAACCATCAGAAAGAAGGACACGGGCGCGGCCAACAGAAACCACCACTGCATGATGTTGTCTGTCCCAAGCACGATCTGGAAGTTCGAGGCTGACAGCGCCACGAGGCGTGTTGTGGTCACGATGACGATTACTGCAAAGATGAACCACAAAATGGCATCCAAAAACAAACACGCCAGTTGACCGCCGCGCGGCATCGCGGTGCGAAACTCGCTGAAGCTAAGGTGCGTGCGCAGGCGGACATTATAGGACGCACCAAACCAGGCCATTATCATGAACAAAAGCGGAGGAATGGTGGTGGACCAGGGTTCCTGATCGTTGAAGACAAAGCGGTCAATCACACCCCAGAAGATGATCAGCGCAATGGCAAGGTAGGAATAGACCATGATCGACCGTTCGAAGTGGCGTTCAACAAAGGGCACTTTACGATAGATCAGCATTACAAGAAAACCGCCGAGCGCGGCGGCAACAGTGCCGACAACCCAGGCGGCGTCAGATTCCAATGCGGATTGGATTTCGAATGAATCGCGAGTGAGCAAGGCGCTGAATATTGCCCCGATATCTGCCCAAAATGACATGAACCCCGTCCTCCCAGTCGGTGTTTAGAGAAACCGGCCCACGAGGGGCCGGTTCGAAATGTTAGATCAGGCCGCGCCTTTCCACCAACGGCGGGGCTCGACGTTTTCTGGCAGTGTGTCTGCCGGAATTTCGCGCGCGATGTCGTAGATTTCCTGATAGGTGTCGATGCCACCTGCCCATTTGTTCAGTCGCTCACGCCACTGCGCCCATGGTTCAGGATTGAAGTTCGGCGCGCACATCTCTTCGGCCAGTTTGATCTGGTCGTCAGCCAGGAACGCCGCACGTACACCGTTTTCGGCAAAGATCGTGTTGGGCAGCTGCGGATCCGAGAAACCGACCGTGTTCAGTAGTGCAGCTTCGTTCGCACCCTGAATAAGGGCCTGCGTGAAATAGGACGATTCCATAACGGCGTCCTGCAGCTCTCCACCTAGTCCGTCGAACACCTTGGCTGACATCGACGTGTGTTCGGTTCCGCAGAAGAACTTGAGGTTCACAGATTGGGAAACGACCGGAGCCATGTTCGCGTATGCAACGGCTGATGCCCAGGTCTCCGCCCCGTCAATCAGGCCGGTTTTTAGGGCATCCAGGGTTTCTTCCCACGCCACCGGTACCGGATTCAGGTTCAGTAGCTGCATGGCGATCCGGCCAAGCTGTGTCCCAGTCACACGGTTCTTTGTCCCGAACAGTTCTTCCAGTTTGGTGACTGTAGGTTTGTCAGAGAAGGTCGAGCCCATTTGCAGGCCGCGCAGTTCACAATGGGTGAACAGGAACTTCAGCCCGTGGCGCTTTTCGAGGGGGTCTCGCAGAATGCGCTGGCTTTCGGGACTGTAGAAGAAATGATATTGGGCCGCCCTGCTGGGGAACATATAGGCATAGTCCAGCACGTTCAGATATGGCGCACCGCCCGCAGAGTTCTGGGTCGACGCCGCATAGATGTCGACGATTCCCTGCTGCGTCTTCTCAACACAACTCAGCTGTCCGCAGATCTGGTTGTCGCCAATGAACTCGATCCGAATCTCACCGTCAGTGCGTTCTTCCAGATCTCGGGCGAATTCGATGGCCCCTGCCCGTTCGATCAGCAGGTTGCGCGTATTGAAACCTGATGCACCGAATTTCAGCGTGTGCTTGGGTTCTTTCGAGAACCTTTTTTCATAAGTTGATTCTGCGGCTTGCGCCAAATTGGCCAAACTCATCGCGCCGCCAAATCCACCTGCCGCCAGCAGCGTTGAACTCATGCCATAGCGCCCGGCTACGCGGAAAAAATCCCGCCGTGAGACACCGCTTAGTTTCTTACCGATCTCCATTGCTTACCTCCCTGATCGCAACTATTGAGACGTTTTGTATCAAAAAATGCTAGTATAGTTCCGGCAATTTGCATAGTGTTTTTTTCAGTTACCTTGGGAGGAGACCATCATGGAGGTGGATTATGCAGTCGTCGGAGCAGGCTCTTCGGGCTGCGTCATTGCCAATCGGCTAAGCGCTGACCCCAGCACAACAGTGGCATTGTTGGAAGCTGGCGGACCTGACACAAACCCGTGGATTCACATACCGGTTGGATACTTCAAAACCATGCATAACCCCTCATTGGATTGGTGTTACCGCACTGAACCAGATCCAGGTTTGAATGGACGCTCGATTGATTGGCCGCGCGGAAAGGTCCTTGGCGGATCTTCCTCGTTGAACGGGCTTTTGTATGTTCGTGGTCAGAAAGAGGACTACGACCGCTGGCGTCAGATGGGTAACGTCGGCTGGGGTTGGGATGACGTCTTGCCTCTGTTCAAACGCAGCGAGGATCAAGAGCGCGGCGAAGACGCATTTCATGGTACAGGCGGCCCGCTGTCGGTGTCCAACATGCGCATTCAGCGACCGATCTGCGACGCCTGGGTAGCCGCCGCCCAAGAGGCGGGTTACCCGTTTAATCCTGACTACAACGGGGTCGATCAGGAAGGCGTTGGCTACTTTCAACTGACCACTCGGAATGGTCGTCGTTGCAGTGCGGCCGTTGCATACCTCAAACCGATCAGGAACAGGCCGAACCTGAACATCATCACCCGTGCATTGGTAACCAAGGTCGAACTGGACGGCAAAAAAGCAACCGGGCTTCTTTATCGCGACCGATCGGGTGAAGTGAAGTCGGTCAAAGTGCGCCGCGAAATCATCTTGTCCGGTGGTGCCATCAACTCACCTCAGATTTTGATGTTGTCAGGCATCGGAGACCCGGATCACTTGAAGGCCAACGGCATTGAACCCGTTCATTCGCTGCCCGGCGTCGGCAAAGGGCTGCAGGATCACTTGCAGGCACGCCTGGTCTTCAAATGCAACGAGCCAACGCTGAATGATGAAGTGCGCAGCCTGTTCAATCAGGCACGGATCGCGCTGAAATACGCGCTATTCCGGGCCGGACCTATGACAATGGCAGCCAGCCTGGCCACCGGATTTCTGAAAACCCGCCCCGAGGTTCAGACTCCTGACATTCAATTCCACGTTCAACCCTGGTCTGCCGACAGCCCCGGAGAGGGCGTGCACCCGTTTTCTGCCTTCACAATGTCCGTCTGTCAGCTGAGGCCGGAAAGCCGCGGAGAACTGCGTCTGGATGGCCCCGATCCGGCCAGTTACGTCAAGATCATTCCAAACTATTTGTCGACGGAAACTGATTGCAGAACGATCGTCGACGGCGTGAACATCGCGCGGGACATCGCCCGGCATAATCCACTGGCTTCTAAGATTTCAGAAGAGTTCCGGCCAACCTCTGATCTGTCCCGCGATGACTACAAAGGCACTTTGGATTGGGCGCGCTCGAATTCCGTCTCGATCTATCACCCGACAGGAACCTGCGCGATGGGTACCTCGGAAAGCTCTGTTGTGGACCCAAACCTGAAGGTCAAAGGAATCGAAAATCTGCGCGTTGCCGACTGTTCAATCATGCCGGAAATCGTCAGCGGCAATACCAATGCGCCAGCGATTATGATCGGAGAAAAAGCCAGTGAGTTGCTAAGCGCAAACAAGTGAGTTTTGGGCTTTTCGTATCATTTTGCCGGTCCGACATAGGTAAGTTCCGCAAGTTGGGACACGTCGCAGAAATTGGCCCAAACACGCACGTTGATCGCGGTACAACGAAAGTCTGCTTTGAATCGTTTAGCTATACGGATCAAAAAGCGGCTTACTTGTTAGACAGAAATACAGAGATGACATTGAGAATGCCAAGGTCGGCCTTTTGACCAATATGGTTGGAAAGTTAGTCACGCTGTACTGCTCAAGATCGACGACAATGGGTAATGGCTGTCTGCAACCGGCTGAGACTTATTTCTTTGGGCCGCAACCGTAGGAAAAGAGCGCGGTTGGAATGTAACAGTTTTTGAAACAAAAGCTGGTGAAACCGAATTGCGGAATTTCGAGTTTCCTTAACAAGATCAGTATCTGAAATGAGTGAGTTATCGCTGAAGTCAGATTGCAAAATTGATATCGCACAAACTTTACGGTAGTGAAGACTACAATAATTGAATGAGGTCTGCAGGTGTCGGGAACCCATCCATCTCCGACTGGTCTCATAAAAAAATTTCCAACAGTCCGGACTATCGAGGGCTGAGGCTTCCGTAAACGTTGCACTTATTTTGACGACGATCCGCAAACATCGTTCAGCTTTGCTTTACTTGGTTTTTTGAAGCCCAGTACCCAACCAGCATCAGATTGAGTGCCGGAACCAATGGGACATTTGACCTTTGGATATGGCTCCGCTCTCACCGGTTTTTCGCCTCGTTGATAGGTCCGGAGGCAATAAGAAGTAGAGTATTGTCATGTCTGGCATGGTTCGTGTTCTCGGCCGCGTAGAGATACAAGCTCAAGGTGGTGAAAACCTACCAATTACCAGTATCCGCTCGAAAGAGCTGATCGCGGCCTTGGGGAACCGCCCGGGGCATCCGGTTGAGCGCCGTCAGGTGATGTCCTGGATTTGGCCGGACAAGGATCCAGACAAAGCACGGCGCGCGTTGAACACCGAGGTCTGGCGCCTGAAGAAAGTAGTGGAAACGGCAGGAACTGACCCTTCTGCGCTTATTGATTCAACACCTCGAACACTGACTTTGCGCAATGATGCCGGCTATATCGTTGATATCGACATGCTGGCCCAGGGCGGAAACACTGCGCTTGAGAGTCTTCTTGCAGGTGAAATCCAGATCGGGCGTTTTGCAGAAGGGGTGGAAGCTGAGTGGATAGAAGAGTTGCGCCACGAGACGCAGGCGCGGATTTTCAGGTTTCTGGAAAAGACGATCGAGGCCGCGTTGGAAACCAACCGACTGGCAGAGGCTCGATGGGTCGCTGAAAAGTTCCAGCGCGACAATCCCTATGACGAGGCCGCGACGCGCTGGCTGATGAAGATTGACATGATGACTGGCCAGAATGGCAACGCGATCCAGCATTTCAACATACTCAAAACCGTTCTGAGCGATGAGCTTGGTGTCGTCCCGTCGCCGGATACGGTAGCTTTGGCGCAAAAGCTTCAATCGGAAGATCTGCCGGCGCCCAGACCGGGTTTCAGGTTTGAGCCGGCAACTGATCCGCGCATCAGAGCGGCCTTGCGGCGCGTTGATGCGCTCCATGGGTTGGTGGGCGAGTTACGGCAAGAGTTGTCAGCGTTGACAGACGAGTTAGACCGCCTGGACGAGTGAAACTGCCCTGGCATACTTTCCAAACCTCTTTTGCTGCGAGATATCGACCCCCACTCACAAATTAAACAACGTCGTCTCGAAGTCGCCAGTGTTGAGGCGATGCAGGCCAGTCCCGAAAAGGCTGATCTACCTGCTCTGAATGCCTGTGCTAGCGGCCGTGTCCTTTTTTCCGCCCAGCTCCTTCGCTCCCACTGAGGTTTTTTCCCAAACCTCCTTTTGTGATCGTTCGCTTGATTGCGTCGTGATTGGCCTGTGATTGCGCCATGCAATGTCTGGAAAGAACGGCAAACGCTGCGCAAGAGAGCAAGGGTGATCAACATGTCCCGCGATGCACGAAACCGGTTTTGGAATGCACCGGCTGAAGACGATTTTGAAGACTTCTTTGACGAAGAGTTCGCGCCAGAGTTTATCGATGCTGATAGCGCGTTCCCGGAGGAAATGGAAAGCGACGCCGAGTGGGGCGCGATTTTCGACGCAGGCTTCTCGCCGGAAGATGTCGCGCGCGAGGCTTTTGCCGAGATTGCTGATGCCGACGACACCGAGGTCAACGAGTTTCTTTTTCAGATGACCGAAGGCATGAGCCCCGAAGAACTGGAGAGCTTTTGGCGGGGTCTGGCCCGGTTCGGGCGCAAGGCGCTCAAGGTTGCGGCACCAGTCGTACGCACCGTCGCCCCGGTGGTTGGCACAGCGATCGGCGGCCCGATCGGCGGTGCTGTTGGTGGATTGCTTGGTCAGGGCGTAGGCGCACTTGCCGGGCAGCTCGGATCGCGTGGGCGGTCCAGACGTGGGCGAAGACGGCCTTTGCGGCGTGGACGTTCGGTGATGACGCGCAGACCTGCGCGTGGTCGAGTCCGTCGCGCACGTCCTAGAAGACGCGGACGCCGCAGAGCAGGGTTGGCCTCGATTGGTCAGCAGGCAGGAGCCATTCTACGCAATCCACAGATTCAGTCGATTTTGGCGGGCCTCATTGGCGGGCGCTCGCGCGAAGTCGTAGGCCGTTCGGGCGAGACGATGTCTGGGCCCGTTGCAATCGCAGGGCTTATTGAAGGGTTGACCGAGGCGCTAAGCGAAGCAGAAGCCGCTGGAATCGACCTTGATGATTTTTCCGCAGATTTCGAAGCGGAGGATTTCGAAAGCGCTGCAGATGCATTTGCGCTTTTGGTGGAAATGATTGGAATTGACGAGGACGCCGGCGAGCGTGCCGGCCCCTGCCCCGAGACCGGTGAAGCCATTTGCCGGTGCAACACATGACCGCGCTTAACGAAATACTGCTGAAGGCGCTGACGAGTTCGGGTGAGATCGACCAGGCAGAAATTCTGGCGCATCTCACCGGGGCTGCTCAGGCAGAACAGCCTCACGAAACGCCTGCAGCTATTGATCTTGATGCTTGGCGCGAAGAGGCTGCCCGATCCGAGAAGGTGATCGAAAGCATGAGTGCACAGCTCGACATGCTGGCCTGTGCCTTAGGCGCGTGCCCGTCATGTTGGGGCGACAGCGAAGACTGCGAAGACTGTGGCGGGCAAGGTGCCGGAAGCCCCGGCACATTCCTACCCGACCCTGATTGTTTCAGGGCTTTGATTGTCCCGGTTCTCGAAGTGATGGTGGACCAAGGAAACCGTCGCCGCCGTCCCAGACGGCGTGCGAGGCGGCGTCCTTCGCCTCACGTCTCCGACAAGGTGGCGCATCCATTGACCATAGACGCCACGGTCATTCAACAGAAGGAAAGGTCTGACCCATGAGCTCATCAGGATTGATGGAACAGGACGATCTTTTGCGATTTGCGCTCGCTCAGAGCCAAGTCGCGGAGTTCGACGACGATGATGATGAAGATTTCGATGACGATGACGAAATGTTCGAGTTCGACGACGACGATGATGAAGATTTCGACGACGATGACGAAATGTTCGAGTTCGACGACGACGATGATGAAGACACCGACATGCTGGACATGGCTGATGACTTCGAAAGCGACGGCGAGGACTTTCCTGAACGCCGTCGCCGCCGTCGCCGCCGCCGTCGCTCCTTCCGTCGCCCGCGATTTCGCAGGTTCAGCCGCCGGCGTCGCATGGGCAAGGTCAAGGGGTCACGCTCGACCACAATGCGTGGGCGAAATGGCCGCCGCATGCGGGTGCGCTTTGGCAAGAGCTTTGCCACATCGGCAGAGGTCAACAAGCTGATCGCTTCTACCAACAAACGGTTTGCAGCCGCCATGAAGGAGCGAAAGGCGAACCACAACGCTCTGTCCAAGCGAATTGCATCGGCCACGAAGAACTTAGACGGCAAGGTTTCGTCGCTGCGCAAGTCGGTCAAGACACTTGAGCGGCAAGCCCAGACTTCCAGCCTCTTGGGGCTGTTAGGTGGTGCACCAAAGGCCGAAAAGATCAAGCTTTCGGGTGCAGCGGCAGGGGCTCTTGCTGGTCAGGAGATTGATGCCGAGATCACGTTCAAGAAGCAGGACATCCTGCTGCCGATCCTGGCTTCTGGCGCGTTTGGCAAGTCAGGCGGCGGGGATGACACGCTGATGTACGCCCTTCTCTTGGGCCGGAACTAAGGGGGGCGAACAAATGCGACAGAAAGCACTACTGAATATCGTAGCCACACGCGATCTGATCCCGGATCTAACGACCGAGGCATTTCTGGCCTCCCGTGATGGAGTGCTCGGTGTCATGGGGCTCCAGCGTATCGCAGAAAGCCACGCCGAAGTGACCAAAGCACGCGACACGGCCATTGGAGAGGCTTCCAAATGGTACAAGGCATTGGAGAATGGCGTTAGGCTGCTTGAGCAGATGCCCGGTGGCACAGCGGTCACGCCAGCTCAGGTAGATGCGCTTGTTCAGCGGCTCGCTGAAACAGTGGCGCTGGATCCCGATAAACGGCCTGACGGTGTTGGAGATCCAGACGACGACGATCCTCAAAACCCACCTGCTGGTGGCCCCGGAGATTTATCCAATTCCGATCCTGATTGATTATCAAATGCTTTCAGACAGGGCGGCGCTGTCGCCCTGTCTTTCCTTTACGCAGGAGGACCGGCCATGTGCGGGTGTCAGTTGATACGTCTGGAGGATGTTAAACCGGTTGCACGGCACAAGCCCCTAAAACCTGGTGACTTCGGCGGGCCTTTGAAATCGTCGCCGCCAGTGCCCAAGCCGCTTCCTAAAGGTCGGTTCTTTAGCTCGGGAAAATTGCCTAGGCCGCGCGCGACGATCGAGGCCGTGGCCACCGCTTTTCGTGCGCGAGAGGCCTTCGCGCGGGTGATGCAGCTTTTTCGCCAGGACAAGATCGAAAACGATGATGTTGACCAGGTGGCCCGCGCCATTTTGGCGGTGCCCGAGATGAGCCGCGACGAGATTGCGAAAACTCTTGGTGTCTCGGTCGATCAGATCGAAGAATTAAGCGCGGGCCTGAAAGCCCACGAAACTGCACTTCATGACGCATTAAAGAGTTTGCGAGCGTCAGAGCATCAGTTGACGACGATTAAAGGGATAGGCCCGAAAATTGCCAAACGGCTTCGGGAACATGGTGTCAAAGACTTGCGCCATCTCGCAGGCATGGACGATGCCGCTGTCGAGGCATTGGATCGGGATATCGATGCGCCCACTCAGGCCAAGAGCTGGCGCAACGAAGCACAGCAGATCCTCGAGAAACCCTAGCCATGGACCCGGCGCTGCGTGAACTTCTGGGCAGCGGGCGGCGGCGTGACAGCGTCGAGGCGATCCTCCGCCTGCACCCTGGAGCCAAAGTGCCAGAGAAATGGGTCAGACCGGTGACACGGTTCGGCGACATTCTGACGGTTCGGCTCAGGCGCGGCGACATTTTCCAAGTTTGGTCGCACCCATCGGTAAAATCACTGAAAGCAGCGCGTGTCTTTGGGCAAAGTCGAGAGACACCTCCAACGCCAGAGGTGTTTTCGCGTACGCGCGCGCCCACCCGTCAGGCCCACCCGCGCCACCGTGGGCAAGGTGTTGTGCTTGGAGTGATCGATTGGGGGTTTGATATTGCTCATCCGGCCTTTCGAGACGCCGCAGGTCAAAGTCGGGTACTGGCATTGTGGGATCAACGTGAACCGTCGCGCGGCGTGCAGCCAAAGCCATACGGATACGGTCGCGTCATTACCCGGCGAGAGATCGACCGAGCACTTACAACGTCTCGGCCCTATGAACGCCTTGACTACCATCCCGGTGACGCGGATCGGGGGCGGGGCGCGCATGGAACGCACGTTGCGGATATTGCTGGTGGTTCGCCGCGTTCAGACGGTGAAGGCGGATTGGCCCCAGAGGCTGATCTGGTGTTCGTACATCTCTCGGCGGCGCGTCTGGGCGGGCTTTCAGATCTTGGAAATTCTGCGCGGATCATCGAAGCGGTGGATTTCATTCGTCGTTTGAGCCGGGGGAGAGGTTGCGTCATTAACATGAGCCTCGGTCGACAGGGAGGAGCAAAGAACGGCACCAGCTTGGTGGAACGCGCACTTGATGCCTTTGTTACTGAGCGGGACGATGCAGTTATTGTGCAATCGGCAGGCAATTACTTCCTGGCCAATTGCCATGCCGCAGGAGTGCTGCCTCCGGGTCATATGCGCCGGATCGGGTGGGATATTTCCCGTCACGACCCAACCGACAATGAGATGGAGATTTTTTATTCGGCGCGCGACCGGATGCGTGTAAGTCTGCGGCCGCCAGGACAAGAGACGATTACGGTCCCCTTGGGTGACACACGCAGCCTTCGCGATGTATTTGGGCGCGAAATTGCGCGGGTTTATCATCGCGCGCTTGAGCCGAACTCGGGTGATCATCACTGCGATATTTTTGTCTACGCGAATGCACCCGGCGGGCGCTGGACAGTGGAAATCAGCGCGGATGTCGTAACCGACGGGCGCTATGATGTTTGGATCGAGCGGGACGGCTCTGGCCCGCGCCGTCAGTCCCGATTGGCCCCCGGCGAGGCCGATCAGACCTGCACCATCGGGTCGATCGCTTCGGGCTACCACTCAATCGTAGTCGGCGCCGCGCAGCAAGGCCGGGTGGGCGCTCGGCCTGCGCGTTTTGCCTCGGCTGGTCCCACCCGCGATGGCCGGACAAAGCCGGACGTTGTGGCACCTGGTGTGGCGGTGCGGGCCGCCCGCAATACACCGCTTGGCGAATCCCACCCGCGACCACGTCATACCCATATGTCTGGCGCAAGCCAGGCTGCCCCGTTTGTCGCGGGTCTTTTGGCAGCCTGTTTATCGGCTGCTGGCCCGGGGCAAGGCATTCACGATTTACGCAGAATGATCATTGGTACCGCCCGCCCGCAAGCGGCGCACAAGCTGGTTGACCGTCTGCGTCTGGGTGCGGGTCTGGTCGATCCGCAAACCGCGCTTCGTGTTGCTGAGCACAGTTCCTCACACCCCATAAGAGACAGAGGATTGGTACGATGAAATATGACAGAAGTTCATTCGGACATCGCAGACGCACCTATCGGCGCGGACGAATGGGAACTGCTGAGGCCGGTGGCCATGCTCATCATGGGGGGCACTCCATGACCTTTTGGGTTGATCCCAATCTTATGCGAGACAGGCCAGCGGAAGTGCGTGGATTTGAAGAATCCGGGCCACGCCAATTTACCCATTCGCGATTCAGAAACGATAGCTTTCTGACCCAGGTCCTGAATGGTCGACGTACCATGCGACGTGGGGCACGAGGCGCGTCTGTTCGCAAGGTACAGCAAGCGCTGATCGATCTTGGTTTCCAACTTAGGTTCGGCGCAGATGGTGATTTCGGGCGCGAAACAGATCGAACTGTCCGGGCTTTCCAGACAAATGTCAGAGCGCACAATTCCAGCTTCCTTGTCGATGGAATCGTGGGCGAGAATACCATTGCGGCCCTTGATGCGGCAATCAATCGCTTGCGGTTGCGAAAGGATGTCACTGCGCTGACCGCGACGGAGCAGGCCGCACTTGCTGGAGCGCTTCAGGCGCTGAATGCTGCGGATGAACGCAGGCAGTTCGTCGTTGACCATGCAAGGAGGGCTATCCATGGAAACGCAGGGTTCCTGCCCTGGCACAGGCAGTTCATCCTGAATTTTGAAAGCCGTCTGCGCCGCCATGATGACCGCGTGTCGCTGCCTTACTGGAACTGGTTCACTGACCCCGGGCAACGCGGAGGTGTGCGTATGTGGAACCGCGCGATGGAGCGCATATTGGGTGGCGATGGAGATCGGACCAGACCGGGGAATCGCCGCATCGGCTTTCCTGTCGTGTCAGGACCAATTGGGAGTGGATGGTCAAGCTTCACCGCGACTGGATCAGTCGATGAACCTTTTCTGCGAAGGGTATTTGGGGAACATCGCGGACGACCAAGCGGAGGCGTAACCCGCACCCGTGTGATGCGGGAAAGAGTGTACGACGTGACGCCATTCGACTCGAGCGACCGACGCGGCTTTCGGCATGTTCTTGAATTTGGCCCGCATGGTGCCGGGCATATGTGGACCGGTGGGCAAATGGCCGATATCACACTGTCGCCAAATGACCCGGCATTCTTCTTCCATCACTGCATGGTGGACAAAGTCTGGGCGGACTGGCAGGCAGGGAAACCGGCGGCTGCGGGCTATTTGCCCAATACTCCTGTGGGTTCGGTGCCGGGGCGGAACACTTCTATGGAGGTGTTTGAAACCAATCGGCCAAGCCCTGGCAGCGTGACGCCTGCAGCGACACTGGATCTCACCAACCAAAGCGATAATCTGGGAAATACAGGGCTCATGGTTCGGTACGTGTGAAAGCAGCATTGAGTTCTTGGATTATGTATTGGAGGCGAATGGCAACCCGCTATGCCCGGTGCACCAAAACCTTCTTTTCTGCTATCGCTCTCGCGGCAACCGTCATCTATTGGGCATGAATATTGACTGTAGTACGTCGAATGTGTCTTGAGTTCAGGATGCTGCACCGTGGGCCAACGTTCGACATGGAAACAAAAGAATGGGTCCAAGCATCCAGTTGAAACCTGCCGCCTGTTCGGACACGCCCCACAGCTATGTGAAGACCGCTTATTCGTCAGCGTGGGGATGCAGAGTGCCTTTACCGCTTTAAAATCAAGCCGGAAAACGATGCGGTGCGATTTAGCTTTTTTGATTTCGTTGCATATTCAGTGACCGATGAAATGTTTGCTCAACATTGCGATCATGAAGATTCTGAGGGTGATTGGCTTCAAATCTTTTCGAAGTCGTTCTTCATAACATTTGTGGAACGAAGTACTAAAGCGACGCCAGAATTCCCCGGCAAATTGACACACTATCAGATCACTACACTTGATCACACGATTAACATCACACGATTAACAGCACAACGCCCTACTCTCCTAAAATTCTCAAGTTTGCACATTGAGGCAAGGTAAGTTCGGACCCGGTGCAGACGTTCACCAAATTTCGCTCACCATCTGATTTGCGGGCAACGTTGTTTGGGGTACCAGCGGCGCGGTTACCAGATCGACCGTCGCCTATTACAATCCAATTTTGGCTGTACAAATTCGGGCGGGCCGAATTCCTAGGACAGTTTGGAGTTTTTTTGCTACCCTAGCTTATTGTCACTGCACTTGGCTTTGCGTGGGGGCGCTGGTCTATTGAAAAAACCAATTTTTACAGCAGCGGTCATTTTGAGTACATTTTGTCCGCTTAGTTCAGATGATGTAGCGGCGGAAACCGCAGAAGAAGTTGAGACGGGCAACCGACTAGCAGCGGTGTTGCGAGCCGGTAGAAGTGTCGTGTCGAACAGTCAGGACCTAATCAACAATCCGGATGTCACGGACAAAGGGCTGTCCGGTGAAGTGTTTTACGAGAAAGTTATTGAGGCCTACTCGGAGGCTAACGGTGAACCACCGCTGCATGATGGGCTGGACCCACTAGAGCGTAAACTTACAGAAACGCAGCTGGACGCTATGGTCACGGTAATCGACGCAAACCAAGAGATAATAAATGCCGAGGGAGTGGCATTTAAAGGATTTATTCCAGCCGTATTTGCGCGGCTGGTAAATGAACAGTTCGCAGATGAAATTGGCACGTCTGCTGTGGTCAAGGTAACGGCGCCCTCGGAACTTGTCCGCAATCGCATGGCCCGTCCGGATTCCTGGGAAAACGCGATCATCGAGGAAAAGTTCAAGGACTCCTCTTGGGCCGAAGGGCAGCCATTTTTCGAAGAAACTGACGTTTCAGGAACACCCGCTTTCCGTATGCTGATCCCCGAATACTACTCTGAGTCCTGTCTTTCATGCCACGGATCGCCAGCGGGTGAAACGGATGTGACCGGTTTCCCAAAGGAAGGTGGGCAACTTGGGGATCTGGCAGGTGCAATCAGCATAACCCTTTTTAGATGAAACAAGATTCTGTTTTGAGTAACAATTGGAAGTGGGTGTCCGAAAACACTATTCCGGTGCGCATTGGGTCACTGTCAGCGCTATTGTTAACCGCTTTGGTCGTGAGCACCATTGTGATGGTCTACGATCTGGCGCGTAACCAAGCCCGCATACAAGACGCAAATACTGAGTTTCACCGGCTGGAAGTAGCTGGCCAGGCCGACCGTCATTTTGGCGAGATGAGGTATTGGCTGACGGATCTTTCTGTCAGTTTACTGACCCTTTCGGAGCGGCGCGCCAACGAAGCAAGGACGATGCTCAATAGCAGCCTCGAACAGCTCGCCGCTTTTGCACCAGAGTCCGCAGCCAGTGTACAAGAGCAGGCAAACTCCTACTACGAAACTTCTATGCAAGCAGCCGATGCTTACACAGATGGTAACAGGGTGCTGGGAAATACTTTGCTTGCACAGGCCCGAGTGGCCAGTGATGCAGTCGACAAGACGCTTACGCAATTGGTCGATGACCTATCTGAAAGCGCCGACCGAACCAGAAATGAAGCAACGGTTGCCGCCAAGGCTGCAATGAACCGAGCGATCATTGCATGTGTTGTCATCGTGATATTGGGAGCGCTTCTTACGTGGCGCGCTCTGAGGTCGATCGTTGTGCCGCTGCATGCAATCAACATCGCGATTTCAGGACTGATCCGGGGTGAACGGGATGTTACTCTGCCGCCCGAAGGCCCTGATGAGCTGGGCCGGATGTCCCAAGCGCTAAGAGCGCTTCGCGACAGCCAGGACAAACGGCGCGAACTAGAAGAAGAAGCGCGTGCGCAGCGCAATACGATTCTGACAGCAATTGAAACAATTCCAGACGGATTTGCGTTGTTCGACAACGAAGACCAACTCATACTCTTCAATGACCGGTTCCGCAGCATTTTTGCACATGTAGACGACATACTTGGGCCGGGCACGCGGTTCGAGGATATCTTGCGGCTGCAACTGGAACGAAAATCGGTTGATACCGATGGTGTGCCTGACGAAGAGTGGATTAGCAGCCGGCTTGCACGACATCGCAGGCCTGACGGAGATCGCCAAGAAGTCTTGCTGGGTGGCGCATGGATTCAGGTGTCAAAACGCCAGACCCCCGACGGGGGCACGGTCGCTGTTTACAGCGATATTTCTGACCTTAAGTCCAAACAGGAACAACTTGAAGAAGCCAACGCGCAGGCGATCGCTGCCAGCTCTGCAAAAAGCCAGTTCCTGGCTTCCATGAGCCACGAGTTGCGCACTCCTTTGAACGCGATCATCGGTTATAGCGAAATGCTGTCCGAGGATGCGCAGGACATGGGATTCGAGACTGCGACGGATGACCTGGAGAAGATCATGGCATCCGGGCGACATCTGCTCTCGCTCATCAATGACGTTCTTGATCTGTCCAAGATCGAAGCGGGCAAAATGGAAATGTACCCGGAACGCTTCGCACTGCGGCCCTTGTTGGACGAAGTCGCGTCGACCGTGGTTCCCTTGGTGAGCAAGAACAGAAATGAACTGGTTCTCTCTTGTGATCTCGCAGACACTGACGAGATCGAAACTGATAAAACCAAGCTCCGGCAGAACCTTTTCAACCTGTTGTCCAACGCGGCGAAGTTCACCGAAGGTGGTAAGATTGAGCTTCTCGTCTCTAAACTCCGGAAAAATGATACAGATTTCTTTCGATTTGCGGTGCGAGATGAAGGTATCGGAATGACGCCGCAGCAACGCGACAAGCTGTTCCAAGCGTTCGTGCAAGCTGATCAGTCTACTACGCGGAATTTCGGAGGCACAGGGCTAGGGCTCGCCATTGCGCAGGAATTTACGCGTATGATGGGCGGGCATATTACTGTCGATAGCAAAGAGGGTGTTGGATCGACCTTCTCTTTCGAAATCCCAGCCCGCTACGATACCATTTCTACGTCGACTAACGAATACAGCGAAACGTCACCGGACACTGCTTTGGGCCGCGTTCTGATAGTGGATGATGAAGAAGACGCACGGAACGCGGTGGCAAAAATCGTGCGCGAGGAAGGGTATGATGTCTTGCTGGCATCGAACGCAGCGGCGGGCATGGAAATCGCGCGCTCGCAAAAGCCTGACGTCATTCTTCTGGACGTTATCATGCCTGAACGCGACGGCTGGTCTATGTTGAAGGAACTCAAGGCAGACTCGAAGCTGTGCGAAACGCCCGTTGTCCTAGCCACGATTGTCGCGGATCGCGACATGGGCCTTGCCTTCGGAGCGATCGAACACCTAATTAAACCAATTGATCCAGCGCGGCTGATCGCAACGTTGGATGCTATCGCCTCCGGACGCGACAAGGACGTGCTGATCGTTGACGACGATATGTCAACGCGAAACCTGTTTCGCCGCATCCTAACGCGCAACGGATGGACGGTACGCGAGGCGGCAGACGGTCACGGCGCGCTCAGCCAATTGAAATCCAAAAGACCGACACTGATGGTATTGGACATTATGATGCCGAATGTGGACGGTTTCGATGTTCTCAAAACGGTTCGCACAACTGATGAGCTTGCAGATTTGCCGGTTATCGTAGCCACGTCCAAGGACCTGACGCGGGACGAACTGGATTGGTTGAAAGCCCATTCAGATGAGGTCATCCGCAAAGGAGATACCGGTCGAGGTGATCTGATTGCGGCACTGAAACGCCAGTTACAAGATTATTCATAAGTCGGAAAGATTAAGGCGATGGCAAAGATACTTATTGTGGAAGACAACGATATGAACCTCGATATGCTGTCGCGCCGGCTGCAGAGAAAAGGCTACGAAACCGTATCTGCCCGCGATGGTCAGGCCGGCGTTGAACAAGCCCTATCGGATAAACCGGATCTGATTTTAATGGACATGAGCCTGCCCGTAATCGACGGGTGGGAGGCGACCAGACAGATAAAAGCAAACCCAGATACAAACGCTATCCCAGTTGTCGCTTTGACCGCCCATGCGATGCAGAGTGATCGTGACAAGGCCATGGATGCCGGTTGCGACGAATTCTATACCAAACCGATCGAACTGCCCGGGTTGCTGGAAATTATTGAAAAACTGCTGGACGGGTAGCGCGGCATGGTTTCAGAGACCCGAAAAGACAAGTTGGCATTAGCCACCCGCATTTCCCAGAACCTCAATGGGCCGTCAGAAGCGATTGTTGGGTTTCATAATCTGCTGATCGAGGAAGTACGCAGATCAGGACCAGAGGCTGCGCTAGAGGATTTGCAAAAGATTGGCGCCGCCGCCAGCAACCTTGTTCAGTTGGTCGAACTGTTAGGGAAAAGTGCGCACCAAGTCACCGCCGACAAAGACGCGCAGGCAAAATTACGGCATGATTTACGCTCTCCGATCAATGCGATCATTGGGTATTCGGAAATGGTTCTGGATGATTTCGAGGCAGATCTGAAGCCTTCCGCTTGCAGCGACATAAACGCGATCCTGAGCGAAGCGCGCAAGCTGGCGCTACAGATCGACAGCACCATCAGTGATGCAGACATTCAGAATAACGCTGAGGACAGTGAACGGGATCAGGAAATTGCGGCCAACCTTGAACGCAGCCTTGCGAACTCTGATGCCGGTCGCGAAGCCCTGACCGGACGTATCTTGGTGATTGATGACGAGGCGGCCAATCGGGAAATCCTGACCAGGTTACTAGAGCGCAGAGGGCATAGTGTGCGGTCCGTCGGCTCGGCCAGGGAAACTTTTGAGGCACTAAACCGCGAGGGATTCGACCTTGTTCTGTTGGATATTCTTATGCCAGAGGTGAATGGCATCGATGTCCTCGAAAATATGAAAAAAGATCCGTCTTGGCGCGAAATGCCCGTGGTCATGGTTTCTGGTCTTAACGAGACCGACGCAATCGCCAAGTGCATTAGTGTCGGCGCCGAGGACTATTTGCCAAAACCTATCGATCCGGTGTTGCTGCATGCGCGCGTCGATGCCTGCATGGAACGCAGCCGTTGGCGCGCTAAGGAATTGGCGCTCGCAAATGAGATAAAATACGAACGTGACAGGGCAGACAAATTGCTACACTCGATGTTGCCCGCGCCAGTTATCAAACGCCTAAACGATGGTGAGACAAACATCGCTGATCGCTTCGCTGGCGCAACCATAATATTCGCGGATATCGTAGAATTCACTCCGCTGGTTGCCCGCATGGACGCTGGTGACTTAATCCTGGAATTGTCAAAACTGTTTACTGCATTTGATGACTTGGCCACCCTGCACGGCATCGAAAAAATCAAGACAATTGGAGACGCCTATATGGCGGCATCGGGGATCCCCGTGCGACGCGAAGACCACGCGCTGGCGGCAGTAAGCTTTGCACGTGACATCCTAAGGACGATGTCTGACAGCACAGTAAGCAGCGCGGGGCTGCATATCCGCATAGGTATCCATTCCGGTCCAGTCATTGCCGGTCTGATCGGGCGAAAACGGTCAATTTATGATGTTTGGGGGGAAACCGTAAACCTTGCCAGCCGTCTCGAGGCCACAGGCAGGTCGGGGCACATTCACATCTCTGCCCAAACCAAAGATGCGCTGGGTGACCATTTGCCCAACGCGGAAGCACAAACTCATTTTGTCAAAGGAGTGGGTGAGATAACATCCTACTTCGTATCCTAAGGCTTGTGATGCAGCATTGCGTCCTAATCGTTTCGGCGGTTTGATAGCCGAAAACGTCGAATTGGAACTTCGCCGTTCGGCCCAATTTGTGCTGCTAAAATGGGATGATTGCGGTCCAAAACCCTATGCTCAGGATCCACTGAATACCGTTAGGCTTCATTATCCCCGCTTCGAATTTCGAGCGGTGAACATGACTGATCCTGCGATCCGCCATACCCGCCCACAATGACAACCCGACAGTGACGCGAGACACTTTCACTGAATGTTTCCTCACCCCTGAGGCCCGCTTTGAGCCCAAACTAACGGCTTCTGCGGTGTGAACGAATTGGCGCAAACCATTACGATTCAGACATTCAAACCTTTAGCCCTGGCCGGGAGAACACCCACTGTTAAAATGTCACAGTTCCATTTATTCGCCGCATTTCTGCGCGTCAGTTCAGGGCGCTCCAGGTACCCCAAGTTTTTGTACTTTTCAGCGATGTATTGCCATCCATTCACCCGAATTTTTCGACCTCTATTATCCGTTCTTATTAGTTCCATTTGTTGCGCCGACGACCCCGGTATTCTGACGTACATCTTGCGCAACGAAATTTTTCGTCTACTCGATCGTCAGTTTCCCACTGTCGGGAGTTGTAGATGTTGGGCAAGACGCTGCCATGCCCGTTCAGCATGCTCGGACTGCGCCTCGCGGAGACGTACCAGGCGAATGATCAGAAGTTGCGACGGTAAGACGTCGTCGATCCGCACCAACCGCCCTTGTGAAAGGTGTTCGACAATCAAGGAGTGCGGCAGCCAGGCAACCCCAATATCCGTTAGCACCAGTTGCAACACCGCCAGTGTCAGGGCGGTTTCTGCGACCATTGACACGGTGGTGTCCTTGGGCAGGCGCGGATTGATCATCCGGGCGAAAACCTGCCCCAAAAAGACCTCTGACGGGTAGCTAATCGTTGGAAGAACCGCTGAATTGGCCTTGTTGCGGCCGTTCGGCGTTGCGACCGGGATCAAAAGGTCCGTTCCAAGATCCACCGTTTCAAAGGCATTAACTGGTACGGGTGCATCATCACCCGGAAGCGCATACATGATCGCAAAATCGACCTCTCTGGAGATCAAATGCATCAGACATTCATCCTGGTTGCCCGAACGCACCCGTGTCAAAACGTTACCATCCGTACTCAACGCCAGAACCACCTGTGGCGACACTGTGGTGGTCAGCGCATGCTGGCAGACAAAACCCAGTGATTTCGAAGCCTGATCGCTTGCGGTCTGCATGGTTTGGCGCAATTTGTGCATTCTTGCACTGAGATCACGTAACTCGGGCTCAAGCGCCCGTACGCCGGGCAACAGGGTAACCGGTTTGCGGCGGCGATCAAACAGTGCCGCGCCTATGCTGTCTTCAATGAGCCGCACCCGGCGAGTAAAGGCCGACTGCGTCAGAAACCGTTTTTCTGCCGCACGCGCCAAGGAGCCGCCATCAAGCACAGCTAAGATATCGTCTATCCATTCAAGCCGCATGGAACACAGATAGAGCAACCCACAATAACTTGCAATTCTTGCAATATATGGTCGGTATTTCGCATTAGGAACCGCAATATTAGGCAGATAAGTTGAGGAAAGCCAAAATTAGGAGTCTTCTTATGCATCTCGCCCGCTTTCCCCGGCTGCATCTTGCCCATCTGCCCACACCGCTTGAGCCGATGAAACGGCTTTCCAAAGAGTTGGGTTGTGAAATCTGGATCAAACGCGACGATTGCACCGGCATGTCAACGGGCGGCAACAAGACCCGAAAGCTTGAATTCCTCATGGCCGAGGCCGAGAAACAGGGCGCCGACATGGTGATGACGCAAGGCGCGACCCAGACAAATCATGGCCGGCAGACCGCTGCTTTCGCGGCCAAACTGGGTTTTGATTGTCATATCCTACTCGAGGACAGGACTGGCTATCAGGACGGGAACTACAACACCAACGGCAACGTCCTGTTGGATCACCTGCATGGTGCCACAACCGAGAAGTTTCCCGGTGGTCACAACATGGTTGAAGAAATGCAGAAGGCCGCCGAGAAGAAGCGTGCCGAAGGACGCAACGTTTACGTTATCCCTGGCGGTGGCTCAAACCCGACTGGTGCGCTTGGTTACGTAAATGCAGCCTTCGAACTTTTGTCTCAGGCTAATGAGCGGAGTCTTCGGATTGATCGGCTGGTACATGCGACAGGGTCTTCAGGCACTCAGGCCGGGCTGGTCACGGGCATGTGCGCGATGAATTCCATGGTCCCTGTTCTGGGCATAGGCACGCGGGCACCGCAAGCCAAACAGGAACAGATGGTTTATGATCTTGCCTGCAAAACAGCAGAAAAGCTGAGCTGCGCCGGCATCGTCAAGCGTGAAGACGTGATGGCCAATACCGATTATGTTGGCGAAGGCTACGGGTTGCCGACGGAAAGCGGCATTGAGGCGATCCGGATGTTCGCCGAGTTGGAAGGCATACTGCTTGACCCCTGCTATTCGGCTAAGGGCGCAGCGGGCCTAATCGACCTTGCTCGCAAGGGAGAATTCAAGGATCAGCGGGTTGTATTCCTTCATACCGGTGGCGCGGCGGCCCTGGGCGGCTACGAATTTGCCTTCGACCACGCAAATCGCTGGGTTCATATCTAAGCCATGGGCGCGCTACGTCCTGTAGGCATACTTGGCGGCATGGGCCCCGAGGCGACAATCCTCCTCCAACGCAAGTTGGTGGAGGCCGTCCCGGCGCGGGATGACAACGACCACATTCCCCTTTTGATCGATATGAATCCGCAGGTCCCGTCACGGATTGCCCACCTGATCGAGGGGACAGGCATTGATCCAGGGGACACTCTGGCAACTATGGCGCGTCGGCTTCAAACCGCCGGGGCCGAGGCTCTGGCGATGCCCTGTAACACTGCGCACCACTATGCCGGGGCAATCACAGAAGCAGTGGACATCCCCTTGCTAAACATGGTCGAGCTGGCGGCGGATCACGCCGCACAAAAGCTTGGAGCCGGAGGTTGTGTCGGCATGCTTGCCTCACCAGCGGTACGCCACACCCGACTTTTCGATACCGCTCTTTCAGAACGCGGGCTGTCTGTTGTCTGGCCTGCGAAAGACGATGCCCTGCTGGCGGCCATCCGTACGATCAAGGCCAAGGGTCCCTGCACATGTGCCCGTGACTCGGTGTTCGCAGCTTCGAAAGATCTTGTCAGCGCCGGAGCGGACCTGCAAATCATCGCCTGCTCAGAATTTTCGCTTGTTTCCGACAGTGTCGCTTGGGATGCCAACGTCAGCGATACAGTCGACCTCTTGGTCCAGGCTATCATCGAGGCGGCAACGGCCGACAGCTCCAAAGACATTGGGTAGCGAACGAATGCCTGCTTGATTCCAACCGTTCACCGGGCGCCGAATTCGCCTGCGTCGAAGCTGCATGAGCGCGTCATGGGCGCAATGTTGAAATTCTCATCACTGCTGCCCGCCGAAACAACAGCGCGTAATATGCAGTTCCGCTAAAGCAGGTCCCACAATTTGCGTGCGGTCGCATCAAAGGCGTCAGGGTTAGACAGGGCAGATATGGTTAAAGAGGTGCACCACGTATCGTCGCCAATCGGCACCAGTACTCCATCGGCAAGTTCGGTCGAAATCGCAGTTTCTGGCATCCAGGCAAATCCACTGCCTTTCAAAAGCCGCCGCTTGATCGTTTCGACCAATCCATCGACATAGATCGTCTCGGCATTCAGCATTTGCCGTTCGACTGTGTTCTCAACCACCATTCCTAGAAACGATGATCGCTCATACGCCAGATGTGGAATGGGCGGGCCGTCTGTCTTGCCAAGATCCCACCCGTTGGCCCGGGTTGTTTCAGCGGCGGCGACAGGGACAAGGCGGTCTATTAGTAGGTCTTTTTTTTCGAATGCCGCCTCATCGATCAATGGCGAGACTGAATGGTGATAGTAGCACAGCAAAACGTCGACCGCCCCTTCAACAAGAAGCTCGCAGCAAGTGCTGAGGGAATCAGACACCACACGTGTGCGCAATTCGGGGATTTGCTGCTGCAGTTCTTCAATTCGCGTTGCGAGATAATTGACCGAAATTGTGTGAAGTACCGAAAACCGGATGAACCGGCTGTCCCCGCGATCCGCATCCCGTAACAATTGACGGGTCTCGGACAGTTGTGAAATCGCAGCCAAGGCCACCGGCAGAAACTGTTCTCCGGCGTCGGTCAGACGCACAGGATAGGTGGCACGATTAACCAAAGGAAGTCCAACCCAGTTTTCCAAGGCTCTGATTCTTCGGCTGAAAGCCGATTGCGTGATGTTTCTCTCGTCCGACGCCCGGGTAAAATTCAGGGTTCGGGCAAGGCATTCAAAGTCACGGAGCCAATTCAAATCCATTGTGCGTCCCAGTCTGTCTGCTGTGGTTGACGAGTGTAATCATAACTATGCAATGTTGGAATAGTTTGATGAAATGTTCGAATTGGCCTGCGGAAATCGCTTTGCTCTAGACTTTCAAGTAGGAATCGAAGGCCCGGCCTTGCATCGGACCACTGTCCAACAGCTATGAGGAGGTAATTGCTTTCCGGTCAAATCCATGTGTTGGAGGCACAAAGAGATCAAAAAACTGACGTCGGAACACGGCGCATCTCAACAGAGGAGACTACCATGAGAACCAAACTGAAAACACTGGGTCTGGCGGCTGCAGTCGGCGCGTTTGCGATGCCTGCTCTCGCTGCCGAAGAGGTCAAAATCGGCGTGCCCTCCTGGACTGGCGCACAGGCGATTGCTCATCTTCTGGGTGCTGTGGTTGAAACGCGCATCGGTGGTCAGGTTGAATACGTACCGGGCAACAACGCGACGATTTTCCAGGCGATGGATCAGGGCAAGGGAGACATTGATGTGCACCCCGATGTCTGGCTGCCGAACCAGGAAAGTTTCACCAAGAAATACGTTGACGAAGCGGGTACCGTAACCTTGTCGTCCAACCCCTATGAAGGAAACCAGGGCTTCTGCGTTTCGCAGGACTTCGGCAATAAGATGAAAATCACCGATATTGCTGATCTGGGCCGCCCGGACGTCGCCTCAGCGATGGATAGCGATGGCAACGGCAAGGGTGAGATGTGGATTGGCGCCCCCGGTTGGGCTTCGGCCAATGTCAACGAGGTTAAGACCCGTGACTATGGCCTTCTTGATTTCATCGATCCGATCCGTGCCGAAGAAAGCGTCAAGACCGCGCGCATCAAGGACAGTATCGCCAAAGGCGAAGGTTATGCTTTCTACTGCTATAAACCGCACGCGGTTTGGTACATGTTCGACGTCCAGATGCTGACCGAGCCGACCTTTGATCCGGCCAAATACGTGATGGTACAGCCGTCGGATGACCCTGATTGGTACAGCAAATCCTCGGTTGCCACCAAAGACGCTCTGAAGAACGTTCAGATTGCATGGTCAAATTCGCTTGAAGATCGCTCGCCTGCGATTGCGGAATTCTTTGCCAACTTTGCTCTGACTGCTGATGACGTCAGCGGTTTCGCCTATGAAATCAGTGGCAAGGGCCGTGATCCAGCAGAGGTTGCCCGTGAGTGGGTTGAAGCCAATCCCGACCGGGTCGACGCTTGGTTGGGCCTCTGATCCGGCGTCTGTTAATCATGCCGACACCGTTGATACCATTCGGTGTCGGCTTCTTTCCCCTTTCGCTTTTGCCCCTCAAACTTTGAGATGTCTCGCATGTCCTCTGAACCTGCCGATACCGTTGTCGAAATTTCGAATGTCTGGAAGATTTTCGGCGCGAACCCTCAAGTCGCTTTGCAGGCGATCCATGACCGAGGCCTCAGCAAGGCCGAGATTCTGGCAGAGTTGGGCGCGGTGGTTGGCGTCGCCGATGTCAGCTTGTCGGTGAACCGTGGCGAAATCTTTTGCATTATGGGACTGTCGGGCAGTGGCAAATCCACGCTGGTCCGCCATTTCAACCGCCTTTTGGAGCCTACGGCAGGTAAAATCGAAATCGAGGGCACCGATGTCATGGCCCTTGGCCCGAAAGAGCTTCAGGAATTTCGTAACCGAAAGATCGGAATGGTGTTCCAGAACTTTGCCCTGATGCCGCACCGTTCGGTTTTGGACAATGTGGCGATGCCTCTGGAAATCCGCCAGATTGCCAAGAACGAGCGTATGCGACAGGCGGCAGCCATTCTCGATATCGTTGAGCTGGGCGCTTGGGGATCAAAATTTGCTCATGAATTATCAGGCGGCATGCAACAGCGTGTCGGCTTGGCGCGCGCCCTGGCAGCAAACCCAGATGTTCTATTGATGGACGAGCCATTTTCGGCTCTTGACCCTCTGATCCGACGCCAGTTGCAGGACGAGTTTATTCGCCTGTCCAAAATTTTGAAAAAGACCACGATCTTCATCACCCATGATTTGGATGAAGCGGTTCGTATCGGTGACCGGATAGCAATCATGCGCGACGGCAAGATGGTGCAGATAGGCACCGCTGAAGATATCGTTATGAATCCTGCAGATGACTACGTTGCCGATTTTGTCGCCGGGATTTCGCGGCTTAAAGTCGTGCATGCCCACGCCGTAATGCAACCGCTTGAACAATATACCGCCGCCAACGGACCGGTTCACAGAGATGCTCCACGGGTCGAAGAAGGCGAAACCCTTAGCAATCTGATCAACATGGCGATTGACGACCAAAAACCCATACTCGTGCAGGACGGCGACAGGGACGTTGGCATCATCACACGCGCCGACTTGCTGCGCACCGTGATCGAAGGGACAGAAGTATCATGAGCGAACTCAATGATCTTGGCGTCAACCCACTTGAAGACACGGAAAGCGAAGCTGCCCTTGCCTATGCCGAGGAACGCCGCGACAACATCCATGCCTTTGTCCGCACCAGCCCGGATTACTATATACGGAATTTTGATAAGATCGGTGCCTCGTCCCGCTTCACACCGACCTTCAACATTATGGCCGGATTATTCGGTCCTATCTGGTTCGGCGCGCGTGGGTTGTGGAGCTGGGCGCTGCCGTTCCTGATCCTTGAAACCCTGGGCTTTGTTCAAATCGCGCGTGGTTTGTTTGGGGAACTGGCCGCCGACGCCATGCAGCGTATAGCATCCATTGAAGGCACACTTGAACTGCGCCGCAAACAGCTTGCCGCAGCAATCGAAAGCGGCTCGGACAAGATCGACGTCTATCAGCGCACGGTCGAGTCCCTTGAACAAAACATCGGTGGCATTCGGGCCGAAGCCGATGCGCTTGCCGCCCAAGGCCCTATGATCGTTCTAACCGGGATCGTGATCTTGTTGCTGGTTAAAGCAGTGCAATCCATAGTGGCCAATTGGGCGCTTGAGGCGCGGTTTTCCGATTGGCTGTCGGATCGTTCGATCCGGTCGGCAATGCCAATCACTCATATTGTGTTTAGCGCGGTTTTCATGTTTCTGATCGTCACCGCCGCAATGCTGCACTACAGCTTTCCGGGCCGTTTTTCCCTGCTCAGCCATTTTCCCACCGATCCGGCAATTCGCCTGACCAGCATCCAAGGGGTCGAAGACTTCATCGCTTGGTGTGTACGCAACAGCGAGGCGTTTTTCGACGGGTTGACCTTTGGCATTCGCGCGCTTCTTGACGCGCTTGAGGTCATCCTGGTTCAGACGCCGTGGATCGTGATTGCCAGCCTGATCGTGCTTTTGACATGGCTCACGGCAGGCATCCGCACGGCCATCTATTCAGGGGCTTTTCTGGCGTATATGGGGCTTTTGGGGTTTTGGGAGGGGGCGATGACAACGCTGGCCCTATTGGGTACGGCGGCCTGTCTGTCCATTGTCATAGGGATTCCCTTGGGCATGTTCGCCGCACGCCGCCCACGTTTTTACGCCTTTATCCAGCCGATCATGGATTTTATGCAGACTATGCCTGCCTTTGTCTTCATGGTCCCGGTAATCGCATTTTTTGGTGTCGGCAAACCGGCAGCGGTGGTTGTCACCATGATTTTTGGTGGCACCCCAGTAGTGCGTTTAACCGTCCTGGGCTTGCGGGGTGTGCCCGAAAGCGTGCGTGAGGCGGCAATCAGCTTTGGTGCTAACAAATGGTATCTGTTGACCAAGGTTGATCTTCCTCTGGCGTCCCCATCAATCCGCGCCGGGATCAATCAGACAATTATGCTGTCACTGGCAATGGTCGTCGTGGCTTCGTTGATCGGGGCCAAGGGATTGGGTGAAGATGTCCTAGAAGCATTGCAATATGCCAATGTCGGACAGGGTATACTCGCTGGCTTCTCGATCCTGTTCTGCGCTATGATCCTTGATCGTATCGTGCAGGGCGGGCGCAAATGACACCGGTCGTTTTTGTGCATGGCTTCATGGGCGGAAGCCGACAATGGCAGGGGCAGGCCGATTCAGCAGTCGGGCACGAGATCATCAGCTTAGATTTGCCGGGATTTGGCGAAAATGCTTGTTGGAAAGCGCTGGACAGTATTGGCGACTATGCTGAATGGGTCCTAGGCCAACTGAGCACGCGCGGCATCGGGCGTTTTAACCTGGTCGGCCATTCGATGGGCGGGATGGTCGTGCAAGAAATGGAGGCGCGCGCGCCAGAGAGAATAGGGCGATTAGTGCTCTACGGTACCGGCGCCACAGGAGTCCTTCCGGGCAGGTTCGAGACCATCGGTACATCCAAACGCCGCGCTCAATTGGACGGACCGCAGGCCACCGCCAGACGGATCGCAGCGACCTGGTTTCTAAATCGGGAATATGCCGATGGCTACAAAGACTGTGCCGCCATCGCCGAGCAATGCAGATTGCCGACCATGCTAAATGGGCTAGACGCGATGGAGAACTGGAGTGGTGTCAAGCACCTGGAGAATATCGAGGCCAGAACACTGGTAGTCTGGGGTGACCGTGATCGAACCTACTCATGGAGCCAGACCGAACAATTGTGGCAATCCATTCCCAACGCCAACCTTCTGGTTATGCCGGAATGCGCCCATGCTGCGCATCTGGAAAAGCCTTGGCTCTTTAACAGTGTATTAAAGGATTTCTTTTCGATCTGATGTGGTGTCGATGTGGACGCTGTGTGTAATCAAGCTGTCATTGACGCAATCACGGCGAAAGTCTGTTTCGTCTGCATCGAGTATTCGACCTTTCTGGCTGTTACGCCTGCAGCCAATGTTCGGTTTGACCGGCCGCAGCGCGTCGTGGGTTTGGTGTGGCAAAGGTATGAAAAGGGCCGCATGTTCAACAGTGCGAAGCGTCTGGCAAATTTACTAAGGTTAGATACGGCATTTAGTGTTAAGGCGCTCGCTTCAACAGAGTCCTTTGCTTCCGCCTAACAGTTGCGTGAGATTTCGGGTCTGGGTTTAAGAAAACTTTGCTCTCTTAGCTGTCTCAATTCAATACTGAAACAAGTAGCTTTTCGGCGGAGATTTAATTGCGATTTAGTGTAGGCATTGCGGTGTCAATTCTGGTGGCTGTGTCTATCGGAGTGTCGACGTTTATTGTCCATTCCCTGTGGTGGACGACCGCGCGCGACAATAGCCGCATGCTTGCGGCAGAAATCAACGGCCAGATCGCAAACACTGTCCGTATCGAGGTGGGCGTGACACTCAGGTCAGCCGAAGCCGCCTGGGCGGCCGTTCGTACGATCTTTGTTCAGAACGTCATCGCGACGCGACAGGCCGACAAGCGGGAGTTTGTTTTTCTGTCACAATTGCAGGCACAGCCGAATATCTCATGGATGTTCTTCGGTTGGCCTGACGGGAATTTTTTTGCGTCACATCGCCTGGGTGACGGTGGGCTTGAGATGATTGAAATCGATGAGGGAATCCGCGACCGAATGCTGCGGAAAGACCGCTACATCTTCATTCCCGGTGACATACAGTTCGAAGAGCGGACCTTTACCGAAACATCCTATGATCCGCGCGAACATGCCTGGTTTAGAAACTTCATGGGCCTCAACTCCGCTGGGTGGATCGAAGCGCGCGACCTTCCGGATAGTGACAGAACCGTTTACGCCTATGCCGGTCCGATAGACGTCAATAGAACGCGGCAAGGCGTTCTGGCCGTTGCGATCGAAACGGATCGTTTGTCACGGTTTCTTGCAACGCTTGCGCCCGGCGAATTTGGCGCGGCATTTATCCTGAACGCCGATGGAAAAGTCATTGCGGTCCCCGATGCAGAAGCGGATGAGGTTACTCCGGCGCGCATGGGCGAGGGCAAGCTTTATGAAGTCGCCATGATCTCGGGCGAAAGGCTGTTGGCGGACCCACAAGCAAATGCCTCTGGCACATTGACGAAACGTGTCGTCATTGACGGCGTGCCTTATGCGGTGGCGCTGACGCCTCTGGGGTTTTACGGCTGGCGCGTTGCCACAGTCATACCTGAATCGGCCTTTCTTTCGGGCATCGACGAGACGCTGATCAATCTGATTTACGTTTTGATCATTGTGGTGGTTGTTGCAACCGGATTAGCGATCTGGCTGATCCGCAAAGTTGTGGCAAATCCGCTGGCACGCATCGCCGAGGACCTTGGTAAAATTGAGCGCTTTGACGTCGAGCAAATTGAGCGCAGACCGTCCAAACTGTCTGAGCTTTCCAATCTTTCTGCGGCCACCGCCAGCATGGCGGCTGGTTTGTCGGCATTCCGAAAATACGTACCCACAGATCTCGTGCGCATGCTGCTTGCTGAGGGTATCAAGATACAGCCCGGCGGAGAGATGAAGCAGATCTCTGTTTTATTCTGCGACGTCACGGGTTTCACTGGGCTGTCCGAGAAACTTGGCCCCAAGATTACCCAACTGATGGAGCCCTTCTTTAGCGCGGCCTCCACGGCTATCGCCAAAAATGGTGGGACGATCGACAAATTCATGGGTGATGCTGTGATGGCGTTTTGGGGGGCGCCGCGCAAGGATGTGAATCACGCTGAAAACGCCTGCCGCGCAGCATTGGACCTTGTCGCTGCAGTGGGCGCGTCCGGAATTGAAGATGATGACGGCAATCCCTTGCGTGTCAGGATCGGGCTGAACAGCGGCGAGGCTTTGGTCGGAAACATCGGATCAGAGCAGCGGTTGAACTACACCGCGATTGGCGATGTTGTGAACGTTGCCAGCCGGTTGGAAGGAGCAAACAAAGACTATGGCACGCTGATCCTCATTGGGCCGGAAACGAGACAACAGGCGGCCGGCACAATTGTGGTGCGCGAACTGGACACGCTTACCGTATTCGGACGCATTGAAGAGCTGGTGGTCTACGAACTGATAGCGATGGCAGATGGGTGTGAGGGAGCATTTGCCTGGATAGAGACCTATGAACAAGGCCTTGCGCACTACCGGGCAGGGCGATTTGAAAAAGCTGTTGCCGCATTTGAGGTTGCGGATCGAACACGAAACGGAGATCCCGCCTCAGTCGCCATGATGGCCCGAGCCCAAAGCCTGTTAGACAGGCCTCCACCGGAAGACTGGCGCGCAATTACAAGCACCAAAAAATAGTAGTAGTAATATCCGATCAAATTAAGATGTTTAGGTCCTGGTCTTTTTCGCGGACAAGATACCAACTGATTGCGCGCATGAGTGACGGCGATTTGGGCCGCGTTTCGGGAAAGTCCGACAAGCCGCGTGTTTTATTTGCTCAGCACGCCGCGGTCTGCACAGTTGCAGCGAATGTCCAAAAAAACGGGACGCGACCGCAACATAGTCAAACTTGGCCGAGTGGCCGGTATGGGCCGAAAGTGAATTACAACACGTTAATCAGCGTGCACTCGGCAATTAGGCTTAAACCACCGAAAGCGCGTCATCCTCAAGCCTGGTTACGTTGACCACGACATCCTCGAAATCGGAGTCGCCCCCTCCCGTCAAGTCCTCGAAACCGATGGTCATTGACTGGCCACCCGACACGACACCCGAAAGCGCGTGTTGCTGATCGTCACTGTTCAAGGCCGCCTTTTCGGCATGAAACGTGGTCACGCCAGCAGAGTTTCCGTTCACCGTCAAAACAAAATCAAATTCGTCGTCCACGTCTGCCATGCCACCGTTGCTGGCAACAAAATTCAAGTCATCGCTGTCTGAAAGTGAATTAGCCCAATCTGCACCATCCTGAACGATGAAGAACCCTAGACGGTTTCCGTCCGCCAAATTACTTAGCTCTACCGCGCCATTCGCTTCATTGGTGTTTTCAAACAGCAGGCGCACATTCGCGATTTCGCCGTTACTTAGAATATCATAAACGCCAAGGACATTGTTGAAGTCAGCGGTTCCGAGGTCGACCATCTGTATCCGAAAATCCGTCGCGCCATCGCCTTCGAGAAAGGATTTGTTCACGATGCCATTGATCACGCTGCTGTCAACGCGGACCCCGGGCGCAAGGTCAGGCAGAAATTTAGCATAGCTGACCACGGTGTTTCCATCCTTGGTGATGGCAAAAAAGTCACCGCCCGACTGCCCGCCGTCCAACGAAATCGTCAGATCCGCCCTACCGTCACCATCAACATCGAATTCAACGTTCGAGTTATCGGTCAGGCGAATGTTGGATCGACTAAGCTCGACACCTTCGATAACGAGGGACTTGCCCACACCAAACCCGCTGATAACACTTTGATCCAGTTCTTCCGGCGTCACTCTAAGGGTATCCCCGTCGCCAAATGACAGATTCTCTTGCGAAGATGTCGAAACCGGATCTGCCGGTTCGCCCGGATCGGGAACGACCGGTATCGGATCTGCTGGCGTATCGGAACCACCGGCATCCGAACCGGCGCCGGTATCCAACTGGACACTCGCCGTGGTGCGGGCAAAATTCTGAGTCACAATGACGGCAGGAACGCCGCCGAATGATCCAATTTCAATTCCGATTCCGATGTATGCCAAGTTCGGGTTCAGGATGTTGGCGCGGTGATTGGGGCTGTTCATAAGCGCATTGTGCAAATCGACGACATCGTCTGAAAATCCCGGCTCTCCGCCCTGACTTTGCCAGGCTATGTTCTCGGCAGTCGCCCAAGATCCGGACAATACAAAACCCGCGTCTCGCATGCGCTGGGTGGCCGAGCTGCCACCCTCACCCGTGTGCGAGAAATTGCCGGATTCCAGCATCCACTGGCTGTGCTCTTCGGCCGAAGCGTTCAAGCGGAGTTCCAGCTGAACGGAGTCAAGGCCGCGCGATGCACGTTCTGCATTGATCAAATTAAGCATTTCACGCTCAAGCGTGCTGGCCTGCGACATCGTCCATCCCCTGATTCAGCGCAATCGTCGAAGCAATCTCGTTCAGATTTCGACAAACTGCAGTCGAAAAAGCGCGCGCAAGCTTTAAACGGCAGAGTTTCGCTCGACGGGCTGGTGCGAACGGCGATATTTTGCGGAACACGTGTCCGTTGGATGTAATAGGTTCCCACGTTTACTTTGATAGCTGCCCACTAAAGGCGGCTTAGATCAGGCGATCGATGCGACGATGGTGCCGGGAATGGGGATAATGGTTGGCGATCCCGGAAGGACTCGAACCCTCAACCTGCTGATTAGAAGTCAGCTGCTCTATCCAGTTGAGCTACGGGACCGCTGGGCCCTTCTTGCTGTTTTTAGTTCCCGGGTTCAAGAGCCAAGCGCATAAAGGCGCTGTTCGGGTCGCTTTCATATCCGAAAATCGGACCGCAATAGGAATACCCAAGCCGTTCATATAGCTTACGGGCAGCCGCATATTCCGGCAGATGTTCAGCACCAGTTTCCAGAACCAAAGCCGCCACCCCTTGGATACGGGCCTCAGCTGTCAGGTGGTTCATCATCTGACGCGCCAGACCGCGTCCACGCACCTCCGAGATGATGTGAACGGACTTCACCTCGGCCGTTCCGTCCGGCAACGCCTTTAACGCTCCGCAGCCGACGGGCTGTCCGTCGTCAAACATGGCCCAGAACCTGATGCCCTCGGCAGCCAGAGCCTGGGCATCCATGGTATGGTTGCTTTCCGCAGGTCCGGCAGTTTCGCTATGGGCGAAATGCGCCTCGATCAATGGGCGTAGCGCGTCCGAGGTCGGGTCGGCCTCATGGATTTCGATCATTCAGTGGGTCCAAGGCGCGCGCCGATCGGTGGCGAAATTCTCACCATAGCCGCGCGAACGCAGGTTGGGTTTGCGCTTGTGCGGTTCGCTGACCTGGACTTCGATGCCATTGTCTTTGGCATAATCCAGGGCCTCTTCTTTGGTGTCGAACTTCAGGCGCACTTGAGTTTGCGTATCGTCGGAAGACGTCCAGCCCATCAGCGGATCAACCTCACGCGACGACGCGGGCGCGTATTCCAGAACCCACTTGCGGGTCTTGGCCATCCCCGAAGTCATTGCGTTCCTGGCAGGCTTGTAAATCCGTGCGCGCATGTCGCCCCTCCGTCCTCACTTGGCTGAGATTGTTTATGCGTCAGAGTACAGGCTGGGACAAGATGGGAATTGTCGCGGCTGGTCGCGCCCTGATGTCAGAAACTGTCATCAGGGCCTTTTATAAATCGTGCAACGCCATCAAGAGGACACCAACATGATCCACCATAGAAAAAGCCTGGAAATCGACGCCCGGCCCGAATCCCTTTGGGCCATTCTAAGCCGTTTCATGCAAATCGACGAATTCGCACCACAAGTCGCCTCGGTGGATGCGCTGACGACTGGGCCAGACGGCGTCGGGTCGAAACGGCGTTGCCACTTTGAAAACGGCACCTCGCTGGTCGAGGAAGTGACGGATTGGCAAGTCAACAAAGGCTATCGCGTACGCTTGTCCGAGATGCCGGCGATGCCTTTGACCCAAGCACATGCGACCATCACCATCGAACCCCTCGCGAATGGCCATTCGCGAGTCGTCTGGAGCATGGATTACCAGATGAAATATGGCCTGCTGGGCTGGCTGATGGGTCAAACGCTGATGAAGGCGATGATGGGCCGGGTTCTGGAGAGCAATCTGAAAGCGCTGGCCGACAAGGTGCAATCGGTTCAAATCCCCGATGCACAGTATGCCTATTACTGAAACTGAGTTTCTGAACCGGATCAGGCCTTGCAGTTGGACAAAATAAGAACAAATGTAAGGGCCTGACCCGGAGCCTGCCTATGCCCTATGCCCATTCCGACAAGACACAGCTGACCGCTGATGACGTTCGCGCGCGCCTGAAACTCGAAGGCGGCAAGCAGTTCGTCATGCATACCGAGTTCGCGCCTGCTGGTGATCAGCCAACTGCGATCAAGGAACTGACCAGCGGTATCTTTGACGGCGAAAGAGAACAGGTTCTGCTGGGCGCGACGGGGACCGGTAAGACGTTCACTATGGCCAAAGTGATCGAAGAAACCCAACGCCCTGCGATCATCCTTGCGCCCAACAAGACGCTGGCGGCCCAGCTTTATGGCGAATTCAAAGGCTTCTTCCCGGAAAACTCGGTCGAATACTTCGTCTCCTACTACGACTATTACCAGCCCGAGGCCTATGTCGCGCGGTCGGATACCTATATCGAGAAAGAATCCCAGATCAACGAACAGATCGACCGGATGCGCCACTCGGCCACCCGAGCGCTTTTGGAACGCGATGACGTCATCATCGTCGCCTCGGTGTCTTGCATTTACGGTATCGGTTCGGTCGAAACCTACGGGGCGATGACGCAGGACCTGAAGGTCGGCAATGAATACGACCAGCGGCAGGTGATGGCCGATTTGGTGGCTCAGCAATACCGCCGCAACGATCAGGCGTTTCAACGCGGCTCGTTTCGGGTGCGGGGCGATTCACTGGAAATCTGGCCTGCCCACCTAGAGGACCGGGCGTGGAAGTTCTCGTTTTTTGGTGAGGAGTTGGAAACCATCACCGAATTCGACCCGCTGACCGGCGAACGTGCCGCGTCGATGGAACAGGTGCGGGTCTATGCGAACTCGCACTACGTGACGCCGAAACCGACGATGAATCAGGCAATCATCGGGATCAAAAAGGAACTGCGCATCCGGCTGGACCAGCTCGTCGGTGAGGGCAAGCTACTGGAGGCCCAACGTCTGGAACAGCGCACCAACTTCGATCTGGAAATGCTTGAGGCCACTGGCGTCTGCAACGGGATCGAAAACTACTCGCGCTATCTGACGGGCCGCGCACCGGGTGAGCCGCCGCCAACCCTGTTCGAATTCATCCCCGACAATGCTATCGTTTTCGCGGACGAAAGCCATGTCAGCGTGCCCCAAATTGGCGGCATGTACCGGGGCGACTACCGCCGCAAATTCACGCTAGCCGAACACGGGTTCCGCCTGCCGTCTTGCATGGACAACCGCCCCCTCAAGTTCGAGGAATGGGACGCCATGCGCCCGCAATCCGTCTTCGTCTCGGCAACCCCGGCCAAGTGGGAGATCGAACAGACCGGCGGTGTCTTCACCGAACAGGTGATCCGCCCCACAGGCCTGCTGGACCCCGAGGTCGAAATCCGCCCTGTCGGCATGCAGGTCGACGATCTGCTGGACGAGGTGCGCAAGGTCGCCGCCGATGGCTATCGCACGCTGGTCACCACCCTGACCAAACGCATGGCCGAGGATCTGACCGAATACATGCACGAACAGGGAATAAAAGTCCGCTACATGCACTCGGACATCGACACGCTGGAGCGCATCGAAATCCTGCGCGACCTGCGGCTGGGGGCCTTCGACGTGCTGATCGGCATCAACCTGCTGCGCGAGGGGCTCGACATCCCTGAATGCGGGTTGGTCGCCATTCTGGACGCGGATAAAGAGGGCTTCCTGCGATCTGAAACTTCCCTGATCCAGACCATCGGCCGCGCCGCGCGGAACGCCGATGGCCGGGTGATCATGTATGCCGACAAGATCACCGGCAGCATGGAGCGGGCACTGAACGAAACAAACCGCCGCCGGGCAAGGCAGATCGCCTATAACGAGGAAAATGGCATCACGCCTGCGACGGTGAAGAAAAATGTCGAGGACGTTCTGGCCGGTCTCTATCAGGGCGACGTCGACATGAACCGCGTCACCGCCACCATCGACAAACCAATGCACGGCGCGAACCTCGAGGCGCATCTGGACGGTCTGCGCGACAAGATGCGCAAGGCAGCCGAGAATCTGGAATTCGAAGAGGCCGCCAACATCCGGGATGAGATCAAACGTCTGGAAGCAGTCGATCTCGCCATCGCCGACGACCCCATGGCGCGCCAATGGGCGGTCGAGAAAGCCTCGGAAGACGCAGTAAAATCACGTGGACGGTCAACGGCCGGCAGGCCGGGGCAGCGGGGTGGGAATGTGAAGCGGCGGAAGCGGTGAGTAACCACCGCCATATTCTTGCCTAAGGTGCATGCTGGAGTATAACGCTCACAGTTATTGCAACCATAGGCATTGAAATGAACTGGGCTCTTTTTTTAAGTGATTTAGCTGGCCGAGCATTCGGCCTAATTGGTCTCGTAGCCACTGCTGTCGTTGTCAATGCCTCGTCGGTACATTGGGAGATCGGCAGCGAGGACTTTGTTCTCGTCGCAGGCATCAGCTTGTTTATGTTTGCAATTACAGCGGTGTATCTCGTCCCCTCGCTCTATAATCGGATGCTGAGAAGGTGCGTGTCAGTCGGCCCAAAAGTGGCTTTTGTTATCGCCACTGGAATATGGGTTATCTTGTTGCTTATCGCTGTGAATCAAGGCTTCAAACCACCACGCGGTCTGTACTCGCAGTATTTCCCTCAATCGATTGCATTGTACATAATGGCGTCCTTGTGCTTGCTGTTTGTCGTTTTTATATGTCCATTTGGCCTTACGTTTCGCTCATCTCGTAGGTTTTTCATTGATTCCGGCGACTACGTTGAGCCCCAAAGAGCAGCGGAAATACCTAATGAGCAACTCCGGAAGCGAGATGTTTGGGACCATTTGGTCGAACTCCCATTTTACGTTTTCCTAGTTTTGCCCGGCTTGGCAATGTTCTTCGGAAACGCTGTGCCCACGGCGGAATGGAACGATTGGGTTGGTTCATACTTTTGGATTGCATTCGCTGCGGTTGGCGCAATGACAGTATTGCCCGCGTTCTTGCGAACTCAGCTTAGGCCCCCGCATAATAAACAAAGGCAACAGAGCACTACAAAACGGATCCTGATTTTGATCCTTGGCGGCCCGATAGTTTCATTCTTGGCGCTATGGGCGCTTTGGCATCATGGTGTTCCGTTCGCATGGAATTACCTAACGCAGAATCCTGTAAAGACGATCGAGTACGAAGTTGTGAGTGTTTCTACCAGCCGCAGAACTCGTGGCTGCGTGGACTTCAAGCCCGTACATGCACCCGACCTTGAAGTGTTGAACTGCGGCGTTGACAGTTACTGGGCTTCCAGATTGCAGCCCGGTGACACTGTTAATATTTCGGGTGAACTCAGTTGGTTTGGGCACAGCTTTGATCACATTGAATTGGAAAGCAAACAGTTGGATTGATGTCGCATCATGCCCGCCACACTTCAACCTTGCAGCCCAGCACGGGCTGCGTCACCTTTGAAATCACAAATTGTGATTCCAAACGGTTGCCATGACGAACCCCAAAAACCTGCCCAGCACGCATGAGGTCCAAAGCGCCATTCACCGAGTGCGCGGCACCCGTGTGGTGCTGGCCGAGGATCTGGCACAGTTCTACGGAAAATCCGTCAGCGCGTTCAATCAGGCCGTATCGCGCAACAAGGATCTGTTCGAGGGCTACCGCTTTCAGCTGACCGATGCCGAGGTCGGTGATTTGCAATCACAGAATGTGATCTCTAAGCCCAAGGGTCGCGGTGGGCGGCGGGTCAATCCGTGGGTCTATACGGATTACGGCGTGGCCATCGCCTCGGCCCTGTTCAAGGACCCGCGCGCCATCAAGATCACGCGGATGATTACCGAGGCCTTTGTCGACGGCGCAAACGCTCTGGCCGAGACCCCGCGCAGCGTGCCGGAAATCCTACCGCCCGCGGACGCCCTCGCCCCGCTGCTGCCCAATGGCGATCAGCTGCGCGATCTGGCCGAAAACATCCTCGATTCCGGGCAACAGAGCCTTGTCGACTATATCGCCAACCCCACCACCAAGCGTCAACAAGCGGTGGCGATGATCATGAAAACTCTGGCTGAGACCGCAGGCGAAGAGGTGCGCACCCAGCAAGAACGCCTGCGCCTGCGCATTGCCGAGCGTCTGGCCACCGGTGACTACACGGATGACGGCGACCGAAAACAACTGCTGGAATTGCTGCAGGCGATGAAGGGCTAAACACCCAATTCCGCCCGCAATTTCTTGGTCAGCTTGGCCACGACCAGATCATAGGACGTCACGATATGCTCGCGCAGCGACGCATCGCTCATGCCGCGTTCGTCATAGACCTGTAGCCATTTCATACCCCGCGACGCCAGATAGGGCGCTGGGCGGATGCCGGGTTCGCCCCCCAGCACTTCAAAGGCCAGATCGGTTGCTTTGAAGGTGAAGGCATCCTTGCCGTCATTCCAGCCACAGAGCGCAAAGACCTTGCCACCCACTTTCCATACATCCGCATTGCCCCATTGCACTACATGGGTGGTGGCCTTGAGGTTGGCACAAAAGCTGTTGAATTCATCGCGGGTCATCAGCCCAATTTTGGCGATTGCGTGTCTTTTGGCAAGCGCTGGGCGAGGTATTATCCCTTGTCCCAGTGGACCACGACGTCATACCCTGCAGGCGACGGCGGACCTTCGAGAAACTCGGCAAAATGTCCCCAAAGTTTGGCCACTTTGGACGCGTTCGCGTTTGATGTTTCCTCGCTTTGGACAACTGCGACGACAAATCCGGTACCGTCTTCATTCATGACATTGGTAAAGCTGTGCATGCCTTCCATGCCCATAATCTGATCTTTCAATTCATTCATTTTGGCCTCGGCAGCATCCCGCATGCCAGGCTTCATTTTAAACTGCGTAATACGTGCAAACATGACTTTCCTCCCTTTCAGGGCGAAATCCCCCACAGACGGCCGAAGCGGCGCGTCACGCGCACTATAGCATAGATTCGAATGTTTCGGATCGAGGTGATCAGGGCCGGACGAACTTGGCCGAACCCACCTGCCGTTGAGGCGCCGTCGCAGCCGGTTGAGGGTCCGCAGCCGGTTGGGGGATTGCGAACTGAGGAGCCGTCGCCCCGCAGGCCACACCATCTCCATCCGTATCGTTGCGCGTGTGGTATCCCGGCTCACCGTCCCAGTACGGCCCCGGCACCAAGGCTTCGGCGGCCTGGCAGCCAGCCAAGGCCACCAGATGCAACAGGGCATCGGGGCCTTCGAATTCTGATGTCCGCAAAAAAACACCCACCGCGATCGCCGCAGTGGTCGCGGGCAACATAAGGATCATGATAATAATACGAAAAGGCGACAGCGCCCGTCTGCGCTGCGCATCCGCGCGCCGATTTCGCGCTGCGGCTCTTGAGTTTTTCTTATTCGAGCCTTGCTCGGAATCATTGAGCGCCATACCGGACACCTAACCCGGATTTGTGGCAAAACCGAGACCCGAATGTCCCTCTCGCGTATAGGTCGCTATGCGGATAATGTTGCATCCGGATGTACCTCCAGGGCTAAAATACCGATGACCAAAACCGACCCGTATCGCCCGGTTGATGAAACAGCCTGCCAAATGGCCCGCGACCTGATCGAAAACGCGACGTTCGGCGCGCTGGCCGTGTTGCACCCTGATACGGCTTTACCTTCTGTGTCGCGCGTAGCCCTTGCAACGGATGATCGGGGGCGGCCGGTCACGTTGATCTCAACCCTGGCCGACCATACCCGGGCACTGACCACCAATCCGGCCTGTGCACTGTTGATTGGTGAACCCGGTGATACAGGCGATCCGTTGACGCACCCAAGGCTGACGCTGCATGCCAACGCGCAGCTCGTCGCCAGAAAGACAGAGAAACACGCCGCGCTGCGCGCCCGGTATCTGAGCCTGAGGCCCAAAGCCAAGCTTTATGCGGACTTCACCGATTTCGGGTTTGTCACGTTCACCATTTCCGATGCCGTTTTGAACGGCGGCTTTGGCAAGGCATGGCGCCTTGCCCCAACCGATATCTGGACCGATCAGCGCACCACATGAACGGCGCAGGCCGCATGGCGCACCACATGGTTGGTCGTAGAACCCAGCAACAAATCCTGCATCCCGGGACGGTGAGACGCCATGATGATCAGGTCGGGCTTATGTTCGACCGCCCAATCAAGAATTGTCCGGCCCGAATGACCCTCGACCAGAACACCATTGGCGTTGGGCAGTTTTTCGGCAAGCGCGTCCAGTTCCATCTGCAGCGCCTTACGTGCCTCGGCCAGATACTCTGGCGGCATGTAGGAAATGGCGTAACTCGGGATGTGTTCGACCACGTGCAGCAACGTGACCTGCGCATCCGATGTCGCCAGTATTTCGGCCAGCTTCAACGGCCCCGAGATATCCCTTTCGGCATCAAAGGAAATGGGGACAAGAATATTGTGATACATGACGCGCACCTCCGTTTTCACGCCTGAATCCTGCACCATCTCAGGCTGTTAGGCATTGATTCAGATCAGGCTCCACCAAAAGTCCCGGCCACCTCATACATCACCGGCTCAAAACTTTTGCACAGCTCGTTAATCTGCCGATTGCGGTTTCGCATTTCCGTGGTGCGCAGCATGGCCAGAAAATCCTCGCGGCGTTCCCATTGCGAATAGTTGGCGATCCGCGTCTGCGCGTCATTCACGTGCAGTCCCGCAGCGACAAATCCGGGCTGTTTCGAGATGAATTCCGCATAAGCGTCCGTCAGAGCTTCCAGCAAGTCCTGGCAGGTGCCGGGCGTCATCTCAAAGGTCGTGATAACTGTCTGGACGCTGGCGTCTTTGGCAATCTTCGGCATCTGGATTCTCCTCTATCTGTTTCAAACTTAACATAGGTTTTGAAAAGGTCTTGTGTTTCCTTTGTCATTTAGCGGCATCAAGTTCCTGCGGATTTGGGTCAAATCCTAACGATCTGTTAACCATGCTGGCGGATGCTGCGCGCATGCGCCGGGTTTCAATCCTTCTGATTTTGTTGTTGGCAGCCTCACCAGCCTGGTCTGGCGCTTGGTTGCGGGACAAGGGCGCAGCTTTTGTATCGACTGCCGTAACGGCGTTTAAGGATCCGGATTACGGATACGACTACAAAGGGTCATTTTATGCCGAGTACGGGTTGCGGGAGAAGCTAACGCTTGGCCTGGACGTTGAAGAGCACCGCGACATTTATGGGCATGCTCTGGTGTTTGCCCGCTTGCCTGTCGCCGAATTCGAAAAGTCAGGGCGCTTTGCTGCCGAGATTGCAATCGGAGCCCATCATCGCCAGATGCGAGCCTGGGCCTTGTACAAAGCCACGCTTTCGTACGGCAAGGGGTTTCAGACCGGCTGGGGCAATGGCTGGATTGCCATTGACGCTGCGCTGGAATTTCGAACGCATGATGCGGTATATCGCAAGTTGGACCTTACTGCAGGCCTGTCATCCCCGCGCCTTATTAACCCCCTGCTGCAAATCGAAACCGCGTACCAAAAAGACCAACCCCTGCACTGGAGGATCAAGCCCTCGATCATGATCCGCACCAAGGACAGCCCCACCACATGGGTTCTGGGCTTAGAGCGCAATGATGCCCGCAAAAATACGGGCATCAGGCTGGCTATCTGGAATACATTCTAAAACGCCCGTGATCGGTGCCGTTTAGTATTCCATACGCATGATGGCCGACACCGACCCACTGACGGGCAAAGGCCAGCGCATTTGGATAGTGTCTTGAATTGCGCCCTGCTCTAGCTCGACATAGGGCGTGGCGTGAACGATCTGCCCGCCCGCATTTCTGAGCGGCCCCAACACCGTAACCGCATCGCACCCGCGTGCCTTGCCGCCAAAGGGCAACCGGCCGTCAGCAGGAATGGTCCAAACCGAGGATGCCGATTGCTGCGAGCGTCGGATTCGCAACGGGTTTTCCACCTTTGCGTTGATGCCATTGAACGTGTTGTCTTCGAAAATCACGTTCAGATGCGCGGAATGGTTCAGATCGGCAAAGCTGGTATCAACGCGGTCGGCCCGGTCGATACGACCGCTGCTTGACCTGAATTTGTTCCCGGTCACGACCACTCCGTTCAGATAGTGCCCGGCCCCATGCGGGCGAATGACGATCTGACTGAACCACGGCGCGACTTCGCTTGCATAAAAGATGTTGTCCGAAATTGTCATCGAACTGAAGGAATATCCGCTTGTGTAGACCGGGTTTGCATCCCGCTCGTTGGTCCACTCGACAAAGCAGTTGTCGACATAATTTTCGGAAATGGTCGAGCTGTTATAAGTCCCGGTCATGATCAGCCCGGCACTGCGGATACCCTGCGGAATGCTGTCTCCTTGGAAAAAGTGGTTGCCTAAAATCAGGTTGTTGGATCCGGCCAACACAGCAAAATGCAGGAACCGCACAGCGCGATTGTGCCGTAGTTTGATATCGTTTGCATTGGCATTCAACGCAATGGATTTGCGGTCGGACACGTTGAAGGATTCTTCGGTCGACAGGAACTGGCAATTGTCGATCAACATCCCCTGACATCCGGTCCCGTGCGAGCTGATGCCGCGATCTTTGGGCCGGCTGATAAAGCAATTCGTCACCGCGAAGGTACTGCCGGACGGCGCAAGCCGGATCGCGCTGCTGCGGCCGTTGCACTGAAATTCGATCTCTTCCATACCAAATTTGCGCAACGTACTGAAACCGCTGAAATCCAACAGGTATTTGAACGACTGGAACGTGAAGGTTTGCGTCCCCGCCGCATCAAAGAGCGGGTCATTCAGCCTGATCTCTCCGGCACCGACATCCTTGGAGCGCACATAGATTTCACGCCCAACACCATTGCCCTGCACCAGCGCGCCAACCGGAATATTGGCGATGTTCTCCACATTGGTCAGCTTGGTCGAATCCGCCGGGTTGTAGGTTGCGACCGAGGTGAACGTCTCGGTATCCCAGGCCGCACTGCTTTTGACATCGAACTGCCCGTTACGGATGATGCGCCGGGTCGAAAAACCGCCCTGCCGGTTCGGAACGGCGGCGGCCATGTTAATCGGCGCCGTAACCGAGATTTTACGCCCGCCCATATCCAGCGATTCATGGTCCGAATTGTTCAGCAACGCCTGAAACGCTTTTTTGAACGCCAGTTCTTCATCCCCAAATGCCGCGATATACGCTGGAAGGTCGAAGTTCTTTGTCAACAATAACATCTTGTCGTCAGGCATGGTGATGGTGCCTTCAAAATCCATCTCGGACGACATCGATGTGTTCTGCGCCAGCAAATACGTCCCCTTCGGAACATAGATCCGGCGACCGCCGGCCGCCTGATCCGCTGCTTCGAACGCTACGGAATCGTCGACGACGCCATCGCCGATTGCACCATAATCACGCACGTCGACAGTGCTGATCATTTCGCGCAGGAAGATGCTGGTGACATCGGTGATCTCGATATCATCGACCCGAACGAGCGAACCGTTGGCACCATCGATATTCAGGCCGAAATGCCCATAAAGCGCAGCAACGCCCCAGGGCATGTCGACGCCCGAGCGTTGACCATTGCCAACGATAGCTGTGATTTCATGGACGGTGCCATAGCCCGATAGCTGCGTGACCGGCCCCTGATCAACGACGCCGTTTACCTGCTGGTCACCTGCCCCGCCAGCCCAGGCCGCAATACGAACCTGGGGCAAAGGACCGCTGATGGCTTTGACACGTGCTTTGATTTGCAAATAGCACCCCGGGATCAGGGGCGTCTGTCCCATGTAGCGAAGCTGCTGGGTTGCCTGCACCTTCAGGATTTCAAGGCAACCGCCGAAATCCGGGTCTGCCGGAACGAATGCCCCATTCGGTGCCCCATTATAGGTTGGCGAACCCGGTGTCCCGTCGCCTCTGGACCAGACGCTCAGACCATTCGCGAAAGCAGGCGGCATGAAGACGATGCCGTCGGTGATTGCCTTGTTCATAGAAATCCCTTTCCCAATCGCCCGCAGCAGGTCGCCGCGCGCACAAACCCAGTGTCCGGGGCTGCCCGAACGCAAAAGTCTGAGTACCGAATAGGGATTAACCGCCGCTCATATCACCGTGACGGTGGTGTTGCATCATGCAGCTGGATCTGAATTTCCCAAAAGCTGCACACCATTGATCTTCCAGCCGTTTTCCTGCCGAACCATCTGATAATCCAAAACGTGCACTTGTCCATTGCCATCCGTGACCATAACCTTCTGCCACAATGCGCCAGCAACCTCTCGCAGTTCCAGAAAGCGAACATCTGCAGGTCTCCAGACCATGGGATAGCCATTGCGAACCATCGCTCCGAAATTCTCAGGCGTTCCGAAAAAGCTCTGGATGTTGGGGCTTGCGAAGGTAAAGGCAGTGGCAAAATCATCCGCCTTAAACGCCTGTATTTGCGCCGCAATATTTGCCTCGATCTCGGCACTTTGGGCAAACGCGCCCGTAGCCAGTCCGGCACTGAGTGATACAGCAAGTAGTAAACGACGCATGGGGTCACCTCCTGATGAAAGGGTAGCCCCATGCGGTATTAGGTCAAATCAGACCAGCTCTCCGACCAATGCTTTTTCGATCAGTGCGATGGTTTCGGGCACGCCGTACAGGGCGATGAAACCACCAAAGCGTGGACCCTGCGAGGCACCAAGCAGCACCTCATAAAGCGCAGTGAACCAACCGCGCATCGGGTCGAACCGTTCGCGTCCGATGGAATAAACCACGGATTGTAGCGCCTCGTCCTCAATCGGACCATCATAAGCCTCAAGCGCGGCTTTCAGTGCTTCCAGCGCTTCGCGTTCCTGATCGGTCGGCGCGCGGTGCTGGCGGGTGGGTTTGACGAAATCGTTGAAGTAGCGCACCGCAAACCCCGCAGCCTGATCCAGATCAGGATGGGTGTCGGGCGTGGCCTCGGGTGCATAGCGACGGATAAAGCCCCACAGCGCCTCTTTGTCCTCGGCCCCGGAAACCGACGCCAGATTCAACAACATCGCAAACGGAACGATCAGAGTGGATTCCGGAACGTCCCCACCGTGAATATGCCAGACGGGATTGTTCAGCTGCGCTTTCAGCTCCTGCCCTGGATAGGCTCGCAATTGCTGGTGGTATTCGTCGTAAGCTTTCGGGATCACGTCAAAATGCATACGCTTCGCCGTCTTGGGCTTTTGATACATGAAGTATGCCAGCGACTCCGTCGGCGCATAGGTCAGCCATTCATCAATCGACACACCATTGCCCGACGATTTGGAAATCTTCTGACCGTTTTCGTCCAGGAACAGCTCATACGAGAAATGCTCGGGCGCACGCCCGCCCAACGCACGGCAAATCGCGTCATAGATCTTTTCGTTCGTGGCGTGTTCCTTGCCGTACATCTCGAAATCAACGCCCAGCGCAGCCCAGCGCGCGCCGAAATCCGGCTTCCACTGCAGCTTGACGTGGCCGCCTGTGACAGGAACCGTCCATTCTTTACCGGTCTCATCGTCAAAGGTCACGGTGTAGGTCTCAGCACAGACCTTTTTCATCGGCACATACATGACCCGCCCGCTTTCGGGGTGCAGCGGCAGGAAGATCGAATAGGTCTGCTTACGTTCGTCCCGCAGGCTTTTGAGCATGATCGCCATGATCTCGTCATAACGCTCAACCGCACGCTTCAGGATCTCGTCAAACCGTCCGGACTCGTAGAATTCCTTGGCCGAGTAGAATTCATACTCGAAACCAAACGTATCCAGAAAACGGCGCAGCATCGCGTTGTTATGTTCGCCAAAGCTGTCATGCGTGCCGAAGGGATCTGGCACCGAGGTCAGCGGGCGCTGCAAGTGCTGTTCCAGAATCTCGGGGTTTGGCACATTGGTTGGCACCTTGCGCATGCCGTCCAAATCATCCGAGAAACAGATCAGCTTCGTCGGGATGTCCGACAGCGCCTCGAACGCGCGTTTGACCATCGTCGTTCGCGCCACTTCGCCAAACGTGCCGATATGCGGCAGACCTGAGGGACCATAGCCCGTTTCAAACAGCACGTATCCCTTTTCCGGAGCACCTTTCTGATAGCGTTTGAGCAACCGGCGCGCCTCTTCAAAAGGCCAGGCCTTGGACGACATCGCGGTTTCACGCAGTTCAGACATCAGATTTGCTCCATCGGGAAAAACAGTGTCGGTCGCCCGATGCAACCGACCGACCCCTCCTATTGTGCCGGTGCAGCATGAGTCAATAAAGCGCGCTGTTTTTCCTGATGGAAAGGACGATTTAAGCTGTCAACTGGTCCAGTTTCGCAGCCCAGATAAAGTCATTTTCGCTGAGGCCGCCGATTTCGTGGGTCGTCAGTTTGACATCCACATATCCCCACCCGAAGCAGACATCCGGATGGTGCCCCTGCTGATCGGCCAACCAAGCGCAGAGATTTGCAAGATAGGTCGCCTTGGCAAAGCCTTTGAACTTGAAGTGCCGGCTCAGCATCTTTGCATCCACGTCCAGTTGCCAGTCGGACGAGAGCTCCGCAAAATGGGTGTTGGCCTCATCGCGAGTCAAAGCCGGGACGCCGCCGGAACAGGGCACACAAGTACGGTCCGACAGACTGCAGGTTTCTCCTGATGTGGTCATGATCCGTTTACTCCGCTGCGGTTGCTTTTTCCGGAAACTTGTTCGGCAGCAATCCAAGGGATTGAGCTTTGCGCACGTCCTGCAATAGGTCGCGCTCGGCAGCTGCAAACAACTCCTCAGGTGAGTTTAACACGAAATAGCCCATTTGGTGCATGTCGATCCGATAGGGCGTGCGCAGGATTGCCATAATGTCGAACGGGCCCCGATCGGGGATATCGCTCTCGACAGCATAGACAAGCTCGGTCGGCGAAGACGCAAGCCCTGAGCCCAGTGCCCTGATCTCACCATCCTGACGACGCAGACCAAATTCGATTGAGAACCAGTACAGTCGGATCAGCCAAGAGTAATCCTTGTCGCTGGCCTGTACCCCGGCCTTCCCAATGGCATGGCTGAAAGCCGCAAAGCGGGGATCGCTCAGCAGGGGCGTATGACCGAATATCTCGTGAAAGATGTCAGGCTCTTCGATATAGTCGAAATCTTCGCGCGAGCGGATAAAGGATGCGGCGGGAAAGACCCTGTCCGCTAGCATGCCGAAAAAAGTCTTGAACCCGATCAGCGCAGGCACCGGTTGGACCCGCCAGCCGGTCATATCCAGAAGCCGTTCAGAGATATCGGCACAAGACGGCACGGTGGTTTTTGGCAGGTCCAGTCTTTTCAACCCGTCCAGATAGTCCTGCGCCATATAGCGCTGAACGTTTTCCTCTTGGGCCGCGTAAAGGTCGGCCCAAACCGCATCCTCTTCTGATGTGTACGCGATATGGCCGCGCGCATCGGCGATCTTGGCGATATATTTGGTCGACTTGGGCATCACTTTTTCTCCTTGTGAAGAGTTTACCCCCTTGGATTGAGAAAATTGGTTTAAAGTCGCTGATAAATCTGGAAGTTTTGGCAAATACATATCGCGGAGTGATTTTTTATGAAACAAACGCTTCAATCTGCCGACATCGCTATTTTGCAAGAGCTTCAAATGGATGGCCGCCAATCCATGCAGGACCTAGCAGATCGCACAGGGCTATCCGCGTCGCAATGTTGGCGGCGAGTGCGCGACCTTGAGGCCACTGATATAATCTCTGGCTACACAGCGCAGGTGCGCGCCAAATCCGTTGGGCTGAACGCCATCGCCTATGTCCACGTGGCTCTGCGCGAACATCAAGAGGACAGCATCAATGCGTTCCTGCGCCTGATTGAAACCGAACCTCAGATCGTCGAGTGTGCCTCGATCACCGGAGATCATGATTTCATTCTGAAAGTCTACGCCAAAACCCCAGAGGAACTCGAGCACTTTATAATGCAGCGGCTTTTGAAATCCGGACTTGTGCGTGACACGCGCAGCAACTTCGTGCTGCGACAGAACAAAACCCGCGGTCCTTTGCCCATTCTCTAGCTTAGCCGATGCGAAACCCGTTGAACCTGCACGCTTGCCCACCTATCGTGCTGATGCAGAAAGCCTAATCAGGACGACACCATGACCGAACAAGTACCCCACCCGATGTCCCCTCAGGATTGCCTTGTTGCGATCATGGTTGCGATCTCTGCATCTGATGAAACCATCCGCACAGCTGAGTTGGTCAAAATCGAAGGCGCGGTCAATATGCTGCCGGTTTTTGCCGAATATGACATCGATCGTACCCGCCGCGTTTCGCAAACCGTGTTTGACCTGTTTGAACAAGAAGACGGGCTGGATGCGCTGTTCGGCCTGATCCGCGACAACCTGCCCGAACGGCTGAACGAAACCGCCTATGCGTTGGCCTGTGATGTGGCCGCCGCTGATGGTTCGCTGGCGGAATCCGAGCTGCGCCTGCTTGAAGAAATTCGTTACGAGCTGAGCATTGATCGCCTGCATGCCGCCGCGATCGAACGCGGCGCTCGGGCACGTCACACTACCTGATCTTAGCTTCCGGCCATAGACCCCCAGCGCTCGATCAGTGCGCGTTGGAGTTTGCGCGAGCGATTGTTCCAGCTTCGCGCGCCTTGTGGTCGTTCGCGCTGCGCGCGCGGAATCGTGGCACGGTGGTCGACATCTGCAGTAAAAATCGCAAAGGCAAGCTCGGAACCGCCCGGCGCTGTGATGAAACCTCCAAGGCCGGATACGAAGTTCAACGTACCGGTTTTAGCATCAACCTTGATCGGGTGGTCTTGAACGGGCCGTCCCTGACTGTCCGCAAGGGTGAATTTTTTCAGCAAGGGTTTCAATGCGCCCGCCTGTTTCGCAGCAACCAGAGCTGTTACCAAATCTCCCGGTGCCATTCGGGACGCATCACCCAGGCCCGAGTGATCCACCATGGCGATCCCAGTCACACCGTATGTCTCGGTCGCCCAACGGTTCATCTCGGCCGCAGAATCCGCCAATGATTGCAAGTTGGCGCCGCGCGCTTGCGAGGCCGCCATACCAACCATCTCAGCCGTCAGGTTGGTCGAATACTTCAACATGCCGCGCAGTATACTATCCAGCGGGTCACTGTGATGCACCACAAGCAAGGTTCCCTTCGGTGTTTCGCGCATGACCTGCACGCGACCCAATTGGATCCCATTCGCGCGCGCCAGCGTCCTGAACACATCCCCCGCATAAAGCGCAGGCTTGCGCACCGGCAACCACCGCGCCCCACCAGTACCAAGCGCCCCTTGCGCCACGGTCCAGCGGTCCTGCCGCGCGCTGGATTCATAGGTGTAGATAGGCGCTTTTCGTTTCTCAATCTGCATAGAGGCCACATCGACCGACGGTTTGTACCGCGCGCTGCGCGCATCCATGGACACGTCATAGCGGGTACCATCACGTTTCCACTCAAAGTGCACCCGGTTGAAATTCAACGATATGCCACTGATTGAAGGACTATAGCCCAGATGATCCGGCTGCCCCGGATCGATACTGAACACATAGGGCAGCGCCCCCTCATAAACCTTGAACGCACCCTGAACTTCGGAAATCCCAGCCTCGCGCAAATTCGCCGCCAAATTGGCCAACGCATCGGTGTCCAGCAGCGGGTCGCCACCTCCCACAAGGATCAAGTCACCTTTCAGGATACCATTTTCGATCGGTCCATCCGCCATCAGGGCGGTCTCGAACCGGTAGTCCGACCCCAAGACATCCAACGCATAAAGAGCTGTCAGCGCCTTGGCCACGCTTGCCGGCGGCAGCCCCTGATCGCCACTGAACTCTTCCAGCTGCGTGCCCGTTGTTGCATCCGCCACCGCGAAAACCACCTCACCACGCAGCCCGGCCGCTTGGACAAGCCGCTCGACCCCGGTCGGTACGTCGCCGCGCAATTGAGGGCGCAACGAGACCAAAGGCGCCTCGGCCAGCACAGCAGAAGGGATCAAAGCTGCCCCCAGCCCTGCTAAAAATCCACGTCGAGAAAATCGATCAGTCATAAGTCGAATAGAATCTCACAGATTAAATACACACAACCACAGATATGGATTATGCGCGCATGGGGCTATTCCGGCAACACCTCAGCGCCCCAACCTCCCCGCTCCCGGATTTGGCTGGAACTTACATCGACCATCGGTACGTTCACGAAACACCACGCGGGCGCATCGGCGCGCCCCAGCAGACGCCGCGCCTGCCCATCTATCCGGTACTTGGCGTAAAGCCGCGCAGCAGGGGACATCCGCGCAGAAATCCGGTCGCCGGGGCGCGCAATCACACCGACAGGCACGCTGTCCATGATCAGCCGCCAATTCTTCCACCTATGGAACTGCGCTAGATTATCCGCGCCCATGATCCAGATAAACCGCACTTTGGGATAAAGACGCCGCAGTTCTGCCAACGTATCCGCCGTGGCCCGCGTCCCAGTCTGCGCTTCGATATCCGTCACGTCGACCCGAGGGTGCTGCATCAACGCCCGCGCCGCTGCCATCCGTTGTGCAAGAGGCACCGGCCCCCGCGCCTTCATAGGGTTGCCCGGAGACACCAGCCACCACACCCGATCCAGTCCAAACGCCTTCATCGCCTCAAGCGTGACATGCACATGCCCCTGGTGCGGCGGGTCAAACGACCCACCGAACAGCCCGATGACCAGCCCGGGCCGCGCGTACGGAATACTAAAACGATCCATGACTTGCTGATGTTCAGAACTGGACAACGTTGTCAATCAACCGGTTGAACCTCATCACCCAACGTGACCCGCCCCGGCCGCACCACCTCGGCGCACCACCCACCATGCCCCCGCACGGCGGAATAGCCGCCTTTGCCCAGCGCCTCCTCCATCCGGCTGCACGGCGCGCAGATAACGGTAAAACGCAGAACGGCCTCGCCTACCTGCACCTCACGCCCCTTGAGCGCCGCCAGATTGATCCCTGACACCACCAGATTGCGACGCAGGATGTCCGGAGTAACCGGCCCCTGCCCAAGATATGACCCAATCGCCGCCAGATGCTCCTGCTGGATCAGCGTCACGGCCCGCTTGCCTGCGCGGCCCCGGTCGCCTTCAAGCCCATTGGTGGAGATCATGCCTTCCTCAACCGCGACCATCTCCGCACGACGCTCAGGTCGCAGACCGATCCAGCCAATACGGCCAGGTTTGCACCAGTTGGATATCAATACACTCAGGGACAAATAACCTCCGGTTTATCCGTTCATACATGTTTTGAATTCGGCGGATTCAGCAATCTCTTTCAGCGGCAAAAACGGAACGTCACTTTCGACAATACACTTAATATGAAGCTTGGAATCCGCTGACTGCTGCTTCCATTTAATCTGAGGATAATTAACGCTCTTTGGCAATTCCACCTTCGGTTCGATGAAAAATTCAAAGTATGCCAAATAGACTTGAGCTCTGATCTCATCACCAGTCAAAGCTACATATTTAAGCATCTGGTGCAAAAGTGACTTTTTGAGCTGTCGGTAGTCTTCGGTCAGTGCGAACTCTTCCTCGATATTTGCAAGTGATTTAATGAACTTAAAGGTAACGTAGTACCTGATATCGTGCTCTGACTTATTCGAAACCCTAAGCATAGTCAGAATACTTGCAGAAGCAAAATCACCCCCTTCGATTTGAGACGTCGACATCTGCGCCACATTGTATGTTGAGCAATAAGTTGCGTCTTTGTACGCCTTGCAGTCCGGCAAATTTTCAGCACGAGCCGCCATTGAACTGATCGCCCCGAAAGCAAAAAAAGCCATCGAAATTATCACATAACTGCTCATCTTCATTTACCAATCTCCCGTTTGGGTTGTGTGTATACAGCAAACCTTGCAGAGGGAATCCCCAACATCTTGACCCCGCTGGTCTTAACCACTCGGCGTTTCGTCCTTGCAAACTGCGCAAACAGCTTCATCCGGCCTTATTGTTCTTGATTGCCCCTAATCGAACCATCCGCTATCACCCCGCCCAACCTGATTTCCCCGACCCAGAGGACGCGACATGGCCGCCTATCAATATGTCTACCACATGCAGGGTGTCTCCAAGACCTATCCCGGTGGCAAGAAGTGCTTTGAAAACATCCACCTGAGCTTTCTGCCCGGCGTGAAAATCGGTGTTGTCGGCGTCAACGGCGCCGGCAAATCGACGCTGATGAAGATCATGGCGGGCCTCGACAAGGACTTCACAGGCGAGGCCTGGGCCGCCGAGGGCGCCAAGGTCGGCTATCTGCCGCAGGAACCGAAACTGGATGAAACCCTCAGCGTTCGTGAAAACGTCATGCTGGGCGTGGCCGAAAAGAAGGCGATCCTTGATCGCTATAACGAACTGGCGATGAACTACAGCGACGAAACTGCTGATGAGGTGGCGAAGCTGCAGGACGAGATCGACAGCCAGAACCTGTGGGACCTCGACAGCCAGATCGACGTCTCGATGGAGGCGCTGCGCTGCCCGGCCGACGACGCCAACATCGCCAACCTTTCGGGCGGTGAGAAACGCCGCGTCGCGCTCTGCAAATTGCTGCTGCAGGCCCCCGACATGCTGCTGCTCGATGAACCGACCAACCACCTGGACGCCGAAACCATCGCCTGGCTGCAGCAGCACCTGATCGACTACAAGGGCACCATCCTGATCGTCACCCACGACCGCTATTTCCTGGACAGCATCACCGGCTGGATCCTTGAACTCGACCGTGGCCGGGGCCTGCCCTACGAGGGCAACTACTCCGCATGGCTGGAACAAAAGGCCAAACGGCTGGAGCAAGAGGCACGCGAGGACAAGTCCAAGCAGAAAACTCTGCAGCGAGAACTGGATTGGATGCGTCAGGGCCAAAAGGCCCGTCAGGCCAAATCCAAGGCCCGGATCAACGCCTATAACGAGCTGGCAGACCAGTCCGAACGCGAAAAGCTGACCCGCGCCCAGATCGTCATCCCCAACGGCCAGCGCCTTGGCGGCAAGGTGATCGAGGTCGAGGGCCTGTCGAAGCACATGGGCGACAAGCAACTGATCGAAGGGCTGGATTTCGCCCTGCCCCCCGGCGGAATCGTAGGCGTTATCGGCCCCAACGGTGCTGGTAAATCGACCCTGTTCAAGATGCTCACCGGTCAGGAACAGCCCGACAACGGCACCATCACGCTGGGCGACACGGTCGAGCTGTCTTATGTCGATCAGTCCCGCGACGACCTCAAGGACAACGACACCGTGTGGGAGGCGATCACCGGCGGTGCCGAGATCATCCAACTGGGTGACGCGCAGGTCAATTCCCGCGCCTACTGCTCGTCCTTCAACTTCAAGGGCGGCGACCAGCAGAAGAAGGTCTCACTGCTGTCAGGCGGTGAGCGCAACCGCGTCCACATGGCGCGCCTGCTGAAAGAGGGCGGCAACGTCCTGCTGCTCGACGAACCGACCAACGATCTGGACGTTGAAACCCTGCGTGCGCTGGAAGACGCGCTGGTCGATTTCGCCGGCTGCGCCGTGGTCATCTCACACGACCGCTTTTTCCTGGACCGTATTTGTACGCATATTCTGGCGTTCGAGGGCGATGCCCATGTGGAATGGTTCGAGGGCAACTTCGAAGACTACGAAGAGGACAAAAAGCGCCGCCTTGGACCGGATGCGCTGGAGCCCAAGCGGTTGAAACATAAGAAGTTTGCGCGATAAAAACTATGTTTGAAGCCCGGAACCAACGGATATGATTTCGGGCCTCAAATAGCCTACTTGGAGTGAGTACCGGCGTAGATATCGGTAATACGGTTTGACTGGTGTGTGCGGCTATCTTTCTTAGCTTCTCAAGACCATTTGTGAGCCTTATGCAGCCGGTCGGAGTTCTGCCTCTCACAACTAAAGTCACGTTGTCAGCGCATTCTCGATCTGTGCCTTACAACAGCCCGCGGAAATCAGTTACTTTTGCGACTGGCCGACTGGCTGTTGGTTTTCACCACTCCGTACCTGCTTCTCGTTCAGAACATCTCCAAAAAGCACAGTCAGTTCTTTTTTGTTAACCGCTCCAGAATTTCCAATTTGCGTTTTCCCGGCAAGCTCTTTGGGCACCGAATTTGCCTGCTCCGCTGATTTGAGAATATGGTCTAGGATCGACTTGAAAAACATATCTTTCACCGTGCGTGTTGGGTTTCTGGAAATTGTTTGAAACTGAATATTCGTTGCAATGTTCCGCTGCGGGCCGATCCGAGCGTGCGGTGGACGTCGGCTCAAGGACCGTATTTCCGTGAGTGGCCACCCGCAGCGGTGCAGCGTACATATGAAAGAAAGATCAAGCGCCAACGGGGAAGAAAACCGCGTTCCGCGTCATTTTTGAACAGCCAGTCAAAAAGTCTTTTTGTGATGCGGCATTGCGAACTAAAGCTCATGCCACTGCCCCTATCGTGACGTTACGGCACTATTTTTTTGATGACAATTTTGGGTGCTTCTTTTGCGGATTGTCGGGGTTCTAAACTGAGGTTCTGCAGAGGAGTGATGGGTGAAATCACCCATCCTTCGGTTCCCCAAGCTTCCCTTCGCTGACGCTGCCACTCCATTCCGGATCAACGCGACCTGCACCAATATCGCGGTGTATGGACGAATTCGGCCAATGGGTAGGGGGCTCTACAAACCCGTGTTTGACAGGATTACCCCAGCAATGTGCCATGAGATTACGATAATCTCGCTCATCACGGATCCAGTGCTCCAAAAACCTGCGTTGCCAATTCCCACGTTTCTATTCGACAATTTTCGACCCGCCCCGCGGACCGAATGCGCCGACACCCCGTACAAACCGAATTTTGGTCAACCGCCACCGTGTCGAATAATCCACATCTCCCGGCGGCAAGGTTCAATCCGCGTGCCGATGATCCGGCAATACAACAAACGCGTCACCACAAAGGCCGCGCGCAATTGCTACAACTCGCGCACTAACAAATCCGATAATCAATCGGCCAGAGACACGGTAAAAAAAGTACTTGGCTCCGGGAATGCGGATGCGGCAGCAATTGCTCATGCCGCAACCTGATCACAGACTTGGTTAGAGTTTTCTAGATGCCCACTCAGCGCACAGATCGCATGGCCTTTCCTTTTCAAAGGCCGCTGAACCAATAACCAAACCCGTCGGCGGATTCTTGTGCAAATCGGGAAACTGGCCCTCAAACCCTTGTACGAAACGCACAAAATCCCTTGTCACGCGCCCACCCCGATGCCATATCAATGGGGCTTACGTTTTTCTATTTCGACCCACTGTCACCGTTTCCGGCGCTCAGTCTATCGATACAGACAACGACGCCGGGCTGCCGCAACTCCGTGGGCAGCACAAAACAGGAGACAACGGATATGCCCACAGGCACCGTAAAATGGTTCAACACCACCAAAGGTTTTGGCTTTATCGCACCTGAAGATGGCGGCAAAGACATCTTCGTTCACATCTCGGCTGTCGAGCGTTCGGGCCTGACCGGTCTGGCCGACAACCAGAAAGTCACGTACGAGCTGCGCGCTGGTCGTGACGGCCGCGAAAGCGCCGACGATATCGCACTGGCCTAAGGCCATGAAAGGGCAGAGGTTACCTCTGCCCTTTTCACATCACGCGGGACAAAACTGCAACAGAAGTGTGTCTCTGCGATTACATCACAATACGGTTACTCTTGGCAGATGATTGACCAGATCGGTTATCATTCCGACACTGGTTTACGATTTTCCTGTTGTCCTTAAGAGAACCGATATGTTCACACGTCGCACTTTCCTTGCAGCATCTGCTGCCGCTGGCCTGACACCCGGTATTGCTTCGGCCAAGAAAAAAGCCGTTGAATACGACCCCACGCCCCAGTTCGTTCGGGTCAAGAAACAATTTCTGCCGGGGCAGCTTCTGGTCGCGCCACGGTCCTTCTACCTGTATCTCATCACCGAACCGCGCAAGGCGATCCGCTATGGGTGCGGCGTTGGCAAGGCAGGCTTGGAATTCACCGGCACAGCCACGATCGACGTCAAGAAAGAGTGGCCGACATGGCGCCCCACGAACGAGATGATCGAACGTGAACCGCTGACTTACGCCAAGTTCAAGGACAATGATTATGTTCAACCGGGCGGAGATGGAAACCCGCTGGGGGCACGCGCGCTCTACCTGTTTCAGAATGGGGTCGACACCTATTTCCGTATCCACGGCACGACGCAACCGCAAACCATCGGGCGCGCGGCCTCAAACGGATGCATTCGGATGCTGAACGCCCATGTCATCGACTTGTATGAGCGTGTACCGGTGGGAACTGTGGTCACGGTTGTCTGAGGCGGTCACGACCCGGACCAGTCGACGTCCGTCGCCTCTTCGATCTGCAACAACCCGTCCGGCCAAGGTTGCGCCAGCGCTTTGGCGTCATCCTCGGCTCCTGTGACCCATGTCTGAATGTCGGCAGGTTGTAGCAGGACGCCCATTCGATGGTGTATCGGCTCCAGATCAGCATTAGGTGGGCAGGTCACAGCTGCAAACTGGTCAACCCGCAGACCGCCCGGAGCCTGCCAACTGTCGGTGATCGCGGCGAAGAACAGAGGTGAGCCATCCGCCGAGGCGATGCGCCATGCGGTTTTTCGACGTTTTTCGCCTGTCCACTCGTACCACCCGTCGACTGGAACAACGGCTCGGCCAACGCCATCGAAGGCGGTTTTGTCAAAGACGGTTTCGGACCGGGCGTTGATTATAGTTTCCATCACAGGCCGACCGCGCGCATTGACGCGCCCAACCGGGATCATGCCCCATCGCATGGGTGTCAGGCCGTGGGCAGTCAGAACGATCAGTTCCTGACCCGGTTGAATGTTCCTTCGCGGCGGCTGTGGGTCCACGTCACACCGGACATTCAAAAACTGGGCGATCTCAGACATTGGCCGTGTCAGAAAAAATCGCCCGGGCATCTTCTCAATCCTGCTTGGTCGAGGTTTCGACCAGCTCCAGCACGTAAGGCCCAAGCGCTGCTACAATCCGCGCCACGCCTTCTTTGTTGGGGTGAATTCCGTCCGGTTGCATGAACTGCCGGACTGCGCTCGGGTCGCCGTTTGGCTGCAACCCTTCAAAAAAGCTTTCCGCAAACACAAGCTGATATGCCTTGGCCAGATCCGGGTACATCGCATCAAAGGCCTGCTTGTAATCGACCCCGTAATTCCCCGGTGCCTGCATTCCGATCAGCAACACCTCAACCTCCGCCGCCCGGGCGGAGGTTACGATTGTCTCAAGGTGCGCGCGCGAGACAGCCGGGTCGATACCGCGCAGCAGATCGTTGCCGCCCAGCGCTACGATCATCGCGTCCACGTCAGGTGTAAGCGTCCAATCCACACGGGCCGCGCCGCCGGCTGTCGTATCCCCGGAAACTCCGGCATTGATCAATTGCACGTCTGCGCCCTGATCCTTCAGCCATTGATCCAACTGTGGTACGAACCCGTCCTGTTCCGGCAGCCCGTATCCTTGTGTCAGCGAGTCCCCGAGGGCCGCGATGACCAACGGTTCCGCTGTGGCGGCAAAGCCGCAACACGCAAACAGTAAAGCCATCAGAGCCTTGCGCATTTTTTGAACAACTCCATATCCCAAAATGACCGTCTCCTTTTGGAAGTACTTATGACGACACCAGTTCTTTCGCTCCAAAATGCCACCTTGTCGCTGGATGGCAATGCCGGCCGGGTCAATATCCTGCACGATATTACCCTGACCGTCGCCAAAGGCGAAACGCTTGGGCTTGTCGGACCGTCCGGGTCCGGCAAATCCTCGCTGTTGATGCTGATGGGCGGGTTGGAACAGGCAAGCGCGGGCAAGATCACAGCCCTTGGCCAGGATCTGACTGGCATGGATGAGGATTCTCTGGCCCGTTTCAGACGCAATGCGATGGGGGTCGTCTTTCAGAACTTTCATCTGATCCCAACAATGACCGCCCTGGAAAATGTGGCCACGCCGCTGGAATTGGCCGGACACAAGGATGCGTTTCAACGCGCTGCGGCAGAACTTGACGCGGTTGGCCTGTCGCACCGCCGCGATCATTATCCGGCGCAATTGTCGGGCGGCGAACAACAACGCGTTGCGCTGGCCCGGGCCGCCGCGCCGCGTCCGCAAATTTTGCTGGCGGATGAACCGACAGGAAATCTGGACGAAACGAACGGCGCGGCTATCGTCGATTTGTTGTTCGGCCTGCGCGACAAACACGGCGCCACTCTGGTGCTTGTAACCCACAGTCATAGTCTGGCGCGCAAGTGCGATCGGGTTGTACGCTTGCGCGACGGGCGAATTTCGGAAGACAGCCAGCAAAAGGCTGCGGAATGAGCTTTCGGCTGGCCGGGCGTCTGGCACGCCGTGAACTTCGGGGCGGGCTGCATGGGTTTCGCGTTTTCCTCGCGTGTCTTGCGCTGGGTGTCGCCGCAATCGCAGCAGTTGGATCGGTGCGCCACGCGATCCAAGCTGGCTTGGCCGAAGAAGGCGCGGCCCTGTTGGGCGGGGATGCGCAACTGGAATTCACCTACCGATTTGCCACAGATGACGAACGCGCCTGGATGGACCAGACCGGGACAGCTGTCTCTGAAGTGGTCGATTTTCGTTCAATGGCCGTTGCTTATCAGGGCGCTGAAACGCAACGCGCGCTGACACAGGTTAAATCAGTCGACGACACCTACCCGTTATTGGGGTCTCCGGTTTTGAAGCCTGCAATGCCGCTGTCGGCGGCTTTAGGGACACATCAAGGTCTTCCCGGCGCGGTAATGGATCCGTCGCTGATTGACCGGTTGGATCTTTCCGTCGGAGATCGCTTTGCACTGGGGACGCAAGAATTCATCCTGACCGCCGCATTGATCCATGAACCGGACGGGGCGGCAGATGGCTTTGGTCTGGGCCCTCGCACGCTGGTGCGGACCGAAGATTTGCAAGCATCCGGCCTGTTGGCCCCGGGAACCCTGTTTTCCACCAAATACCGCCTGGCCCTGCCATCAGGAACCGAGCTGCAAGATCTAGCGGTAGAAGCGCGCCAGAATTTTGAGGGCACCGGTATGCGATGGACTGATGCTCGCAACGGTGCGCCCGGTATTGCCGAGTTTGTCGGGCGGCTCAGCGCATTTCTGGTTCTGGTCGGGTTATCAGGCCTTGCAGTCGGCGGCATCGGAGTTTCCGCAGCCGTGCGCGCCTATCTGTCCCAAAAGACAGAGACCATCGCGACACTGCGCACACTGGGCGCTGACAAGGCGACAATATTCCAAACTTATATGATCCAGATCGGTGTCCTGTCCGGGATCGGCATCTTGCTGGGCCTTGCCTTGGGCGGGTTGCTGCCGCTGCTGCTGGCCCCCTTGATTGAAGCCCGGTTGCCTGTACCCGCGGTTTTCTCATTTTATCCGGCACCGCTTGCCGAAGCAGCGTTGTACGGTTTACTGACGGCCTTTCTGTTCACGCTCTGGCCCCTTGCCCGCACCGAAGACGTCCGCGCAGCGACCCTGTTTCGGGATGCTCTGACCTCGGCACGTGCGGTTCCACGAGGGGTGTACCTCATCGCAACTGGTTCCGGCCTCGCGCTGCTGATCGCGTCAGCTGCCTGGTTCAGCGGCTCGGCGCGCCTGACGTTCTGGACCGCCGGAGGGTTGGTGGGCGCGTTGCTGCTGCTGTCCGCTGCGGCCTATGCGGTGCGCCGGCTGGCTCGGCTTAGCGCCCCATCAGCGCGCAGGCGTCCGGCCCTTCGGTGGGCCTTGTCGGCCATTTCCGACCCTCGCGAGGGCGCTGCATCCGTTGTACTGTCTCTGGGTCTTGGGCTTTCGGTTCTGGCGGCCGTTGGGCAGATCGACGGCACCTTGCGCAATGCAATTTCCGGCAACTTGCCGGACGTTGCCCCGTCTTACTTTTTCGTCGACATCCAGAAGGACCAAATGCCGGGTTTTAACGACAGGTTAACCACCGACCCCGGCGTCAGCCGGATCGAAAGCGCACCGATGCTGCGCGGGATCATAACGCAGATCAACGACAAGCCCGCCCGCGAAGTGGCAGGCGATCATTGGGTACTGGATGGCGACCGGGGCATCACCTATTCCGTCCGGCCACCTGATAACGCGCGCATAACCTCGGGCGAATGGTGGGCCGAAGACTATACCGGTACCCCGCAGGTGAGTTTCGCAGCTGAAGAGGCGGAAGAAATGGGCCTTAAACTCGGCGACCAATTGACCGTGAATATTTTGGGCCGGGACATTACCGCAGAACTTACATCAACGCGCGAGGTTGATTTCTCAAACGCAGGTATGGGCTTTATCATGTCCATGAATCCATCGGCCCTTGCAGGTGCCCCGCACAGCTTTATCGCGACGGTCTACGCCGAAGAACAGGCCGAAACTGCAATTCTGCGCGATTTGGCCGGGACGTTCCCCAACATAACGGCGATCCGCGTTCGCGATGCGATTGATCGGGTCTCGGGCCTGCTGGCAGGCATCGCAGCGGCGACGTCTTACGGCGCAGGGATTTCCCTTCTGACCGGTTTTTTGGTCCTCATCGGTGCTGCCGCGGCTGGGGAACCCGCGCGCCGATATGAGGCCGCGATCCTCAAAACACTGGGCGCGGACCGGCGGCGCATCCTGTTCAGCTTTGCCCTGCGCGCCGCGCTGTTGGGCGCGGCTGCTGGTGGCGTTGCGCTACTGACCGGCATCCTAGGTGGGTGGGCCGTTGCCACCTATATTTTCGACACGAAATTCTCGGTGATCTGGCCGTCTGCAATCGGAATTGTTCTGGCTGGCATCATCGTGACACTTGGCGCGGGGCTGATCTTTGCCCTGCGTCCTCTGGCCGTCCGCCCGGCCCGCATCCTGCGTGCCAGCGATTAACCTGCGCGCGCGCAGGCAACCGGTTGCAGAATCTGCAGCAAAGGATCGTTGTCGCAGATCAGGGCGTCCAGCGTAATCTCGTCCAGTGAGGCATAGAAGACCTCAGCCGCGTCCTGAAGCGCCATCCGCAATCGACATGCATCCGTCAATGGGCAGGTGTTGTCGGCATCCGCAAAACACTCGGCCAGCGGCAGGTTGCCTTCGACATCACGAAACACCGATCCGATCCGAATCTGTTCGGCCGGCCGAGCTAGTACCATACCGCCGTTACGACCGCGCTGAGTGCTTAGATAGTCCAACTGGCTGAGCTGATTGATGACCTGTGCCAGATGGTTCTCCGAGATATTGCACACTTCGGCAATCTCGGACTTGGTGACCAGCCTGTCCTGATGCGCTGCACAATACATCAGCAGCCGCACCGCAATGTTCGTCCGTTTGGTTATCCGCATCGTGACCTCCCAAATTTCAAGATGCAGACTTATTGCATGTCCGGCATAAAAGCGGTTTGACATACATCAATCGTCAGGAAAGGACACGCAGGCCCATGGCAGATCCCTATTTCTTTGGCTACGGCAGCCTTGTGAATCTGTCGACTCATGACTTTCCCGATCCGCATCCTGCCCGTCTCAAAGGCTGGCGGCGCGCTTGGCGGCATACTGACCTGCGACCGGTCGCCTTTCTGACTGCGGTACCAGACCGCGCGTCCGAGATCGAAGGCATGATTGCGCATGTGCCGAAAAATGATTGGATCGCGCTAGACGAACGGGAGTGGGCCTATAGCCGAATTCCCGCTACACAATCCGTCACGCACCCGATAAAGCACGAGGTCGAGATTGCCGTCTACGCTGTGTCTCCTGACCGGCACAGCGCTCCAAGCAATCACCACCCATTGCTACTGAGTTACATTGATGTGGTCGTGCAGGGATACCTGCGCGCATTTGGTGAAGAGGGTGCAGATCGTTTCTTTGCCACCACAGATGGATGGGATGCACCAATCCTGAACGACCGGGCCGAGCCCCGATACCCGCGCCATCAGCAATTGAAATCGGTTGAGACAAAATTCGTGGATGACCGTCTCAGCCGTCTTTCAGCCCGAATTGTGCAGAACGCATAGAAAAAGGCGGGATCGAATGATCCCGCCTCTCTTCATTCTATTACAAAACGCTCAGGCTTTTGCGCGAATAACCTGCAGTAGCGGCAGCAGCGTGGCCATCTCAGGCCCACGCTCCATGCCGGTCAGCGCTTTTCGCAATGGCATGAACAGGCCTTTGCCCTTACGCCCGGTCGCCTCTTTTACTGTGCTGGTCCATTTGCCCCAGGTTTCGCCATCGAACGAACCTTCGGGCAGCAGCGCCATAGCCTCGGCGATAAACTCACGGTCCTCATCCGCGATCAGCGGCTCAGCCCCATCGCGACACAGTTCCCACCAGCCCTTGAGATCAGCCAAAGTGGTGATGTTCTCGCGTGCCATCGCCCAGAAGGGTTCGGCCAGATCGGCTGGAACACCAGCATCAGCCACGGCCTCGGCCACGTCGGCCAAAGGCAGGGACTGCAGATGCTTTGCCGTCAGCGGGAACAGGTCCTGCACATCGAACTTGGTCGACGCGGCCCCAAAACTGTTCACATCGAAACCTTCAATCAATTCCGCCATTTCAGAGCGCAGCTCAACCGGGTCGGAGGAGCCCAGACGCGCCATCAGGCTCAGCAACGCCATCGGCTGCACGCCCTGTTCACGCAGATCACGCAGAGCAAGCGTGCCAAGTCGCTTCGACAGGGCCTCTCCTTGCGGACCGGTCAACAGCGAATGGTGCGCAAAACGCGGGCAGGTGCCGCCTAGCGCCTCGATGATCTGAATCTGGGTCGCGGTGTTGGTCACATGGTCCGAGCCACGCACCACATCGGTGACGCCCATTTCGGTGTCATCCACCACAGACGCAATCGTGTAGAGAACCTGACCGTCGCCACGGATCAGAACCGGATCGGACACCGATGCCGCATCGATCGAGATGTCGCCCAGAATGCCGTCATTCCACTCGATCCGCTCGTGATCCAGCTTGAAGCGCCAGACGCCGCTGCCGCGCTCGGCCCGCAGCGCTTCTTTCTCAGCATCGCTGAGGTTCAGCGCCGCGCGGTCATAGACCGGCGGCTTGCCCATGTTCAGTTGCTTCTTACGCTTGAGGTCCAGCTCGGTGGGCGTCTCGAATGCCTCATAGAACCGGCCCATCTCGCGCAACTTGTCTGCGGCTTCGGCATAACGGTCCAGACGATCCGACTGACGCTCAACCCGGTCCCAGTGCAGGCCCAGCCACTCCATATCCTGCTTGATCGCATCGACATATTCTTCCTTCGACCGCTCAGGATCGGTGTCATCGATGCGCAGGATGAACGTACCGCCGACCTTGCGTGCGATCAGATAGTTCATCAGGGCGGTGCGCAGGTTGCCCACGTGGATGTAACCGGTGGGCGACGGGGCAAAACGGGTGGTTGTCATAGGTGTCTCCTGTTGGCGCGGCTCATGTCACAGGATTGGTCGATTGTCCAGCAAAGGCGTTCAGGTCGGTTGGACCGGCCAGTGCTGATTCAAGTCCTTTAGCCCGGCGCAGATCAGTTCAGACAGAACATTCGTGTTAATATCCGCCAGCTTGTTCACATAGAGACAGGACTTGCCCAGCTTGTGTTTACCCAGTCTGGATAGAATATCCCCGAAATCCGCGTAGCCGGGCATGATGTAGATCGACAGAGCCGTTTTGCGCGGGGAAAACCCGGTTGCCAGAAACTCTCCTTCGCGCCCGGACTTGTAGCGATAATGGTAACGACCATAGCCCACAATCGACGCCCCCCACATAACGGGTTCAAACCCGGTCGCGTGCCGAAAGAGGGCATCCAACGCCCGGGCATCATCTGCCTTCTTCGCCGGTTGAACAGCCGCCAAAAAGCCCTCGACGCTTTGCCCTGTGGGGGCAGTTTTATTCCCAGATCGCGCCATAAACAAAAATTAACACGTAATGTTCATCCACGCAGCCCATTTGAAAAGGGTATACACTGGCAAGAGACTCGCGCCGATCTAATTCACCTATTGGTGTTCTGACAGGGAGAACCAACATGACCATCAAATTGACACGCCGCGCAGCACTGGGATCAGCGGCAGCTTTACCTTTTGCCGCAGCCGCCGCACCGGTTCTGGCAGCCGGAGCCGAGACCAAGGCAAATTCTACCATCGCCAAATCGTTCACTTTGGGCGATTTCACCGTCACGACGTTGCTGGACGGCAGCCTGCCCCGTGACGGAGCGCAAGAGATATTTGGCGGCGGGGCATCTGATGAAGACTTTGCAAAGGTCTCAGCAGACAATTTCATCTCACCAGATGTCGCGCAATTCTTCTTTACCCCGACTTTGGTCAATACCGGGTCAGAGTTGGTCTTGTTCGACACAGGGCTGGGCCAAGGTGGTATTCAAGCGGCACTGGCTGATGCGGGTGTTACCCCGGATCAAATCAATGTCGTCGTCATCACCCATATGCATCCCGACCATATCGGCGGCATGACAACAAATGACGCGCCGACATTCCCGAACGCGCGCTATGTTACATCCTCTCCGGAATATGACTTCTGGGCGGCGCAGGACGCAGGCAATCGTGTCGGGGATCTGGTCGCTGCCAAGGTCACGCCATTGGCCGAGAAGATGACCTTTGTTGAAAATGGCGGCGAAGTCTCGTCGGGCATCACTGCTGTTGCAGCTTATGGCCATACGCCTGGTCATACGGTCTATCATCTGGAAAGCAATGGGCAGCGTCTGGTTCTGACGGCCGATCTGGCCAACCACTACGTCTGGTCCTTTGCCCACCCCGAGTGGGAGGTTCGCTTTGACATGGATAAGGCCGCAGCCACGGCGTCGCGCCGCGACGTGCTGGGCATGCTGGCCGCCGACAAAGTTCCGATGATCGGCTATCACATGCCATTTCCGGCGGCTGGCTTCGTTGAACCCCGTGGCGATGGGTTCCGCTTTGTGCCGGTCAGCTATCAGATGATGGGATAGTACCCTAGTATCCCGGGTCCGGCCGCACCTTTGAACCATCCGTAAATCGGGACAGGCGAAAGGCGGCCGGATCAACGCATGGCGTGGTTTCACAAACCAGATCAGCCATTAAACGCCCCGCTCCGGGGCCGATCCCAAATCCATGACCTGAAAACCCCGTGGCGATGAACATCCCTGGCATGGTATCGACTGAGGATATTACCGGAATGGCGTCCGGGGTGACGTCGATCAAACCTGCCCAGCTTTGAATGATCTCTGCCTGCTCCAATACCGGGAACCCTTTACGCGCGCGTGCCCATGTCTGCCTGAGGACCTTGGCAGAGGGCTCAGGGTCTAGCACCCGGCAATGTTCGAATGGCGTGACGTCGGTGTGCAACCATGATCGGTCCTCGCCCGCCTCTGCCGCCCAGCGCTTGGAAAGCCTGAACCGCAGGGATCGCCACTCCTGCCGGAACGCCGGAACAAACTGCATTGCAAGCCGAAAACTGTCCGGGACAATATCCACGGTGTTCTCGTGCCCGGACGCAATTGTATAGCCGCCATCGGCCCTTTTTCGCATCGCAAAGTCATCTGACCATATTGCCGTTTCCGGCCCATCCACCGGGGATGTGCGTAAGACCGTGTTGAGAACCTTAAGCTGTGGCAGGTCAATCCCCGCATTTCCCGCAAAAAGGCGCGACCACGCACCCCCGGCCAGAACCACTCGCGCACAGGCCACCCGACCACGCTCAGTAAACACACCCGAGACATGACCGTTCTCAACATCCACGCTGCGCACAGCGCAGTTGGTCATCAGGCACGCCCCTTTGTCACGTGCGCCTTCAGCGATCGCAGGGGCGGCCCATTGCGGCTCGGCTCGTCCATCCCTTGGCATGTGCAGGGCAACTTTCAGGCCCGATTGATTGTCGGGCAGTAAGCCATCCAGTTCAGCACCCGAAACCATCTGAGCGCCAGTTTGCAAACCTTCAACATGGCGCATCCAGCGTCCAAGATTTGCATGATCCCGTTTCCCCGATGCGCCAAAAAGGATGCCGGAACACGTAAAACCGGTTTGGCGTCCGGTGCGTTGATCCAGGCCCTGCCAGATCTGCTGCGCCTCTAACATGAGCGGGATTTCCCGGGGGTCTCGCAGCCCCAATCGCACCCATCCCCAGTTTCGCGAACTTTGTTCGCCCGCGATATGGCCTTTTTCGCACAGCAAAACCGACGCGCCCCGCTCTGATAGCTCTAGAGCCGTTGATGCGCCGATGATTCCGCCGCCTATGACCACAACGTCAACAGACTTGGGCAGATGCAGATCGGGTTCTACAGGAGTTGGTTTTGGACCGGGCATCCGCCGCTCTTACTTCATTGCTCGGACCGCAATGAATGCGCGGTATCAGACAATAGGCAACATGTCGCCTGACGCGCCGATCACAATTTTCAGAAGCTGTGGTTATAGTGCCAGAATGATCTCTGGCACTGTTCAGTTCAGCGGGCTCGGGCCGTCAAGCAGCGCCGCAGAGTTCCGCCCATTTCTGACGCAATGTGGCTGTAAGCCCAGCATCGTTGTCGGCAGAGTCTTCGGACATGCTTTCTTGTGAAAGCAGTTCAGGAAGAATCGAAAAAGCCACTGATTGCCCTGGTGCCGTTTTCTGCTCTGGCGGCGTCTCAGCCCCCAAGAGGTCGGCAATGGCAGAATCGACCTGATCTTCGTCTATTTCATGACCCTCAGATTCCATCGAACGCCAAGGAAGCGGCGAGTGGAGTGGTCTATCGTATTGCTCACGCATTTTCACACCAAATCGTTAACACAGACACGCAATTCACGATGCGTAACAAACAAACCTCGATCATAAACATCGAGACACTTAAGAATGCGCCGCATCTGCCCCACATGAGGCGGCAATTAAGCTAAAATGTGTCAGAAAAATGTCCTGATTTCAAGCGTGTTAAACGGCCTAAGCCGAATCTAGATATGCACTGTCCCCACCACAGGGACAATGAATAAAAGCGTGCCCTCAAGCACCCTTTTTGGGAAACGATCGGAGACTTAAGAAAATACGCGTGGTTTCAGCTCAAGACCGGTCACGCCAACGATTCACAATCGGGTATCTGCGGTCCAGCCAGAAGGCTCGCTTGGTCAAGCGCGTACCTGGTGCGGCCTGAAACCGCTTGTATTCGCTGATATAGATCAGATGCTCTACCCGGCGGGCGACATCTGCTTCGAATCCTGCTGCTTCGCAATCAGCGATCGAGCCATCGCGGTCGACCAGGATTTCCAGGATCGCGTCCAGTTCCGGGTAGTCCGGCAGGCTGTCACTGTCTTTCTGGTCTTCGCGCAGCTCAGCACTGGGGGGTTTATCAATGACCGACGGTCGGATCACCTCACCTTCGGGGCCCATCATCCAGTCACGGTGATTGGCATTGCGCCAGCGGCATGTTTCGAACACGCGCGTTTTATACAGATCCTTGATCGGGTTATAGCCGCCATTCATGTCGCCATAGATGGTCGCGTAACCAACAGCCACCTCGGACTTGTTGCCCGTGGTCAGCAGCATTTCGCCAAACTTGTTCGAGATCGCCATCAGCAGCAAACCGCGCAGGCGGGATTGGACGTTTTCCTCGGTCAAATCCGCCTCGCGGCCCGCAAACAACGAGGCCAGAGTGTCTGTCACCGCCGCCCGACTGTCCGAGATCGGAACATAGTCGTAATGCACGCCCAGCGCCTTGGCGACGGCTTCGGCGTCATCCAGCGAGGCCTGGCTGGTGTATTCCGACGGCAGCATCACGCACCGGACGTTTTCCGCACCGATTGCATCAACAGCAATTGCCGCGACCAACGCCGAGTCTACTCCACCCGATAGCCCCAACAACGCCTTTTTGAACCCGGTCTTGCCCATGTAATCGCGCAAAGACTGGACCATGGCACGATAGTCCTGCTCCCATTCGTCCGGCTGCGGCACAACTTCAGCAGGCACAATACGCCAGCCCTCATCACCGTGTTCCAGATCGACATGTGTTACGGCCTCATCAAAGACCGGCATTCGAAAGGCCAGTTCTCCGCCCGGGTTAAGGCCGAAAGTCGCGCCATCAAAAACCTGATCGTCCTGACCGCCCACCATGTTCAGGTAGATCAGCGGCAAGCCGGTCTCGACCACACGGGCGACCATATGGTTCAGGCGCACATCATATTTGTTGCGGAAGTAAGGTGAGCCATTGGGGATCAGCAGAAACTCGGCCCCGGTCTCTTCCAGTGTTTCCGAGACATCCGGGTGCCAACTGTCTTCGCAGATCGGGCTACCGATCCGCGAGTTACCAACCGAGTACGGCCCCCCCAACGGGCCCGCGTCGTAAAGGCGAACTTCGTCGAACACGGTTTCATTCGGCAGGTGATGTTTCAGCACCTTGCTGCCGATGCGACCGCCCTTGAGGATCAGGTAGGCATTAAAAAGCTTGCCGTCTTCCGTCCACGGACCACCAATTGCAATGGCAGGGCCATCGGCACATTGCGCAGCCAGCGACTGAACCGCCGCCATGGCCGCTTGATGGAACACCGGCTTCATCACCAAATCCTGCGTGTTGTAACCGGTAATGAACATTTCGGGGAAAGCCACAAGGTCGGCACCAGCTTCGCGCCCCTGCTCCCACGCCGCAAGCGCTTTGTCCAAATTGCCTTGGATGTCCCCAACAACGGGATTGAGTTGTGCCAGAGTAATGCGGAAACGGTTGGCCATGCTGCCCTCTTGCCCTCGTCAGTCCTAATGCCATTTAGCAGATCGCACCGCGAGTGAAAGTCAAATGCGGCAAAACACGTTGCTCTGTCCGCACGGGTATCTTAGTTTTGCTTTAAAACGTGACAACCGGGCAAGGCAGGAAAAACCATGAACGCTATCCGCATTTCTTTGGCCGCCACGGCGATGGCTTTGCTGGCCGCATCCGCCTTTGCGCAGGACGGGCAGGTCATCGTTGCGGATGATGATGTTGGCGGCGTGTACGAGGGCACATTCCTGAACGGCCTGCGCCACGGCGAAGGCACTTACCGCCTGCCAAACGGGTTCGAATATGTCGGCGAATGGGTCGAAGGCGAAATTCAGGGCAAAGGCATAGCGCGCTATGTCAACGGCTCGGTCTACGAGGGGATGTTCGCGAAGGGGCAACCCGAGGGGCAGGGCAAGATCATCTACCCCGACGGAGGCAGCTATGAGGGGGATTGGGCCGAAGGGTCGATCAACGGAACCGGAGTTGCAATATACACCAACGGCGTCCGATACGAAGGCAGCTTCAGCGACGCCCGCTATCACGGCAAAGGCGTTCTGACCGACCCCAGCGGTTACGTCTACGATGGCGACTGGAAGGATGGCGTCAAGCACGGCGAGGGCAAGATCACCTCGACGCAAGGCAGCGTCTATGAAGGGCAAATCAACAACGGATTGCGCGATGGCCAGGGTACTCTGACCGTTCCGGATGGCATGACATATACCGGTGATTGGTCTCAGGACCGCATGACCGGCAAGGGCCGCTTGTTGCAGGCCAATGGCGACCTTTACGAGGGCGATCTGGTTGATGGCCGCCGTCAGGGCAATGGCAAGGCCACCTATGCCAACGGTGCGACTTATGAGGGCGAATATGCCGATGACCGCCGCCACGGAAAAGGACGCTTTCTTGGGACCGACGGGTTTGATTACACCGGCGAATGGGTGGACGGCCAGATCGAAGGACTGGGTGAGGTCACCTATCCTGATGGCGCGACCTATACCGGTGATTTCAGCGCAGATCTGCCGCATGGCAAAGGCGTTCAGACTTATCCGGATGGCACCGTCTATGACGGCGAATGGACGGCTGGCATCTTTGAGGGCAACGGCAAGGCCACGTATCCCAACGGTGTTGTTTACCAGGGACAGTTCAAGAATGGCCTGAGCCATGGCACGGGCGTTCTGACATTCGCAAACGGGTATCGCTACGAAGGCGACTGGGTAGATGGCGCGCGTCAGGGCAAAGGCAAGGCGACATTTCCGGACGGAACGTCCTATGAAGGCGATTTCCAAGACGGTCAGCGTCACGGCGAGGGAACTATAAAAACCCCACGCGGTTTCAGCTATACCGGCGGCTGGGCCGAAGGCAAAATCAGTGGCCAGGGTGTGGCAACCTATGCCACCGGCGACGTGTACGAAGGCACCTTTCTGGATAACAAACGCCACGGCAATGGCACGATGCGTTATGCCAACGGCCTGGAAGAAACCGGCGTTTGGGAAAACGGCGTCCTACCCAGTGAGAACGTAAGCGCGCCCGACGCGACGGATACCGAAACCGAGCCTGATACATCCGCCTCTGACGGGTAATCAATCTACCAGGGCACTGGCTTTCCCGCCCAGTCAAAAAAACCACCCGTATCAGCCGCATTTAACGCGGCTGATACGGATAGCAGGTTCCGGGCGGCCTCATCAGGCGTAACCGCAGGGTGCCGCCCAACATATTTCCGGGTGAATGCTGTCGTGACCGTACCGGGGTGCAAGGCGACACAGATCGCCTGTTTATGGCTCCGGGCAAGCTCGATCGCGGATGTGCGGACAATCTGGTTCAGCGCCGCCTTGGACGTCCGATAACTGATCCATCCACCAAGTCGGTTGTCACCAATCGACCCCACTCGCGCAGACAACACGGCGAAGACGGCGCGCCGGTCGCGCGGCAGCAAGCGCGCGGCATGCGCAAGAACTAACGCAGGTCCGACCGCATTCAGCGCGAACTGATCCATCATCGCCGGAGCGGATAGCAGTCTGATGGTTTTCTCGGGGGTGGCACCATTAACCTCAAGAGCGCCAGCCGCGACCAGGATCAGGTCGAACGGACCGGAAACGCCCGCCAGCGTCCGATCTACGATCTCGGGGTCGGTCAAATCAAATCCGTCCTGTGACCGGGACAATGTGGTGACGTCGACCGACTGTTGCCGAAGCCGGTTGGCAATTGCACCTCCGATCCCACCCGAGGCGCCGATGATAAGTGCTGTTTCCATGCGGGTTGAACTAGCCGTCGGCAATGCGTGATCAACACATGTGGGAAAAAAGAAATCTCTTCATATGCCGGAGGAAAATTCGTTCTTTTCATTCCCGCCGCGCGATGTATAACCTCAACCCCATGATCAACCGCGCAGATATCCTGATTGCCGACACCGCCCTTCGCGGTGCGTCTCTGCGTGGCCTACTGATCCTAATCCGCCTCTGAGCGTGCCATCCGGCGCGCCCGCTCAGAGGAGGACGCCCGCGCGCCATAGGCTTTAGGACAGACAAGAAAGAGATTCCCATGACCAATGTGACCGACCAAGACCGTGTCTTGATCTTTGACACAACCCTGCGCGACGGCGAGCAAAGCCCCGGCGCAACCATGACCCATTCGGAAAAGCTGGAGATTGCCGAGCTGTTGGACGACATGGGCGTCGATATCATCGAGGCCGGGTTCCCCATCGCCTCCGAAGGTGATTTCAAGGCCGTGTCCGAAATTGCCGAACGGTCAAAGAACAGCCGCATCTGCGGTCTGGCCCGCGCCAATTTCGCCGATATCGACCGGTGTTGGGAAGCTGTGAAACATGCAGGTAAAAGCCGCATCCACACCTTCATCGGCACCTCGCCGCTGCACCGTGCCATCCCGAACCTGACACAGGACGAGATGGCCGACAAAATCCACGAAACCGTGAGCCATGCGCGCAATCTGTGCGAAAACGTGCAGTGGTCGCCTATGGATGCGACGCGGACCGAATGGGATTATCTGTGCCGCGTGATCGAGATTGCGATCAAAGCCGGTGCGACGACGATCAATATCCCAGACACGGTCGGCTACACGGCACCGATGGAGTCTGCCGATCTGATCAAACGTCTGATCGAAACGGTTCCGGGCGCGGATGAAGTGGTCTTCGCGACCCACTGCCACAACGACCTTGGCCTGGCGACCGCAAACTCGCTGGCTGCTGTTGCGGGTGGTGCGCGTCAGATTGAATGTACCATCAACGGCCTTGGCGAACGCGCCGGTAACACCGCGCTGGAAGAGGTGGTGATGGCCCTGCGCACCCGCAATGACATCATGCCTTGGAATACGGGCATCGACACGACCAAGATCATGCATATCTCGCGCCGGGTCGCGACGGTGTCGGGCTTCAACGTGCAGTTCAACAAGGCCATCGTCGGAAAGAACGCGTTCGCGCATGAAAGCGGTATCCATCAGGACGGCATGCTGAAGAACCGCGAAAACTTTGAGATCATGCGCCCTGAAGACATCGGTCTGTCCGGCACGTCTTTGCCGCTGGGCAAGCACTCGGGCCGTGCGGCGCTGCGTGATAAGCTGAACACGCTGGGTTATGAGGTTGGTGACAACCAGCTCAAGGACATTTTCGTTCGGTTCAAGGAACTGGCCGACCGTAAGAAAGAAGTGTTCGACGACGATCTGATCGCGTTGATGACGCTGGATGATGACGACGGCAACGATCACCTGCAACTGGTTTCAATGAAGGTTACCTGCGGAACCGTCGGCAAAGCCGAAGCCACTATCGAAATGGAAGTGGGCGGCAAGGAAATCATCGCCACCGAACAAGGCGACGGCCCGGTCGACGCTGCCTTCCGCGCCATTCGCGTTGTGCATCCGAATACGGCGCACCTGCAGCTTTATCAGGTGCACGCCGTGACTGAAGGTACGGACGCGCAGGCCACGGTATCGGTGCGTCTGGAAGAGGACGGCATGATCGCAACCGGCCAATCCGCCAACACCGATACGGTTGTGGCATCGGCCAAGGCGTATATCCACGCGCTGAACCGCCTGATCGTGCGCCGTCAAAAGGCGGGTCCGGGCGCAGATACCCGGGAAATCAGCTACAAAGATCTTACTTGAACAAAAAAGGGGCGGTCGATTGTCGACCGCCCCTTCTCAAATATCTCCAGCCGCTTTACGGCCAATAGAACAAGGTCAGATCTGCTGGCTTCTCTGTCCCGATCAACGAGTAGTCATACACCGGCGTGTCGTTGAGATCGTTCAGCCCCGATACTGCATACCCTTCGGTTGGTATGTAGTTCGCGTCATAGTTCAGATCATAATCCCCGTTTTCGTCGTGAAACGCGATAACAGCAAAATACCCGCTGTCGAGGTCGTGAAAGTCGAAGCGGAGCGGGTCCTCGGACGCTGGTGCCTCAAGATAACCAGCAGCTTTGGTGTAATCCATGTTGTCGAAGGCTGTCGCCTGATCAAAGGCCATGACAATCACGTTGCCCTTGGTGCTGCGCGCACCATGAAGATTGACGGTCAGACCTTTGTCTTGCGAAGTCCCTGTGGTGGAAGCCGCTGCTTGGTCAATATCTGTGGTGAACCCCGAGGCGACCCAGGCGCCTCCGACAAACAGACCTGCCGTAACGATGGCCGCCACGATGCGTTGTGTGTTGCTTGGCATCTTTTGCGCTCCTACGCCCTACTTAGCGGGTTTACTCTGTTTGCGACCGTTCTTTGGCTGCCAGCCCGGAGGTCCGAAGAAAACACCCAGCTTGTTGCCGAACCCCGGCATGTTCCGGACATCCTTGAACAGGCGGGCAAAGCCGTGAAGGAAGGCGACGAAGGGATTGATCGAGTCGATCGGTTTGACGAGGCCATAGACCACCTCTTCCTTTTCGTCCTCGAACGTTCCGAACATGCGGTCCCAGATGATCAGAATCCCAGCATAGTTCTTGTCCAGGTATTTCGGGTTTGATCCATGGTGAACGCGGTGATGCGACGGCGTGTTGAAGATGTATTCAATCGGGCGCCACAGCTTTTTGATAACTTCGGTATGCAGGGCCGTCTGATACAGCTGCACCAGCAGTTCCGCGACCAGCACCATGAATGGGTTGAACCCCAAAAGCACAAGCGGCAAGTGGAAAAACAACGGCCAGAAGCCATCCAGCGGACCATGGCGATAAGCCACTGATATATTGAAGAAGGGAGAGCTATGGTGAACCGAATGCGTTGCCCAGAGGAAGTTGATCCGGTGCAGAATCCGATGCTCCCAGTAATAGGCCAGGTCTGCAAGGATCAGCACGATGATGAACGAAGCCCATGTTGTCGGAATATCGAACACGGCAAATTGCGAAGCCCAGACATAGGCACCGATATAGAAACCAGCCAACAGAACAAAGCTGATACCGATGAAGAAAACGAGCGTAATGAAATTGGTGACGGTGTCACCCATCATCTTCCAGTTCAGCTTTTTAACGACTGCGTATCGGATCAATTCGAAGGCCAGAAAGGCCATGGCGAAGACGAAGAACCAGTCGTTGATCAAGGTTTCCCAGTAACTCAGGTGAAAGTCACTGATATGGCGGCTTAGGAAGTCCATCGAAGCAATCCGATTCCCGTTTGTTGTCATGTATGACAGCTTATTTACGAGATCACCGCCGGAAATCAAGGGCCCGGCTTTGAAAAAACGGTTTTTCCTGCAAATCCATTGCTGTCACAGCAGATTTTTCACCTGCGTGGCATACTTTAGGAAAACCCCATGTGATCACTGATTGCTCATCCGCGCAGTTTGCCGAACAGGCCGTCCAACGATTTGGCGCACTCGTTCAGACCATAGGGCGCGTTCACAACAAACATTCCCGATCCAACCATTCCGTGCCCTTCACGCGCAGCCGGAAAGTGGACCTCGTGGTGCAGAACCTTGGGGAAATCCCGTTTCGCCAAAGCGTTGCGCATGGCCTGATGCCGTCCATTGGCCAATATCGGATACCACAGCGCGATCACACCCACGTTCCATTTCCGATTCAGCGAAGCGATGATGCCGGGCAGCCTGTCATAATCGGATTTGACCTCATAACTTGGATCAATCAGCAAAACGCCACGGCGCGGCGTTGGCGGCAGCAGGGACTGGGCCAGTTCAAAGCCATCCTGCTGATAGGTCCGGGTACCGGTCGTGATCATGGCGTCAGACAGCGCGCGGTATTCCTGCGGATGCAATTCAGCAAGGTGCATCTTGTCCTGCGGGCGCAAAAGATTCGCCGCGATCAGCGGCGACCCCGGATACGCCGTTTTGCCATGCCGATCATGCACAGCGGCGATGGCCCTGCTCAGGGGATGATCGGCGTCAAACCAGCCTTCGGTCAACGCACGTTCAATTCCCGCAGCTGCTTCACCGGTCTGAACGGCCTGATCCGAGTCCAACTGGTACAACCCCCGCCCCGAATGGGTTTCGATGTAGCTTAGCGGTTTGTCCTTTTGGGTCAGATAGGCCAGCGTTTCTGCCAAAATTGCGTGCTTATGGACGTCCGCAAGGTTACCTGCGTGGTAAATATGTTGATATGAGAGCATGATGCCTTCTAAAGTCCCTGCAATTAAGGCGGAAAGGTGCTGATTGTCGCGGAATCAGCCCTTTTACCGGGCGAGTTGGCACCCTATAAGTCATCCGTCCCGGAACCGTCGAGTCGCGGGCAGTAGAAAACTGACATACAGGATCAGGAAAAAATATGGGGATCTTTGGCAATCTGGGCGGCCTGTTCACAGCGGACATGGCTATCGACCTTGGTACAGCGAACACGCTGGTTTACGTCAAGGGTCGCGGTGTTATCCTGTCTGAACCCTCCGTGGTGGCGTATCACGTCAAGGACGGCGTAAAAAAGGTTCTGGCTGTTGGCGAAGACGCCAAGCTGATGCTGGGCCGGACCCCTGGATCGATCGAAGCCATCCGCCCAATGCGCGAAGGCGTGATTGCCGACTTTGATACGGCAGAGGAAATGATCAAGCACTTCATCCGCAAAGTGCACAAGCGTTCAACTTTCTCGAAGCCCAAGATCATCGTCTGCGTTCCCCATGGCGCGACCCCTGTTGAAAAACGCGCGATCCGTCAGTCGGTTCTGTCCGCAGGCGCCCGCCGCGCCGGTCTGATTGCCGAACCTATTGCAGCCGCGATTGGTGCAGGCATGCCCATCACCGACCCGACCGGCAACATGGTTGTCGATATCGGCGGTGGTACCACCGAGGTTGCTGTTCTGTCGTTAGGTGACATCGTATATGCCCGCTCGGTCCGCGTCGGTGGTGACCGTATGGATGAGGCGATCATCTCGTACTTGCGCCGCCAGCAGAACTTGCTTGTCGGTGAATCCACGGCCGAGCGGATCAAGACCACCATCGGCACTGCGCGCATGCCCGACGACGGCCGCGGCCAGTCGATGCACATTCGCGGACGCGACTTGCTGAATGGTGTGCCCAAGGAAATTGAAATCAGCCAGGCCCAAGTGGCCGAGGCGCTGTCCGAACCCGTCCAGCAGATTTGCGAGGCGGTAATGACCGCACTGGAAACCACTCCGCCTGATCTGGCGGCTGATATCGTGGACCGGGGCGTGATGCTGACCGGCGGCGGTGCACTGTTGGGCGATCTGGACCTTGCCCTGCGCGAACAGACCGGCTTGGCCGTGTCGATAGCCGACGAAAGCCTTAATTGTGTGGCTTTGGGCACCGGCAAGGCGCTGGAATACGAAAAACAACTGCGCCACGCGATTGACTACGAAAGCTAAGGCGCGCACCCTTTACTACATTGGGTAAATTCGGCACGAGCAGCACGGGAAGGAGTCCTGTGGCAAAAGACCGATCACAGCGCGATGAATACACAACCCCCTTGCGCCGCCTGTTGCTGGGGATTGTTGTGTTGTGTCTGCTAGGCATCTTTCTGATCTGGCGGATCGACAGCCCGCGCGTGGAACGGTTTCGTGCACAGGTCGTGGACAGTGTTGTGCCGTCGATGGAATGGGCCATGGTTCCTGTCACCGCCGCCGTCAATCTGGTGCGCGATTTCCAAAGTTACCAACGGCTGAGTGATCAGAACCAGGAATTGCGCAGCGAATTGCGCATCATGCGCGCCTGGAAAGAGGCCGCGTTGCAGCTGGAGCAGGAAAATGCCCGGCTTCTGGACCTGAACAACGTGCGTCTTGATCCGCGCCTGACCTATATCACCGGGGTGGTCATGGCCGATAGCGGCTCGCCCTTCCGCCAGTCGGTCCTGCTGAACGTGGGTGAAAGGGATGGGATCAGGGACGGCTGGGCCACCATGGACGGGATTGGCGTCGTCGGGCGTATCTCGGGCGTTGGCCCCGACACCGCGCGTGTCATCCTGATGACAGATGCATCCAGTGCAATTCCTGCCACAATTCAACCGTCTGGCCAAACCGCTCTGATCACCGGCGACAACACGCAATCCCCGTCGGTGGAGTTTCTGGAAAACCGCGAACTGGTACGTCCCGGCGACCGCGTTGTAACCTCGGGTGATGGCGGCGTGTTCCCCGGAGGGTTGCTGATCGGGCAGATCACTGAAGACCCAGGCGGGCGTTTGCGGGTGCGCCTCTCCGCAGATTTTGAACGACTGGAATTCCTTCGCGTTCTGCGCTTCCACTTGGCCCCGGTGATCTCGGATCCTGGCGGCATCGTGGGCCCACGGCAACCCGAGGCTGCCCTGACCCCACCGGAGGTCGGCGATGGATAGGCAAACCTCGCATCTTTGGCTCAAACGCTGTTTGTACGTGTTTCTGGCGTTACTGATTATGTTCCTGCATCTTCTGCCTCTGGATACAAAGCCGGACCGGTGGCCGTTTCCGGACATGCTTATTGCGTTAACGTTCGCCTGGGTTCTTCGCCGACCGGAATACGTTCCCATTTTTCTGGTTGCTGCGGTGATGCTGATGGCCGATTTGCTGCTGCAACGACCTCCCGGCCTGCTGGCAGCACTTGTGGTTTTAGGATCGTCGTATCTGCGCTCGGCCGCGCCCGGAATGCGCGACGCCGGGTTTATGGCTGAATGGACAACGGCCGCTGTGGTGATCGCGGGAATTTTCATCTTGAACCGTGTCATTCTTGCTATTCTATCGGTACAGCAAGCGGCGTTGGGTCCTGTGGTGATACAAGTGGTTCTGACAATTGCGGTTTATCCTCTGGTCGTTCTTCTCAGCCAGAATGTGCTTGGCGTTCGGCGCGTATCAGTGTCGGACCCCGGCACAAGAGGGGCCCGGGCATGAAACAACGCAATCCCAAAGCGCAAGGATTGGCCTATAAACGCCTGCCGCGCCGCGCGTTGATCCTGGGCGGGTTGCAGACTGCGTTTATCGGCGGCCTGGCAGCGCGAATGCGCTTTATGCAAGTGGATCAGGCTGACGAGTACCGTCTGCTGGCCGAAGAAAACCGGATCAACATTCGCCTGATCCCGCCAACGCGCGGGCGCATCTATGACCGCAACGGCCAGATCATCGGACAAAACACGCAGTCGTATCGTATTGTTATGGTCCGCGAAGATGCGGGCGACGTCGACAAAGTCATCGCCAAACTTTCAGAGCTTATCCCGCTGACTCAGGAAGAGATTAATCGCGCCAAGACCGAGATGCGCCGTTCTGCCCCGTTCCTGCCAGTCACACTGGCCGATCAGGTCACGTGGGAGGATATCTCCAAGGTCGCTGTCAATGCGCCCGCCCTGCCCGGCGTTACGCCTGAGGTGGGCATGGCCCGTCAGTATCCCCGCTACGAGGATTTCGCTCATGTCGTTGGTTACGTCGGGCCGGTCAGTGACTATGATCTCAGCCTGATCGAAGATCCCGAACCGGTGCTGCGTATCCCCCGGTTCCAGATCGGCAAGGTCGGTCTGGAGTCCAAACAGGAAATCAGCCTGCGCGGAAAAGCTGGCGCAAAACGTGTCGAGGTCAACGCTACAGGCCGCATCATGCGCGAGCTTGACCGGCAAGAAGGCGAGGCAGGGGCCGATCTGCAATTGTCCGTTGATGCGGACCTGCAGCAATACGCCCAAGCGCGCCTGGCCGGTGAAAGCGCGGCTGCAGTCGTCATCGACTGCGAAACCGGGGATATCCGGGCCATCAGTTCTGCCCCCAGTTTCGACCCGAACCTATTCGTGCGCGGGATATCGGTCGCGGACTACCGGGCATTGACTGAAGATAACTACCGCCCGCTGGCAAACAAGACGGTACAGGGCACCTATCCGCCCGGCTCAACCTTCAAGATGATCACCGCACTTGCCGCGCTTGAGGCCGGAGTTGTTGGTCCCGGCAACACCGTCTATTGCCCCGGGCACCTGAAGGTCGGCAGTCGCCGCTTCCATTGCTGGAAGCGTGGCGGGCATGGGACTGTGGATCTCAATCTGTCGCTTAAGCGCAGCTGTGATGTCTACTACTACGATGTGGCGGTGCGCACCGGCATCGACAATATCTCGGACATGGCGCGTAAGTTCGGGCTGGGCGTAAAACATGACATCCCGATGTCAGCTGTCGCTGCCGGTTTGGCCCCCAATCAGGAATGGAAAGAGCGGGTCCACGGTGAAGGTTGGCTGGTGGGCGACACCGCAAATGCCTCGATCGGGCAAGGGTTCATGCTGGCCTCTCCCCTGCAGCTTGCGGTCATGACGGCAAGGATCGCTACAGGCCGGGCCGTGAAGCCACGTTTGGTGCGCTCCGTCAATGGCGTCGAGGAACCGTCAGGAGCAGGTGAGCCGCTGGACGTCAACCCGTACAACCTGAATCAGGTGCGCAAAGCGATGTTCTCGGTCTCAAACGATAGGGCTGGCACCGCCTATCGCAGCCGCATCATCAATGATGAATTCCGCATGGCCGGTAAGACAGGGACCAGCCAGGTGCGCAACATCACCAAGGCCGAACGCGCGGCTGGCGTAATCCGCAACGAAGACCTGCCGTGGGAACGGCGCGACCACGCGCTGTTCGTCAGCTATGCGCCGTACGACAATCCGAAATACGCCGTGGCAGTGGTGGTGGAACACGGCGGTGGCGGATCCAAGGCAGCGGCCCCGGTCGCGCGGGATATCATGCTGCAGGCTCTGTACAACGGCACGCCACCGCTCGAGGCTTATCCGGTTGCAGATCGTGACCGCATCAAGGAACAACAAAAACGGCTTGAGGGCGACCGCCGCCCCAAAGCGCGACCTGATGAAAAGGACCGCGCATGAGCTATCTTGAGTACGCCGTCAAATCCACGCCAACGGGGTTTCGCAAGTTCCTCTACATGAACTGGCCGCTGACTTTGTTGCTGATCAGCGTCGCCAGCGCCGGATTCCTGATGCTGTATTCGGTCGCGGGCGGGTCCTGGATGCCCTGGGCCGAACCCCAGATTGAGCGGTTCGGACTGGGATTGACCGTTATGTTCATCATCGCGTTGGTACCGATCTGGTTCTGGCGCAACATGTCCGTCTTGGCCTATCTCGGCTCGATCGTTCTGCTAATTTTTGTGGAACTCTTCGGCACCATCGGCATGGGTGCGCAGCGTTGGATCGACCTTGGCTTCATGAGACTCCAGCCTTCCGAAGTCATGAAGATTGCGTTGGTCATGGTTCTGGCTGCCTACTACGATTGGTTGCCGTCTCATAAGACATCGCGACCGCTCTGGGTGCTTATACCGGTCATCCTGATCCTGATCCCTACGGCTATGGTCCTAAAACAACCCGATCTGGGCACCTCGATCCTGTTGTTGGCGGCGGGCGGGGGACTGATGTTCCTGGCTGGTGTGCACTGGGCTTATTTCGCCGCCGTTATCGCGGCGGTGGTCGGCCTAATTGCCACCGTGTTCAACAGCCGGGGCACCGAGTGGCAGTTGCTCAAGGATTACCAGTTCCGCCGAATAGATACCTTCCTTGATCCCTCCACCGATCCGCTGGGTGCAGGCTATCACATTACCCAGTCGAAAATCGCGCTGGGGTCAGGCGGCTGGAACGGGCGCGGGTTCATGCAAGGGACACAGTCGCGCCTGAACTTCCTGCCCGAAAAGCACACGGACTTCATCTTTACCACGCTGGCCGAGGAATTCGGGTTTGTCGGAGGCATCACTTTGCTGACCCTTTACGCCCTGATTATTATCTTTTGCATGGTCACGGCCTTGGCGACAAAGGACCGGTTCTCATCCCTGGTCACCTTGGGCGTTGCGCTCAACTTCTTCCTGTTCTTTGCGGTCAATATGTCCATGGTCATGGGCCTTGCGCCGGTTGTGGGCGTGCCCCTGCCGATGGTCAGCTACGGCGGGTCCGCCATGCTGGTTCTGATGGCTGCCTTCGGCATTGTTCAAAGCGCGCATATTCACCGCCCCCGCTGAATTGAAAGGCCCCCCATGCCCGTAAACGTCCTGTTTTCCGCGCGCCCAGAACAATGGCCCGTGTATGAACCTCTACTTACAAAAGGGCTGTCGCAGGCCAATCTAGACTTCCGTCTGGCAACTGAGTTTGAGCCTGATCAGGTCGACTACGTCGTTTATGCACCAACAAGCGGGCTGCTGGATTTTTCACCCTACACACGATTGAAGGCGGTTCTGAGCCTTTGGGCCGGTGTTGAAAAAATCGCGGGCAACGAAACGCTGACTGTGCCGTTGGCCAGGATGGTTGACCACGGGCTAAAGCACGGCATGACGGAATGGGTCGTCGGTCAGGTGCTGCGCTATCATCTGGGCATGGACCGCTACATCACGGTGCAGGACGGCGTGTGGACGCCCGACGCCCCGCCGCTTGCCAAGGAGCGGAATGTGTGTGTGCTGGGCCTTGGTGCATTAGGAGAAGCCGCCGCAACGGCGCTGGCCGCGCTGAATTTCAAAGTCTCGGGTTGGAGCAGAACCGCAAAGGACATCCCCGGCGTGACCTGTCTGCACGGCACTGACGGCCTGCGCACCGCCTTATCTAGTGCCGAGATCGTGGTTCTATTGTTGCCCGATACCCCGGCGACAGTGAATGCACTGAATGCGGACACTCTGGCCTTGCTGCCCAAGGGCGCGCGGATCATCAACCCCGGGCGCGGACCATTGATCGACGACGATGCACTGCTGGCCGTGCTGGATTCGGGGCACGTTAGCCACGCCACGCTAGACGTGTTTCGCGTGGAACCCCTGCCGCCAGAGCACCCCTACTGGGCGCAACCCAACGTGACTGTCACGCCGCATATCGCGTCGGAAACCCGCCCCGCGACTGCAGCTCAGGTGATCTGTGAAAACATTATCCGAGGCGAGGAAGGAAAACCCTTCCTGCACCTCGTTGACCGCCATCTGGGCTACTGATCCGGTCAGGCCGCGACTAGCCCGCGGCCTTTCAACAGCGCTTCAACCCCTGGCAAACGTCCGCGGAACGCAAGATATAGGTCTTCGGCTTCGCGGGACCCGCCTGTGGATAAAATATTGTCCTCAAGGGCCTTTGCCCGTTCCGCATCAAAGGCTCCGCCGGCTTCTTCGAATGCAGCAAATGCGTCTGCATCCATGACCTCGGACCACATGTAGCTGTAGTAGCCAGAACTATAGCCGTCGCCCGCGAAGACATGCGCAAAATGCGGTGTCGCATGGCGCATACCAATGGCTTTTGGCATTCCGATACCGGCCAGCACCTCGGCCTGTTTTGCCATCGGGTCAGATGGTGCTGCGCCATCATGGAACGCGAGATCAACCAGTGCCGAGGCCACATATTCCACGGTCTGGAACCCTTGATCGAAATTCGCCGCCTTCAGAACCTTGTCCAGCATGTCTTGAGGCATCGGCTCACCGGTTTCAGCATGGGTCGCAAATTCCGCCAGGACCTCGGGTACCTCCAGCCAGTGTTCATAGAGCTGACTGGGAAGTTCCACGAAATCACGTGCAACGCTGGTGCCCGAGATGCTTTCGTAGGTCACATTGGACAACATCTGATGTAGGGCATGGCCGAATTCGTGGAATAGCGTGCGCGCATCGTCATACGACAGCAGCGCGGGGTCACCTTTGGCGAAATTGCAGACGTTGATCACGATTGGGGCCTGTTCCTTGGGGAACTTTGCCTGACCCCGCATGGCGCTGCACCAAGCGCCCGAGCGCTTGGACCCACGCGCAAAATAGTCGCCAACGAACACCGCAATATGCTGCCCGTCGCGCGTCACCTCCCATGCCCGGCAGTCGGGATGGTAAAGCGGTACATCCAGCGGGATGAACTCTAATCCGAATAGCCTGTTGGCACAGGAAAAGGCCGCCTCAATCATGCGATCAAGCTGCAGGTAAGGTTTCAGCGCTGCCTCATCCAAATCATGTTCGGCCTTGCGGCGTTTTTCGGCGTAGTAGCGCCAGTCCCAAGCCTCGAGCGGGCCATTCACGCCATCCTCCTGCATCATGGTGGTCAGGATTTCTGCATCCGCGTCCGCCCGCTTTTTTGCCGGTTCCCAAACCTGCATCAATAGATCGCTAACACGGTCTGGCGTTCGAGCCATTTCGGTTTCCAACTTGTAGTCCGCGAAACTGGAATAGCCCAAAAGCTTGGCCCGCTCTTCGCGTAGGCTCAGGATCTCGGCAGCAATCTCGCGGTTGTCCGTTTCACCGCCATTGGCCCCGCGTGCTGTCCAGGCGCGGTAGGCTTTCGCTCGCAAATCCCGGCGGGGAGAGAATTGCAGAAACGGAACGATCAGCGACCGGGATAGAGTGACGACAGGTCCATCAGCCCCCTTCTCATCCCCGGCGGCCCGTGCCGTATCCACAACGAATTCCGGCAACCCTTCCAAATCATCTTCGGACAAGTCCATTGACCATTCCCGTTCGTCCGCCAGAAGATTTTGGGTGAACGAAGTCCCCAGCGAGGCAAGGCGCGACTTGATCTCCTGCATGCGGGTGTCATCGTCGCCATCCAATGCGGCACCTGCACGCACGAAACCACGATGCGTTAACATCAGAACGCGGGCTTGTTCGTCGGTCAGCTTCAACTGATCCTTGCGCGCCCACAGGTCCGCGACCCGCTGAAACAGTGCTTTGTTCGAAGAAATCCCTGAAAAATGCGCCGACAGTTTGGGCGAAAATGCACGCTGCAGCTCTTCCCGCGCCGGGTTGCTGTCAGCCCCAGCAACGGTGAAAAAGACAGACAAAACCTTGTCCATCTGCTCTCCGGCCGCTTCAAGTGCCTCGATTGTATTGGCAAAACCGGCCGGTTCGGGGTTGTTTGCAATCGCGTCGATCTGCGCGTTATGGGCTGCCATCGCCTGTTCCAAAGCAGGGGCGAAATCGTCATCCGAAATCCGGGCGAATGGCGCGATTTCAAATGGGGTGGTCCAGTCGGACAGGATCGGATTGGTCATGCGGATCTCCTTTGCTGGTCAAGCTAGGGAGGCGGGGTGGAATGGTCCAGAGGCCGTGCCTGCAATACATCGAAATTCTACTGCAATGCTGGCGCGACGATTGCCCTAAGCGTCTTCTGCTCCGCATATGGGGCAATCTGAGCGTCGGGTCAGTGTGATCTTGCGGCTTTCGCCATAAAGCGCGTCATAGATCAGCATTTCGGCGCGCAGCGCCTGCCCGGCGCCCGTGATTACTTTGATCGCCTCAACCGCCATCATCGAGCCCACCACGCCGGGCAACGGGCCAATGACACCGGCCTCGGCACACGATGGGGCCAAGCCAGGAGCCGGGGCCTCGGGGAAGATACACTGATAACACGGGGCACCGTTGGCCGGGTCAAAGACGCTCAGTTGGCCTTCCCATTGTGACAGAGCACCCGAAATCAGCGGTTTACCCAGCGCCACCGCAGTGCGATTGGCCAAATAGCGTGTGTCGAAATTGTCGGTCCCGTCGAGGATCAGGTCAAAATCGTCGAACAGGTCCGCTGCGATTTCATCGGTCAGGCGGCGATGGTAAGGCAGGACAACGACGTTTGGGTTCTGGGCCTGCATGGCCTGCTGGGCCGAGAAAACTTTAGGCATCCCGATATCGGCGTCGCGATGGATCACCTGCCGCTGCAGATTGGCGTTTTCAACAATATCGTCGTCGATCACGCCGATGGTGCCCACCCCAGCCGCCGCAAGATACTGCAATGCAGGCGCACCAAGACCGCCCGCGCCGATCACCAGCACACGGGCCTGTTTCATCTTTTTCTGCCCCGGCCCGCCCAGTTCGCGTAGGACGATGTGGCGGGCATACCGCTCCAACTCGATCTCAGAGAACTTGTCAGACTGCATCGCGGTTTCCTCGGCTGGCTGTGGCGCGGCACGGTTGCGCAGCGTTTTGAGCACCTTGCCATAGCTCAATACCAAAACCGCTGCGCCCCCCAGGATCAACCACAATGCCGCAGACCCGCCGGTTGCCTCGCGCAGCGGGTGCCCACCCGGCAACGTCAGTTGGATAACAAGTACTCCGATCAGCAAAACGCTGACCGACACGGAGCGAGCAGTTCGGGACACCCCCGCTACGTACCCAATGCCCCACAGAGCACCGGCAAGGATCAGAACTAGAAGCATCAACCGCGTCCAGTCGAGCCAAAACCGCCTGCGCCGCGATCTGTGTCGCTGAGCACCTCAACGGGTTCAAACGCAGCCTGCACGACTGGGGCGACGACCAGTTGCGCGATGCGTTCACCATGCGCAATCTCAAAACTTTCCTGACCGGCGTTCAGCAGAATCACCCCCAGCGGGCCGCGATAGTCACTGTCGATCGTGCCGGGCGTATTAGGCAGGGTAATCCCGTGTTTCAGCGCAAGGCCAGACCGGGGTCGAACCTGCACCTCGTACCCGTTTGGGATCTCGATCCGTAACCCCGTGGGGACCAAGGCGCGTTGTCCCGGCGCCAGCGTGATAGGCGCGCCATCGGGCAGGTTTGCCCGGACGTCCGCCCCCGCCGCTCCGGTCGTTTCATAAGACGGCAAAGCGATGGCCGGATCAGCCCCGTCTTCGCGGATCACACGAATTGCTACCATCACTGCACCTCTTGTTCAGCTTGCCAAAGCGTCGGCGATCTTTTGCGCCAGACGTTGCGCCACGGCATCCTTGCCCATACGCGGCCATTCTTCAGCCCCATCGTCCGAGATCAGGGTAACCGCGTTTTCCGAGCCCCCCATGATGCCGGTCGCCGGGCTGACATCATTGGCGACGATCCAATCACAACCTTTTCGCGCACGTTTTGCGGTCGCGTGTTCAAGCACGTTGTCAGTTTCTGCGGCAAAGCCAACTACCAACGTCGGCCGCCCCGCATCCAGCCTAGACACGCGTTTGAGGATGTCTGGGTTCTCAGCAAACTCAAGCACCGGAAGACCATCGCGGCTTTTCTTAAGCTTCTTGTCCGAAGCAGCCGCCATGCGCCAATCCGCAACCGCAGCAGCAAACACACCCGCATCTACCGGCAGTGCAGCGTCGACCGCGTCAGACATCTGCTGCGCGGTTTCCACGCGGATCACCTGCACACCTTCGGGCGGCGAAACATCGGCAGGGCCGGTAACAAAAACCACATCAGCGCCCAGCGCAGACAACGCCCGTGCCACCGCGGTGCCCTGCGCGCCCGAGGACCGGTTGGCGATGTAGCGCACAGGGTCGATCGGTTCATGTGTCGGGCCGGAGGTGACCAGAATGCGCTTGCCCTTTAGCGGACCGTTGCCAAGTTGCGCCTCGACCGCGGCCACAATCTCAAGAGGCTCCGACATTCGACCTGGGCCGTACTCTCCACAAGCCATGTCACCCTCATTGGGTCCGACAAACCGGATGCCATCTTCTTGCAATTGCTTGAGGTTGCGCTGTGTTGACGGGTGATCCCACATGCGAACGTTCATCGCCGGAGCGCACAAAACCGGGGTATCTGTCGCCATCAGCAGCGTCGAGGCCAGATCGTTGGCCAGCCCAGCCGCCATCTTTCCCATCATGTCCGCCGTTGCCGGTGCGACCACGATAAGGTCGGCGGACCTCGACAGCTGAATATGGCCCATCTCGGCCTCATCCGTCAGGTCGAACAGATCGCGATAAACCTTCTCTCCAGCCAGCGCCGAGACCGACAGCGGGGTTACGAACTCTTCTGCCGCGCCTGTTAGAACCGGTGTTACCGAAGCACCACGTTCTTTAAGCCGCCGGATCAGATCCAGCGACTTATAGGCCGCGATTCCAGCGCCGATGATTAGAAGAATGCGTTTCGATGCCAGCATATTGTGCCCTTCCCGTCCCGGTCGGCCCGACATTAGGCAAGGCCAACGGACAGTTCCAGCGGTTAATTCTGTGTCTCAAACGCCAGACAAGGGTCTTCACGTTCGATGCCGGGGCTGTCGATCACAGCGTCGAACTCACCGTCGATGACGCCATCCTCGGACTGACCCAGCACGAAAACTTTTAAACCGGGGCGTAGCCGGGACAGAAAGGTTGGAATCCCTCTGTCCTTACGGGCATGACCATTGCCAGTGATCACTGCAACAGGTCCGCCGGTATCAGCCGCCGCGCGCAATATGGCCCTTGTTAGAACCGCATCCCGCAACCGTTGGATTGCGACCAGTTGCGACAAGGCGGTTTCGGGTATCGCATTGCAATGGGCGGCCAGCTGATCGGCTTCGCGCGCCGCCTGCTCATCCCGTGGCAAGGGGACGGTCAGACCATATCGCGCAGCATCTGCGCCTAGGGCCGTCGCAGCGCCGCGTTCCATAGCCGCTCGGGCCGCCGCACGCGGAACCATGGCACCGTAAACCGGCGCGTCTGAGGCCTGAAAGACCGGGTAGTACATGCTAAGCGGCGGCCAACCGGATTCGAGCCACTTCAGAATTCTGGCAAGCTCTTCCGGATCGGAAATGGCCTTGTCCGCCAATCTCTGAGCACCTTCTTCAGTCACCATTTCCCAGACAACCGCCGAGGGATTGATGGCCTTCAACGCCTCGGCCTGAATTATGTGGTGCTGCGGGTTGTCGTGAATTTCGCCTAATATGACGACGTCCGCAGACGTCATCGCAGACACAGCGTCGTCGGGTATCAACTCATCGGCATGGCCAGAGTTGGCCATAACCACCAGTACACAAAGCAGAATCGCAAGATGTTTCATGCGATGAAGTGTTGCACCTCACGCGATTGGGCTTCAAGGTTCTTGCGCATTTTCACAAAAGCCGCAGCCTCAAGCTGACGCACGCGTTCTTTGGACAGGCTAAGTTCCTGCCCTAGGCTTTCCAGCGTTCGGGCGGGTTCGCGCAGCTTGCGTTCGCGGACAATGAACCTCTCGCGATCATTCAAAGCCTGCATTGCCGTCACCAGCCATTCACGCAATTGCTGGGTATCGTGACTGTTTTCGACAGCTTCAGCGGCTTGTTCGCGCTCATCTTCCAGCGCGTCGATCCATTCCCGGCCGTCTTCATCTGCCGATTGAACGGCATTTAACGAGAAATCGGAGCCGGACAAACGACCTTCCATCATTTCCACGTCCCGCAGCGGAACGCCGATCTCTGCGGCAATCATCTGATGCAATTGATGACGGTCAAGATCCATGCCATCGGACGCGGCCTCACGCTCTAGCCGGGCCTGCACACGTCGCATGTTGAAGAACAGGGATTTTTGCGAAGACGTGGACCCGGTGCGCACCATTGACCAGTTGCGCATCACATAGTCCTGAATGCTCGCCTTGATCCACCAGACCGCATAAGTCGAAAACCGCACGCCCCGATCGGGGTCGAACTTGTCGGCGGCTTTCATCAAGCCTAACCCGGCTTCCTGGATCAGATCATTCATCGGCGCCCCATAGCGTTTGAACTTGGCCGCCATCGAAATGGCCAGCCGCATATAGGCCGTGATCAATCGGTGAAGGGCCTGTTCATCGCGGTCGTCCCGCCACGCATATGCCAACTTTAATTCGGTTTCCGCGTCCAGAAGCTCGGCTTTCATTGCCCTCCGGGACATCGAGAAGTCGTTCGCATTGTCCAGTGCCATTGAAATCTCCCCTTTTCACAGGCGCGGGCCGGGGTTGCTTTGCCGACCTATGAACGATACGCAAAACAAAACCGGGTGGATCACATGGAAGGTAATTATCGTGAGTCCGGATTTAACCTTTGTGTTGGGCGGCGCGGCCTCGGGCAAGTCGGCTTTTGCCGAACATCTTGTTGTTTCATCAGGAAAAAAGAGGGTTTATCTTGCAACATCACAAGTGTTTGATGACGAGATGCAAGATAAGGTCCAGCGCCATGTTTCCCAACGGGGCGAAGACTGGAAGACGATCGAGGCACCGTTTGACCTTGGCCCGACATTGGCGGATTTGCCCCCGAACTCTGTCTGTCTGATCGACTGTGCCACCATGTGGCTGACCAATCACCTGCTTGCAGAAAACGATCTGGAACAGACGCAAAGCGCGCTTTTACAATCGCTACGCCTGTGTTCCGCACAGGTCGTCATCGTCTCGAACGAGGTTGGACAAGGGATCGTCCCTGACAACGCGCTGTCCCGCCGGTTTCGCGAAGCGCAGGGACGGCTGAACATCGCATTGGCCGCCGAGGCCGATCTGGTGGTGCAGGTAACGGCCGGATTGCCAATTGTATTGAAGGGACAAGTGGATTGACACGTCTGCATCTTGTGCGTCATGGCCCAACTCATGCCAAAACGATGGTCGGTTGGTCCGACCTTCCCGCCGATCTGAGCGACCGCGCAGCCGTTGCCCGCTTGCATGATCACCTACCCGCAAAGGCACTTGTTGTTTCCTCTGATCTGAGCCGGGCCGCAGATACCGCCTCGGCCATACAGGGCCGCCGCCAGCGACTACCGCATCGACCCGCGCTGCGCGAAATCAATTTCGGCACGTGGGAGTTGCGTGCCTTCAAAGAGATCGAGGCCGAAGACCCCGAGCTTGCATTCGCATATTGGGACAACCCCGGCGACGTACGCCCCACCAACGGGGAAAGCTGGAACGAGGTTCGCGGACGCGTCAACGCAGCCGTTGACGAACTGATCACGCAACACAGCGGGTGCGATATCGTGGTCGTAGCGCATTTTGGCGTGATCCTGACACAGGTCCAAAGGGCGCTGGACGTCGACGCGCAAGAGGCTTTTAGCCATCGCATCGACAACCTTTCGGTTACCGAAATCACGCACAACGGAAAACACTGGTCCGTTGGGCGGATCAATCATCTTCCGTGATGCAACCGCGCACAAATCACTGATTTACTGAACGGGTCGGCCACGCCATCCTTCCCGTATGACTTATGATTTGTTTATCGGAGACCGCTTGTTTTCCAGCTGGTCCATGCGTGGCTGGCTGATGCTGGAAAAGTTCGGTCTGCCCTATCGTTCCCATATGATCGGCCTTTATTCGGGCACCATGGCCGAGGATATGAAACCCCTCGCCCCTGCCCGCCTTGTCCCTGCCCTGCGATTGCCTGACGGCACCGTGGTTGGGGAAAGTCTGGCGATGGCGGAAACGCTGGCCGAGTTGCATCCGGAAGCCGGGTTGTGGCCCGAAGATCCTGCCGCGCGCGCCACCGCGCGATGGCTTTGCGCGGAAATGGTAGCTGGATTTGGCGCATTGCGCGGACAGTGTCCGATGCAACTCAAACAGTGTTGGCAAGGGTTCGTTCCCTCGTCTGAGACGCGCACCGATCTGGCAAGGATCGAGACCTTGTGGGCTCATGCCCGTGATGTGTCAGGCGCGAATACCGGTCCTTTGTTCGGTCGCTATTCGCTGGCTGACGTGGTCTACACACCAGTCGCGGCGCGGATCATCGGCTACGGCTTGCCCGTGTCTAATGCCAATCGCGAATACTGTCTTGAGTTGCTGTCAGATGGACCCATCCGCCAATGGCGTGCGATGGGACTGACGGTCGAATACGACCCATTTCCCTACCCAATGGATCTGCAATCAGAACCTTGGCCAATCGGCGGCACGTCGCAGGCAAAGGCGGTTAATGGCACGACGTCAATCAATGACACCTGCCCCTATTCCGGCAAAGCCATTACTGCAGTTCTTGAACTCGACGGCCAACGCTGGGGGTTCTGTAATTCGTTCTGCCGTGACAAAACTGTCGCTGATCCCGGAGCCTGGCCGAAATTCACCGAAATGACCCGCGTTGTTAACGATTCTTAAACCGCGACCGTGGCAGCAACGACCTGTTAACCAAAAAGGTCATTCATGGTTGCCCGCGCCCATACCGTTGCTTTTCAAGGGGTTGATGCCCGCCCGGTCGAGGTGCAATGCGCCGTCTCGCCGGGATTGCCCGCCTTTTCCATCGTAGGATTGCCCGACAAAGCTGTGTCCGAAGCGCGGGACCGCGTCCGCAGCGCGTTAAGTTCCATGGCCATCGCATTGCCGTCGAAACGGATCACGATCAACCTGTCACCCGCCGACCTGCCCAAGGAAGGCAGCCATTTCGACCTGCCCATCGCGGTCGCGCTGCTATCTGCGTTAGAGATCATTCCTCGGGACGCCGCCGAAGGGTCGGTGTCGCTGGGCGAACTGTCTCTGGACGGCTCTCTGGTACCTGTTGTTGGCGCCTTGCCTGCCGCAATGACCGCTGCAGCAGAGGATCGCGCTTTGCTTTGCCCGCGCGCGTCAAGCGCCGAGGCTGCTTGGGTCGATGCGACGCAGGTCATCGGGGCTGGGTCGCTTGGGGACGTGGTGCGGCATTTCTCGGGCCAGTCCCCTCTGCCCGCCGCGCAACCCGGCGAAGTTACACTTGAGCCCAGCGCGAGGGATCTGCGCGACGTCAAAGGGCAAGAGCGCGCCAAACGCGCCTTGGAAATCGCCGCGGCCGGGCGACATCATCTGATCATGACCGGCACGCCCGGATCAGGGAAATCTATGCTGGCTGCTAGGCTGCCCGGAATTTTGCCGCCGCTCACGCCAGCAGAGGCCTTGGAAACCTCAATGATCCAATCTCTGTGCGGGCTCTTGGACGAAGGCGGAATCAGTCGCAGCCGCCCGTTTCGCGAACCTCATCACACGGCGTCCATGGCTGCGATCGTTGGTGGCGGCAGGGGGGCAAAGCCGGGCGAGATTTCGCTGGCCCACAACGGCGTTCTGTTCATGGACGAGTTCCCGGAATTTCCGCGCACGGTTCTGGAGACACTACGCCAGCCGATTGAAACTGGAGAGGTCATGGTCGCGCGTGCAAATGCCCATGTGAAATACCCCTGCCGGTTCATGCTGGTCGCGGCGGCAAACCCCTGCAAATGCGGGTACCTGACCGATCCCGGGCGCGCTTGTTCCCGCGCACCTGTTTGCGGAGAGGATTATCTGAGCCGAATCTCCGGGCCGCTGATGGACCGGTTTGATTTGCGGATTGAGGTGCCCCCGGTCAGATTCACCGATCTGGACCTACCACCCTCGGGTGACGGTTCCGCCACCGTTGCCGCGCGCGTCGAACAAGCCTGGTCGATTCAGGCAGAGCGGTTTTGCGATACACTGTCCACCCGTCAGAACGCCGATGTCGAGGGTAAATTGCTGGATGAAATCGCTGCCCCGGATGCTGAAGGCAAAGACCTGTTGCTGAAGGCAGCCGAGCGATTTGGCCTGTCTGCCCGCGCCTTTCACCGAATCCTGCGTGTGGCGCGTACCATCGCTGATCTGGACGGGGCACCGGATGTCCGGCGCCCTCACATTGCCGAGGCGCTCAGCTTTCGTATCAGCGCCAAGGCCGCGTCTTAAAGCTTGGCCTCAATCGCCTGCCAGATCTTTTCAGCGACGTTCACGCCGTTAAACCGCTCAAGTTCCTGAATGCCGGTCGGCGAGGTCACGTTGATCTCTGTCAGGTAGTCGCCGATCACATCGATACCCACAAAGATCTGGCCTTTTTCTTTCAGCAACGGTCCAATCGCGGCACAAATTTCCAAATCGCGCTCAGACAGGCCGATTTTCTCAGGGCGACCGCCCACATGCATATTCGAACGCGTTTCGCCCGCGGCCGGTACGCGGTTGATCGCACCGACTGCGTCACCATCGACCAGAATCACACGCTTATCGCCATTGCTGACATCCGGCAGGAATTTCTGAACAATCAAAGGCTCACGCGAGAATCCGGTGAACAGTTCATGCAATGAGGTCAAGTTGCGATCATTCGCATCCAGTCGGAAAACTCCTGCACCACCGTTTCCATAAAGCGGTTTGAGGATGACGTCGCCGTGCTTTTCCTTGAACGTCTTGATGGTCTGCAGGTCGCGCGCAATTGTTGTCGGCGGGGTCAATTCCGGGAAATCCAGAACCAGCAGTTTCTCGGGGTAGTTCCGTACCCAGAACGGATCATTCACAACCAACACCTGGCCCTTAAGACGGTCCAGCAGGTGGGTCGATGTGATGTAATGCATGTCAAACGGCGGGTCCTGACGCAGCCAGATCACGTCGAACTCTGCCAGGTCCACTTCATGTTCCGGGCCAAGTTCAGCCGGATTGCCTGCCACGCGCTGAACTTTCATGTCCTGACCGCGTGCGGTGATCCGCCCCTCTTGATAGGCTAGCTGATCCGGGCTGTAGAAAAACAGCGAGTGTCCGCGCGCCTGCGCCTCTTCGGCCAGACGGAATGAGCTGTCGGCATTGATATCCACGGCCCCGATCGGGTCCATCTGAAAGGCGATTTTCATGGCGTGTCCCTCAGTTTCACGCCAGATACATGGCCCAGCCACGTCGGGGGTTCAATGGGGATCAGGTTAAACCGAAGGCGTTTTCGATAATTTGAACGGCGCCCGAGGCATCCACCAAAGCCGCGTCAAACCGCACATTGGTCAATTGCCCGTCTGGTTCGGTTTCCAGGAATTGGGCCGCAGATGCGCAGATGCGATCCATCTGGCGGCGATTGATCCGGGCGGCGGCCGCATCGAAACTGATGCTTTTCTTAACCTCGACAAAGACAACTCCGCGAGCGTCGCGCGCAATAAGATCGATCTCCCCACCGGCGCCGCGCCAGCGGCGATTTAGGATGGAATAGCCGCGTTGTTCGTAATTTGATGCAACCTGCTGCTCCGCAGCCTGCCCGGCATGAAAAGACACCGAACTTCGAACGGATCGTGCGGCCATGTCATCCCTTTCCCAATTTCAGAGCCTTCTGATAGATCGGGCGGCGTGGCAGCTTGTACATCTCTGATACCAGATCGGCCGCGTCGCGAACCGAATGGGTTTCTAAGGCTCGTTTCAACGCCTCTTCTACGTCAGATTCGTTAACAGTTTCCGAATGTCCGCGGTCCACGAGCAGAACAATTTCACCTTTGACTGTCTGCCCTTGCAGGTCGGCCGCCAGTTCTTCCAACGTCCCGCGACGAACTTCTTCGAATTTCTTCGTCAACTCGCGGCAGATTGCGGCCTGACGGTCATTGCCCAGCACGGTTGCAAGATCCGACAAGCACGCCGCCACGCGTTTCGGAGATTCGTAAAACACTAATGTGCCCGGCACGTCCCGCAACGCCTCGATCCGCGACCGGCGCGCGCCGGTCGCGTTCGGCAAAAAGCCCGCAAAAAAGAACGCATCTGTCGGCAGCCCGGCCAGTGTCAGCGCCATCAGCGCCGCTGACGGTCCCGGTGCACAGGTCACCGTATGACCCGCTTCTGCGGTCTGCTTCCCCAAATCGTATCCCGGATCGGCAATCAGCGGCATTCCGGCCTCGGAGGCATAAGCGACAGACTTCCCGTCCTGCAACGCATCAAGGATTTTGCCGCGCGCGCCTACGCCGCTGTGATCGTGATAGGCCAGGATTCGCCGCCCATCCAGCGGGACTCCGTGAATTTCCATCAACCGGCGCAAGCTGCGCGTGTCTTCGGCGGCGATGACATCCGCCGAAGCGAGCACATCCAGCGCTCTAAGCGTGATATCGCGCGCCGCCCCGATCGGAGTGGCAACAAAATACAGGCCAGCGCCCAATCTTACTTTTTGGAAATTCAAAGCTGGACCCTCACAGCGTGACGTTTATTATCGCGGCATAACAGATTGGTGGTACCCCAAGCCGCCGGGACAGGGAGTTTTCATTTAGATGTTTACCGTTTGCAAGCCCGTTCGCAAGCTGGCGAAATCCGCCGCGATCCTGGCAGCCGCCGCATTCCTCGCTGCATGTGAGCCCGGCGGCCTTGGTGGAGGCCCATCCATTAACACGTCGAAACCCGTTCCGGTCGCACTATTGGTTCCGGCGGGATCGGGAAATTCGGGCGACGCTCAACTTGCACGGAGCCTTGAGAACGCAGCGCGTCTGGCGATGGCCGATTTGCAGAATGTTACGATAGACCTACGTGTTTACGACACGCGGGGCAGCTCGAACACGGCCGCGACAGTGGCGCAACAAGCCGTCGCGGATGGGGCGAAGATCATCATTGGCCCGGTTTACGCGCAGGCAGCAAACTCGGCAGGTCTCGCTGTGCTAAACAACAAGGTCAACGTGCTATCCTTCTCGAACAATACCAGCATTGCAGGTGGCAACGTCTTTGTTCTGGGCCCGACCTTTCAGAATACGGCTAACCGTTTGGTCAACTTTGCCGGATCACAAGGCAAGACCAGCATGGTCATCGTCCACAGCAACGATGCAGCCGGGCAGCTTGGTCAATCGGCGATTGCAACTGCGCTTGCCGGCAGCCGCGTAGCGAATGCTGGTACGATTGGTTATGACCGGTCCCAGCAAGGCGTCATCAACTCGGTTCCGACGATCAAGGCAACCGTGGATGCTGCCGGTGCAGATTCGGTGTTTCTGACAGCGACGACAGCTGGTGCGCTGCCGCTATATTCGCAACTGTTGCCAGAAGCTGGTGTGTCGTCGGCCACCACCCAATTCCTCGGCCTGACGCGCTGGGACATACCGGCACAGACGTTAGAACTGCCAGGTGTTCAAGGGGGCTGGTTCGCCCTGCCCGACCCGGCAAAGGCGCAGGCATACCGCCAGCGGTATAACAACACCTATGGCGAGGCTCCGCACCCGATCAGTGGTCTGGCCTATGACGGCATTGCAGCAATTGCGGCTTTGGTCAGCCAGGGCAAATCCGATGCGTTGACCACGTCAGCCCTGACCCAGAACGCCGGATTCCAAGGCGTTGGTGGCATCTTCCGCCTTCGGTCCGACGGTACGAATGAACGCGGTCTGGCCGTTGCCACGATCCAGAACAAACAGGTAGTAGTGATTGACTCCGCCCCTCAAAGCTTCTCTGGCGCCGGTTTCTGATCAGCCGGTGCTGACACTCACCCCCAAGGGTGAGCTGATCTGCGCGGCCGATGAAATTTTCGACAGTACCGCCATCCTGGCGCAACTGTCGGAAGCCTTTGAAAATATTAAGGACAATGCCGCGCGGCGGAATGAAACCGTGCGCATCCTGCGCGATGCCCAAAAGGCTGGGCGCAAGACCATTGCGGATGCCTTCGCTAAACGCCCCTTTGACGCCAGACCTTTGACACGGTCCTACACCTATCTTACCGACGGGTTGGTCTGCACAGCAATGCAGGTGGCCAGCACCTATCTGCATCGACTGGCAACGCCGACGCAGGGCGAAAAGATTGCGGTTCTTGCTGTTGGTGGATATGGCCGCGGCGAAATGGCCCCGGCCTCGGACGTCGATCTGCTATTTCTGACCCCGTACAAGATCACCGCCTGGGCTGAGAGTGTCATCGAGTCCATGCTCTACATGCTTTGGGATCTGCGCCTGAAGGTTGGCCATTCATCCCGAACGATCAAGGATTGTCTGCGACTGGGCACCGAGGATTTCACCATCCGCACCGCCATGCTGGAGCAGCGTTACCTGGCTGGCGACGCGGCCCTTGCCGAAGAGCTTGATAGCCGCCTGAAAACCGAGCTGTTCAAGGGCAGCGAGCGTCAATTCATCGAGGCCAAGCTGCAGGAACGTGACGAGCGCCACCACAAACAGGGCGAGCGCTATATGGTCGAGCCCAACGTAAAAGAAGGCAAGGGTGGGCTGCGCGATCTTCAATCGCTCTACTGGATTGCAAAGTACATCTATGGCGTTCAGGACGTGGCTGAACTGGTCCCTCTGGGCCTGTTTGAACCCGAGGAATTCGACACCTTTGTAGAGGCCGAAGAGTTTCTGTGGGCTGTACGCTCTCATCTGCATCTGCTGACCGGTCGTGCGACAGAACAACTGACCTTCGACCTGCAGGTCGAGGTTGCCGACCGTATGGGTTATGAAGACAGGGCCGGACGACGGGCTGTTGAAGTGTTCATGCAACGCTATTTCCGCGAGGCAACGCGCGTTGGTGAACTGACCCGGATCTTCCTGACCAAACTCGAAGCGTCACACGTGAAAGGTGCCGCCCTACTGGAACGCATCTTTCGGCGCCGACCGCGTGTCAAAGCAGGGTACAAGGTCGTTCACGGTCGCTTGGATGTAGCGGACGCCAAGAAGTTTCTGTCCGACAAGCTGAACCTTCTGCGTCTGTTCGAGGAAGGTCTTCGCACTGGCATGCTGATCCACCCGGATGCGATGCGGCTGGTGACAGCCAACCTAAACCTCATCGACGACGACATGCGCCAAAACAAAGAGGCGCAGCGCATTTTTCTGGACCTGATGCTGAAACACGGCAACCCGGAACGCGCCCTGCGCCGTATGAACGAATTGGGAGTATTGTCGGCGTTTTTGCCAGAGTTCGAACACATCGTGGCGATGATGCAGTTCAACATGTATCACAGCTATACAGTGGACGAGCACACGATCCAGACCATCGTCAACCTGGCCCAGATTGAACGCGGTGAACTGGTTGAATCGCTGCCGCTGGCCTCATCGATCCTGAAACGCGGGGTTAATCGCAAGGTCCTCTATGTGGCCTTGCTGCTGCACGATATCGCCAAGGGGCGACCCGAAGATCACTCGATTCTGGGCGCTCAGATCGCACGCAAGGTTGCTCCACGGTTGGGTCTGAACAAATCAGACTCTGAAACCGTGGAATGGCTGGTGCGATATCACCTGTTGATGTCCGACATGGCGCAGAAACGCGACATCTCGGACCCGCGCACCGTGCGCGATTTTGCCAAGGCGGTTAAGACGGTCAAACGGTTGGATCTGCTCACGGTTCTGACCGTGTGTGATATTCGCGGCGTTGGGCCCAACACCTGGAACAACTGGAAGGCCACCCTGCTGCGCGCCTTGCACGCTGAAACCAAACGGGCGCTTGAAACCGGTATGGAAGACCTGAACCGGGCCAACCGTGGCGCAGAAGCCAAAAAGGCGCTGCGTTCGGCGCTTGACAATTGGTCGAAGGCTGACCTGAAGGCCGAAACAGGACGACACTATGCGCCCTACTGGCAGGGCCTGAACCTGTCTACACATATTGAGTTCGCGAAAATGCTACGCGCTCTAGAACACAGCGGCGACCCCGGCGCGATGGAAATTCACCTGCACCCGGATGACTATCGCGACGCTACCCGCGCGTGTTTTGCCATGGCAGACCATCCAGGGATTTTCGCCCGCATCGCCGGCGCGCTTGCGTTGGTTGGGGCCAACGTGGTCGACGCCCGTAGCTATACCACCAAGGACGGGTACGTCACCGATGCGTTCTGGATTCAGGATGCCGAGGGCCACCCTTTTGAGGACAGCCGATTACCGCGACTGACACAGATGATCCAAAAGACGCTCAAGGGCGAAGTCGTGGCGCGTGACGCTCTGAAATCGCGCGACAAGATCAAGAAACGCGAACGCGCCTTCAATGTGCCGACCCATATCATCTTCGATAATGACGGGTCCGAGATCTACACCATCATCGAGGTTGATACACGCGACCGCCCGGGCCTGTTGTATGACCTGACCAGAACGCTGGCGGCGGCCAATGTCTATATCGCCAACGCCGTGATCGCGACCTATGGTGAACAGGTTGTCGATACGTTTTACGTCAAGGACATGTTCGGCCTGAAATACCATTCCGAAAGCAAACAACGCGGTCTTGAGACCAAGCTGCGCAAAGCCATCACCGAAGGTGCGGAGCGCGCAATCTCATGAAACAGATCCGTTTGTTTTCAGGCCTGTTCACGGTCGGATTCTGGACTCTGGCCAGTCGAATTTTGGGATTTCTCCGAGAGATTCTGCTAACCGCCTATATCGGGCCCGGTCCGGTGATGGACGCCTTTGTCGCCGCTTTCCGCCTACCCAACATGTTTCGCCGCTTCTTTGCCGAAGGGGCCTTTAACGCCGCTTTTGTGCCAATGTTCTCGAAACGACTGGAAGGCGAAGAAGACGCCGAAGGGTTTGCTCAGGATGCCTTCAACCTGCTGGCGGCGGCTGTTTTGGCACTGGTTGGATTGGCGATGGTTTTCATGCCTGGACTTGTCTGGCTGACCGCCGAAGGGTTCTATGGCGATGAACGCTTCGACATGGCCGTCGACTATGGTTACGTCGTTTTTCCCTATATCCTGTTCATGTCGTTGGCCGCACTGTTTTCCGGCGTTCTGAACGCCACCGGTCGATTTGCTGCCGCCGCCGCTGCGCCTGTCTTGCTGAATATTTTTGCTTGCACTGCGTTGATCGCAGGCGCGTTGTCCGGCGGCGAAGTGATCCGGTGGCTGATCACTGTCATTCCGCTGGCAGGAGTCGCGCAACTGACGCTGGTCTGGGTGGCGACTGAGCGTGCGGGTATTCGCATTCGCCCCGGATTGCCCAAGCTCAACCCGGAAATGCGGCGCATGGTTCGCATTGCAGTACCCGCCGCCCTGGCGATGGGTGTAACACAGGTCAATCTGGTTGTTGGCCAGCTGGTCGCGTCCAAAACCGAAAAGGCCGTCAGTTGGCTGTTCGCTGCAGACCGGCTGTATCAACTTCCCTTAGGCGTCGTCGGCATTGCGGTGGGAATCGTCCTGCTGCCCGATCTGTCACGGCGCCTGCGCGCAGGGGACAAAGACGGTGCGCGCAATGCTTATTCCCGCGCCGGAGAGTTCACACTGCTGCTGACCCTGCCGTCCACTGTTGCCTTTCTGATCATTCCAATACCTCTTGTGTCGGTCCTGTTCGAACGTGGCCAGTTCAGCCCCGAGGACACGGCAGCCACTGCCTTGGCCGTAGCTATCTATGGCGTCGGTCTGCCCGCTTTCATGATACAAAAACTTCTGCAACCGTTGTTCTTCGCGCGCGAAGACACTCGCTCTCCGTTTCGCTATGCCGTGGTTGCGATGATCATCAATGCTGGGCTGGCCTTTGGCCTTTACCCGTTGGTCGGATGGATCGCACCTGCGATCGCGGCCTCGACTGCGGGCTGGGCCATGGTCGTTCTGCTGGCTATAGGGGCGCGGCGTTTTGGCGATGAGGCGCAGTTGGATGACCGCTTCAAGCGCCGCGCATGGCGGATTGTAACCGCCTCTTTAGGTATGGGTGTGGTTCTGTACGCCGCGCTGTATGTCTTTGGTTGGACGTTCCAGCTGCCAGGCTGGCGTTATCTGGCGCTGCTTGTCCTGATCATATTTGCAGCAGCCGCCTATTTCTTCCTCGGCCACCTCTTCAAAGCGTTCGAGCTGTCCGAGTTCAGGAAAGCATTGCGCCGATCCTGATCAGTCGCGGCGAATACGTCCCACGATCCGCGCCCATCCGCCGGGAGCCAGAAAAAACGACAAGCCAAATCCGGTGGCAAATCCGCCAAGATCTGCGACCCAATCCGATGTGCCGCCAAACAAAAGGCCGAACACCAGCTGGATGCCCATCAAGACCGCGATAAGGCTGAATGCGCGGGACTGGTTCTCACCGACCAGAGACAGCTTGCGCCACAGCAACCACGTGAACGCACCGATCAGGCCATAGACCGGAGGGAACCCTCCGACCAACGGGTAATTTGGGTTCAGCACCAGCGCATAGATCAACGCACCGCCAATCCCAGACACAACGAAAATGATCAGCATCTGCAGGCCACCGAACACTTCGGCCACCAATTTGCCCATAGCCAGAACGAAGACGCTGACAAAAACCGCCTGGGTAAAACTGCCCGAGACGAACGGATAGGTCACGAAACGGATCACGTGTTCAAACGGCCAGCGCCCGTTCTGGATCATCCAGTGAAAGATGTCCGGGGAAAATGAATAACTCTGCAAGGCATCCAGGCGCCAACCAACTGCGCCAGGTCCTCCGACCAGGCCGCGCGAACCCAACGTAAACGCCAATTCGATCCCCATGATAAACAACACCAACGCCACCACGACCGGCGGCAAGGGGTTCACGGCGGGTGTATAATGCTCACTGCTCATTGGGCTGGCCTTTCGCGGCTGTTGACGTCCCTTGACCTCATGGGTAAGCGACGGGGGCTGATTTTTCCAGACGGGAGTTCCCTTCGATGACCGAAACCAAGTTCACGCCGCGCGTGTTTTCCGGCATCCAGCCTTCGGGAAACCTGCACCTTGGCAACTACCTGGGTGCACTCAAGCGTTTTGTGGATATGCAGGGCGAAGATTACGAGACCATTTACTGCATGGTCGACCTGCACGCGATCACCGTCTGGCAAGACCCTGCCCGTCTGCGCGAAAAGACCCGCGAAGTCTGCGCCGGTTTCATTGCCGCCGGTCTGGACCCCGAAAAGTCCATCCTGTTCAATCAGAGCCAAGTGGCCGAGCACACGCAGCTGGCGTGGATTTTCAATTGTATCGCCCGCATGGGCTGGATGCAGCGGATGACTCAGTTCAAGGACAAGGCGGGCAAGAACGCACAGAACGCCTCATTGGGTTTGTTTGCCTATCCGGCGCTAATGGCGGCGGATATCCTGACCTACCACGCGACACATGTGCCGGTGGGCGAAGACCAGAAACAGCATCTGGAACTGACCCGCGACATCGCCATCAAGTTCAACCATGACTACGGCGTGGATTTCTTCCCGGTGACCGAACCGGTCATCGGCGGCCCCGCGCCACGTGTGATGAACCTGCGCGACGGCTCTCGTAAAATGTCATCTTCGGACCCGTCCGACATGACCCGGATCAATATGACCGACGATGCCGATGCGATCGCCAAAAAGATCCGCAAGGCCAAGACCGACCCGGATGCGCTGCCTTCAGAAACCGATGGTCTGTCCGAACGCCCCGAGGCCCGCAATCTGGTCAACATCTACGCCGCGCTCAGCGATCAAACGGCGGAACAGGTTCTGGCCGAAGTCGGCGGCAAGCAATTCGGCGAATTCAAACCGATGCTGGCCGAGCTGGCGGTCGCCAAACTGTCGCCGATCTCAACCGAGATGGCGCGCCTGATGGGTGAAGAGGCCGAGATTGACCGGATTCTCGCACGCGGCGCGGAAAAGGCGCGGGCGATAGCGGCCCCGATCCTGCAACAGACCTACGACATCGTGGGTATGGTTGGCGCAAAACAAGGCTGATTGCGCTGGACCTTCCCGTGACGCCTTCCTAGGTTGCCCCGAGGGCAAAGGAGGGCGTCATGGCAGTCGGCAAAAATATCCGCACCTATTTTGATGGTCAGTGGCACAACGGGGACGCCCCGATCATGCGGGCGGCAGACCATGGCGCTTGGCTGGGATCTTCGGTCTTTGACGGCGCGCGATTTTTTGACGGGCTTACCCCGGATCTGGTTGCCCATTGCGAACGGGTCAACCGCTCGGCCGAGGCGCTTTTGCTGACTCCTACCGTGACGACCGAACAGATGGTCGAGATCGTCCGCGAAGGGCTGGATGGCTATGCCAAAGGTTCCGCCGTCTATATTCGACCGATGTATTGGGGCATCGACGGTGATGCCACGGCCATTGTGCCTCAGCAGGACAGCACCGGCTTTGCTATCTGTCTGGAAGAGATACCAATGGCACCGGAAACAGCTTCGGTCACGCTGACCACCACGCGATTCCGCCGACCGGTTCTGGAATCAGCCGTTGTGAATGCCAAAGCCGGATGCCTGTATCCCAACAACGCCCGAATGCTGAAAGAGGCCAGGTCCAAAGGGTTCTCGAACGCACTGGTTGCGGACGCCTTGGGTCATGTGGCGGAAACCGCCACCGCAAACATCTTCATGGTTCGCGATGGCGAGGTCTTCACCCCTACGCCCAATGGAACTTTTCTGGCCGGAATCACCCGAGCGCGACATATCAAAAACCTGCGCGCCGACGGCGTGACGGTCCACGAATCCGTCCTCAGCTTTGAAGATTTTCATAAGGCGGACGAGGTGTTTATGACCGGTAACATGAACAAAATAACCCCCGTCACGGCGTTGGAGGACACTCAATATCAGGTCGGACCGATTGCACGCCGCGCGCGCGCGCTCTATTGGGACTGGGCTGCAAGCACTCGGTAGTCATACGCCGTGTTGCCAGCCCGCATTTGGTCGGGCATGATCCCCCTAAATACACGAGGACACCCATGCGTAAGTTTCTAGTCATTCTGGATGACAGCCGCGAATGCCTTAACGCGATGCGTTTCGCTGCAATGCGTGCAGCCCATACCGGTGGAGGGGTAACGATCCTGTCCGTCATCCCACCCGATGAGTTCAATCACTGGATCGGTGTTGCCGAAACCATGCGCGAAGAGGCACGCGAACGCATTCATGCGCATTACGAAGTTTTCGCCAAATGGATGCGCGACAAACAAGGGATCGACCCCGAGTTGTCCATTCGCGAAGGCGACCCTGTCCCTCAGATCATCGAACATGTCCAGTCAGACCCGGACATCGGCGTTCTGGTCCTGGGGGCTGGCATCGAAAAGAAAGGGCCCGGTCCACTGGTGACGCAGCTGACCAAAAACTCGGGCAGCCTGCCGATTCCGATCACAATTGTGCCCGGCGACCTAAGCAAGGATAAGCTGGAAGCCATCACCTGAGGCCACCCAATGCAATGCCGCATCCAGTTCTGGTTCGAATTCGCATCGACCTATTCCTACCTCAGCGCCATGCGAATCGAACAGGCTGCGGCACAGCATAACGTCGCCGTAGAATGGCATCCCTTTCTTCTGGGGCCCATTTTCGCGGCGCAGGGCTGGAACAATTCTCCGTTTAACATTTACCCGGCCAAAGGGCGCTATATGTGGCGCGATATGGAGCGTTTGACGGCGCAGCGCGGCCTGCCCTTCCGGCAGCCGGACCCGTTTCCGCAAAACGGCCTGAAGGCTGCGCGCCTCACGCTGGCTATTGAAAATCAGACCGACAGGGCGCGATTTGTTCGGGCGGTCTATAAAGCCGAATTCGCACAAGGTCAGAATGTGTCGGAAGATGCAGTTCTGGTTGATTGCCTGAAATCCGCCGGTTTGCCTGACGACCTTTTGGACAGAACCCGAGACCCCGAGATCAAGTCAGTTCTGATCGAGCAGACCAAAACCGCACAGGCCAAAGGACTGTTCGGTGCGCCGAGTTTTCTGGTCGGCGACGAACTATACTGGGGAGATGATCGGTTGGATGATGCGATCCGGTTGGCGGCCAACATTTAGAATCGTTCCAAATCTTGACTTATCCGGCCCGGACCCGCATATCAGAAGCAACTGAAACGGAGCCGTGACATGTTCATCCAGACCGAATCCACGCCGAACCCTGCAACCTTGAAATTTCTGCCCGGCCAAACCGTGCTGGAAGCGGGCACTGCGGATTTCCCATCGGCTGAAGCCGGTGAAAAATCACCTTTGGCAAAACGGATTTTTGCGGTTAGCGGAGTAACGGGTGTATTCCTCGGCAATGACTTCGTGACCGTCACCAAGTCCGATGATGTCCAATGGGATCACATCAAGCCTGCGATTCTGGGTGCGGTGATGGAGCATTATCAATCCGGCCAACCGGTCATCGGCGCTGGTGAAACAGCCGCATCGGGCCATGCAGAGCACACCGGCGAGGATGCAGAAGTAGTTAATCAAATCAAAGACTTGCTTGATAGCCGCGTCCGTCCGGCAGTTGCTCAGGATGGCGGCGACATCACGTTCCACGGGTTTGACCGGGGCGTTGTCTACCTGCACATGCAGGGTGCTTGCGCGGGCTGCCCGTCTTCGACCCTGACGTTGAAGATGGGTATCGAAAACCTGCTGCGCCACTACATCCCCGAAGTGACCGAGGTTCGTCCTGTTGCCGTCTGACCCCATTATTTTGGCGTTTGATACATCGGCCGCGCATTGCGCGGCCGCTTTGTTGTGCGGCAACCGGATCGTGACTTCGCGCATCGAAGCCATGTCGCGCGGTCAAGCCGAACGTCTGATGCCGTTGCTGGAAGAAGTTCTGGCCGATGCCGGATATGGGTGGAAAGACCTGTCCGCGATCGGTGTCGGCGTTGGACCCGGAAACTTTACCGGCATCCGAATCTCGGTTTCTGCGGCGCGCGGCCTAGCCCTAGGGCTTGGCGTTCCAGCGGTAGGCGTGTCCGGGTTCGACGCTTTGGCCGAAATGCCTACGGACGCCCTGCCTGCGATCCGCGCCCCGCGTGATCAGGTTTACGTGGCGTTCCCGGACCAAGGTCCGATGCTAATGCCTCAAACTGAGGCAGAATCACTTGGCCCTCTGATCCTGAATGACGACGCCGATGCACAGGTTCGTGCTATTGCCCGGGTCGCCGGGCAAAGGTGGCAAACCGAAACTGCGCAGCCAGCGCCACTCTATGTTCGGCCTGCGGATGCGGCCCCTTCCAAAGACACACCCCCGGTTTTGCTGGACTGATGAGCCCCGAGGAACTTGCCAAAACACACGCGGCGGCATTTACCCAGTCACGGTCGTGGGCTGCGGTCGAATTTGCGGATCTTCTGAACAATCGGTTCATACATATCGTTGGAAATACTCAATCTTTTTCGCTGTTCCAGGTGATCGGCGATGAGGCTGAATTGCTGACAATCGCCACGCATCCAGACGTTCAGCGGCAGGGCCTGGCCCGAGCGTGCATGCAAGAGTGGCATTCCAAAGCAAAGGCTTTGGGCGCGACGCGCGCTTTCCTGGACGTCGCTGCGGATAACCTGCCCGCCATCGCGCTGTATGAACACAGCGGTTATCGCGCCTGTGGTTTGCGCAAGGGGTATTACCTGCGCGAAAACAATCAGAAAATCGATGCTATCGTGATGGAATCCGCGCTGGATTGACCGCTTAAGACATATTTTTTCGACCAAATGGTCAAAAATCTGTTGACCACGGCGGTTGCAAACGTCCTTAATTCCCGCCATCACAACAGTTATGCTCGCTAACAGTGGGTGAACGGGGCTATCTTCGCCCCGACCGATAATAACAAACGGGAGTATAAAATGACCCTGATGAAATCCTTGATGGGTGCCACCGCCGCAGTCGCACTTACGGCTGGCGCTGCGCTGGCAGATCCTGCCCTGATCTTTGATCTCGGCGGCAAGTTCGACAAATCGTTTAACGAAGCCGCCCACAATGGCGCGTCGCGTTGGGCCGAAGAAACAGGCGGCACCTACAACGAGATCGAAATCCAGTCCGAAGCACAGCGCGAGCAAGCTCTGCGCCGTTTCGCTGAATCCGGCTCAAACCCAATCATCACGATGGGATTTGGTATGGCAGATCCGCTGTCCGCCGTGGCTGCTGACTACCCGGACACCAAATTTGTTGCAGTTGACGTCAACTGGTTGGACATCCCCAACATCCGTCAAATCGGTTTTGCCGAGCATGAAGGATCATATCTGGTCGGCATGATGGCCGCGATGGCATCGGAATCCGGCACCGTTGGCTTTATCGGTGGCATGGATATCCCGCTGATCCGACACTTTGGCTGCGGTTATGCGCAGGGTGCCAAGGCTGTAAACCCTGACATCAATGTTGTTGCCAACATGACCGGTACCACCCCGGCAGCATGGAACGACCCGGTGAAGGGTTCGGAATTGACCAAAGCACAAATCAGCCAGGGCGCTGACGTGATCTATGCAGCCGCTGGTGGCACCGGTGTTGGCGTACTGCAGACCGCGGCAGACGAAGGCATCCTGTCGATCGGCGTGGACAGCAACCAGAACCACCTGCACCCGGGTAAGGTTCTCACCTCGATGCTGAAACGCGTTGATGTTGCCGTTTATGATGCGATGTCAGCGGGCGAAGGCCTGGAAACCGGCGTGTTCCAGATGGGTCTGGCCGAAGAAGGTGTTGGCGTCGCCATGGATGACAACAACGCACCTCTGGTCTCGGACGAGATGAAAGGCGCAGTCGACAAAGCGCGTCAGGACATCATCGACGGTAACGTCTCTGTTGTCAGCTATTATGAGAACGACAGCTGCCCGGCACTGCAGTTCTGATATCGCGCAAGGCGGGGGTACAACCTCCGCCTTGCCCCCGACTCTGCCGCGTATGACACCGCGGCCCTTTCGGCAATTGAGGACAAGACATGACCGTCCCCGCCATTGAGCTCAAAGGGATATCCAAAGCCTTTGGGCCGGTTCAGGCCAATAAAGACATTTCCATCAGCGTCGCCCCCGGTACGATCCATGGGATCATCGGTGAAAACGGTGCGGGCAAATCCACGCTGATGAGCATCCTCTACGGCTTTTACAAAGCCGATAAAGGTGAAATCTGGATTAACGGCAACAAGACCGACATCCCTGACAGCCAGGCGGCCATTGCTGCCGGGATCGGGATGGTGTTCCAACATTTCAAACTGGTTGAGAATTTCACCGTTCTGGAAAACATCGTTCTCGGTGCCGAGGACGGCGGGCTGCTGGCCCCGTCCTTGTCCAAAGCGCGCAAAGAACTGAAAGCGCTGGAAGAGGAATACGAGCTGTTCGTAGATCCCGACAAGCGCATCGACGAGATTGGCGTCGGAATGCAGCAAAGGGTCGAGATCCTGAAAGCCCTGTATCGCAAGGCCGAGATTCTGATTCTGGACGAACCCACCGGGGTCCTGACCCCGTCCGAGGCTGACCAGCTTTTCCGCATCCTTGACCGCCTGCGGGCCGAAGGGAAGACAATCATCGTAATCACGCACAAGCTGCGCGAAATCATGGAAAACACCGATACGGTTTCGGTCATGCGTCGCGGCCAGATGACGGCAACGGTGAAAACAGCCGACACCAGCCCCGAAGAACTGGCCGAGCTGATGGTGGGCCGCAAGGTGCTGCTGCAGGTCGACAAAGTACCTGCGCAACCCGGTAAGCCCGTTTTGGAAATTGAAAAGCTCAGCGTTTTCGATTCGGCCGGGGTCGAACGGGTCAAGGGTATCGACCTGACCGTTCGGGCCGGTGAAATCGTCGGTATCGCTGGCGTGGCCGGAAATGGCCAATCGGAACTTCTGGAAGTTCTGGGCGGCATGCGTCCGGGTCAGGGGTCGATCAAACTGAACGGTGCCCCGCTGGCGCTTAGCGGCCCGGGATCGGACGGTCAGGCCCGTCGCGCCCAGCATATTGCGCATGTTCCGGAAGACCGTCAGCGCGAAGGTCTTGTGATGGACTTCCACGCTTGGGAAAACGTGGCCTTTGGCTATCACCGTGATCCTGCCTATCAGAGCGGGATATTCATGAACAACGCCGCCCTGCGCGCCGATACCGAGCGCAAGATCGAAAAATTCGACGTCCGGCCACCTGACGCGTGGCTTCCGGCCAAAAGTTTCTCGGGCGGGAACCAACAAAAGATTGTTGTCGCACGCGAAATTGAACGGAACCCGGATCTTCTATTGGTCGGACAACCAACCCGCGGCGTCGACATCGGCGCGATCGAGTTCATTCACAAGCAGATCGTCGCGCTGCGCGATCAGGGTAAAGCAATCCTGCTGGTCTCGGTCGAGTTGGAAGAAATCTTCTCGCTATCGGACCGCATCGCTGTGATGTTTGACGGACATGTCATGGGCGAAAGACTGCCCCATGAAACAGATGAAAAAGAACTTGGCCTGTTGATGGCCGGCGTTGCGGGAGAGGCCGCGTAACATGGAAAAGATGCCCAAATGGGCCGATGTGGTGCTGATCCCGCTGATCAGTCTGATATTGGCCGCAATCTTGTCCGCTTTGGTCATTCTGGCCATCGGTGAAAACCCGATCGAAGCGGTGAAACTGATGGTGACCGGTGCGCTCGGGTCGACCTACGGTTGGGGGTATACGCTGTATTATGCCACCAACTTTATGTTCACCGGGTTGGCCGTGGCTGTCGCCTTCCACGCCCGACTGTTCAACATCGGGGGCGAAGGTCAGGCTATGCTGGGCGGGCTGGGCGTTGCCATGGTATGCCTTTACATCCCGTGGCCGCATTGGAGCATTGCGCTGTTGGCGGCTTGCGCAGGTTCGATGCTGTTTGGCGCCGCATGGGCCGCCATTCCGGCCTATCTACAAGCCAAGCGCGGCAGTCACATCGTGATCACAACGATCATGTTTAACTTTATTGCGGCGGCATTCCTGAACTACGTGTTGGTCAATCTTATGCGACCACCGGGCGCGCAAGACCCCTCGTCTGCGCGTTTCCCCGAGGCCGTTCACCTGCCCACATTTCAGTCGATGTTCTCAACCGCCGAAAACGTGGTGTTTAAAGGGACCCCTGTTAATATCACGTTCTTCATTGCGGTTTTGGCCTGTTTTGTCGTCTGGGCACTGATCTGGCGGACAAGGTTGGGCTATGAAATCCGATCTTACGGCAAAACCGAAACCGGCGCCGTCTACGCAGGCATTTCACCTGTGCGGATCACGATCATAGCGATGCTGATATCAGGCGCGCTGGCGGGGCTGATGGCGATCAACAACGTGATGGGCGAGGCAGAGCGCTTGGTCTTGAACGCGACCGAAGGCGCGGGTTTCATCGGCATCGCCGTGGCGCTGATGGGCCGGTCGCACCCGTTTGGTGTATTCCTAGCGGCGATCCTGTTCGGGTTTCTCTATCAGGGCGGCGCAGAATTGGCTTTCTGGACGTCGATCCCGCGCGAACTGATCGTAGTCATTCAGGCCCTGGTGATCCTGTTCACCGGAGCATTGGACAACATGGTCCGGATGCCGCTTGAAAAGCTGTTCCTGAGCCTGCGGAAGGGAGCGCAGTGATGGAGTTCTTCATTACCTTCATCCAGGTCCTGGATTCGACCATCCGTCTGGCCACACCGCTATTGCTGGCTTGTCTGGCTGGGCTCTATTCCGAACGTGCAGGCATTTTCGACATCGGTCTGGAAGGCAAGATGCTGATGGCCGCCTTCTTCTCGGCAGCCGTCGCGGCCGTGACCGGATCAGTCTGGTTGGGCCTGCTGGCGGGGATCGCCTCTTCTCTTGTTCTTTCCGGACTTCACGGTTTGGCCTCGATCACCTTCCGGGGCAACCAGTTGATATCCGGGGTCGCAATCAACTTTCTTGCGGCAGGTATGACGGTCCTTGTCGCGCAAAGCTGGTTCGAACAGGGCGGACGCACGCCCTCACTGTTTGGTGGCGGTCGTTTCACACCGATCAACTTCCCCTTTGCCGAGTCGCTGAGCGGAGTGCCGATCATCGGGCCGATCTATTCCGAGTTGCTCTCGGGCCATTCAGTCCTGGTCTATGTCGCGTTCCTGATGGTTCCGGCAACATGGTGGATTCTGTATCGCACACGGTTCGGCTTGCGCCTCCGCGCTGTGGGTGAAAACCCCGCTGCCGTGGACACTGCCGGTGTCTCGGTCGTTGGCTTACGCTATGCCGCTGTTGCCATCTGTGGCGTGCTGTGTGGCATCGCCGGGGCTTATCTGGCCACTGCGCTGCAGGCCGGCTTCGTCAAGGACATGACCGCAGGCCGTGGGTTTATCGCGCTGGCTGCACTGATCTTTGCGAAATGGCGGCCGTGGCATGCAATGGGCGCCTGCCTGTTATTCGGCTTGTTGCAGGCCATCGCGCTGCGGTTCCAGAACATCGATCTGGGCGGCGTGGTCATCCCTGTGCAGGCGATGGACGCCCTGCCTTACGTCCTTACCGTGGTCATTCTGGCCGGGTTTGTCGGCAAGGCGGTTCCGCCGCGCGCCGGTGGCGAACCCTATGTGAAAGAGCGCTGATAAGTCCAGTTTCGGACTCAGTTCAGTCCTGTTCGCTGCAGAGCGGCATGCGGAGTTGATTTTGCATGCCGCAACCGTTCTAAAGGGGTATGCATGTGTCGCCAATCATACCCCACGACTCGGAATCCACCCGGACCGTGTATTTGGGAACGCATGAACGCCTCAGCACTGAGGAAAACCAGACATTTAGCCTTATCAGGCTGCTGGCATGATGCCCAGCGAACCGACATCCGCCATGTGGCCACGGGGCACTGCCGCCGCGCGTCGCATTAAACCTACACCACTTTGCCTTGAGGCGACCCCGGTCACTCTCTGTGACCCGCCTACCCTCATCCAGTAGCTCGATATGCAAATTTACCTTCCTATCGCCGAAGTTTCTGTCAACGCCTTCCTTCTATTGGGGCTTGGGGGGATGGTCGGCATTCTTTCGGGCATGTTCGGTGTCGGCGGCGGTTTCCTGATGACGCCCCTGCTGTTCTTCATCGGCATTCCACCGGCCGTTGCGGTTGCAACCGAAGCCAACCAGATTGTTGCCTCTTCATTCTCTGGGGTTCTGGCGCATTTTCGACGAAAAACGGTCGACCTAAGAATGGGGACCGTCCTATTGATAGGCGGCTTAATAGGTGCTGCACTTGGGGTGGTGATCTTCAACTACCTCAAAAGCCTCGGGCAGGTCGATCTGCTTGTGACGTTGTGCTACGTCGTGTTCCTTGGCGTCGTGGGCGGTTTGATGTTCATCGAAAGCCTGAACGCGCTCCGTAAATCCAAGAAAGGCGTGTCCGCACCCCCCAAGCGTCGCCAGCGCGGCTGGGTGCATGCTATGCCGTTCAAAATGCGGTTCCGGACTTCGGGCCTGTATATTTCGGTCATTCCGCCTGCACTGGTTGGCCTGTTCGTTGGCGTTCTGTCAGCCATTATGGGCGTTGGCGGCGGGTTCATCATGGTGCCCGCGATGATCTACCTATTGGGAATGCCCACCAAGGTCGTGGTCGGAACATCCCTGTTCCAGATCATCTTTGTCACCGCCTTTACGACCATGCTGCATGCCACCACCAACTTTACAGTTGATGTCGTTCTTGCCGTATTGCTTCTGGTTGGCGGCGTCATCGGCGCGCAGATCGGAACTGTGATTGGCGCACGTATGCCAGCCGAGCAGTTGCGGGTGTTGCTGGCAGCGCTAGTTCTTGCGGTTTGCGGAAAGCTGGCCCTGGATCTGCTGATTGAACCATCCGAGCTGTTCTCGCTTGGCACCGGCGGAGGGCACTGATCATGCTGAAACGCTTGCTTGTTGCGCTGGCCCTTTGCGCCAGCCCCGCCCTGGCCGTTGAGGAAGAGGTCGTTCTGGGACTCAGCCAGGATCGCGTGGCCATCACCGCCAATTTCGACGGATCTGAGATCCTGGTATTTGGCGCGGTCAAACGCGAGGCTCCCATTCCGTCAGGACCACCGCTGGAAGTGATTGTCGCAGTGTCCGGCCCATCCAGTCCTGTCACCGTTCGGCGTAAAGAGCGCAAACTTGGAATCTGGGTCAATACTGACAGTGTCCTCGTAGACGAAGCCCCCAGCTTCTATGCGGTTGCGACCAGCGCGCCCTTGAATGAGATTCTGTCAGATACCGAAGACCTGCGGTACAGCGTATCAATCGAACGTGCCATCCGGTCTGTTGGTGCTGCGATGAACATCCGCGGCGCGCAGGAATTCGCGGACGCTGTTATTCGTATCCGAGAGAACGAAAGTCTGTATTCCATTCGCGAAGACACAGTGGCCGTTGATGAACAAACCCTGTTCCGTACCTCGATCGAAATGCCGGCGGACTTGACTGAAGGCGACTATGTTGCGCGCATCTTCCTAACCCGCGGCGGCCAGGTCGTTTCACAATTTGAGACCACTATCGACGTGCGAAAAGTGGGGTTGGAGCGGTTTTTGTACAACATGTCCCGGCAGCAACCGGTCTGGTACGGCCTGATGTCTTTGGTCATTGCCATTGCGGCGGGTTGGGGTGCGTCAACCGCGTTCCGCCTACTGCGCGAGTAACTGACCGGTTACCCGCGTCCGATATAGGGCATGGTCGTGGCCATCACGGTCATGAACTGAACGTTTGCCTCAAGCGGCAGGTTTGCCATGTGCAAGACGGACCGCGCTGCATCTTCGACGGCCATTGTTGGGTCGGGCTGCTGCCCCTCTGCAATGGTCGCATCGACCAAGCCCTGCACCATCTGTGTTCGCGCATTGCCGATATCGATCTGCCCACAAGCGATATTGAAGCCCCGCCCATCCAAAGACAGGCTGCGGGTCAGGCCCGTAATGGCGTGTTTCGTCGCCGAGTAATGCACCGAGTTGGGGCGCGGCACATGGGCAGCAATTGAGCCGTTATTGATGATACGCCCGCCTTGCGGCGATTGGTGGCGCATGATCCCAAAAGCCTCGCGGGCACACAGGAACATGCCATTCAGGTTGACGGCGACGCTTTGGTACCAATCGTCCAACGCGATCTCGTCAATCGTTCCCCCCGGCGCGAAAATTCCCGCGTTGTTGAACAGAACATCCAAATGGCCCGCCTTACTCTGAAAGTCACCAAAGGCGGCCTCGACCGCTTGTGCATTTGTGACATCCGCGACCAATGGAATTGCGTTTGCGTGCTCTGCAGCCATTTGGTTCAGCTTGCCAGCACTGCGCGCCAATAGACCAACCGTCCATCCCTGGGCCAGAAACAATTCAGCAGTGGCGCGCCCTATGCCAGAACTTGCGCCGGTCACAATAATGGATGTCATGTCTCTTCTGCCTCCAATGTCAATGAGGCCGCCGGGACAGCGCGCAGGTCGTCCACACGCAGCGGATAGGTCGGCTTGGCAAGCCGGTTGCGCACGACCCAGATCAACCTTTCCTGTGCGCGTGTGATGGCCACATAGGCCAGACGTTTCCACAGCGGCTGTCCGGCTTCGGTACGGCCCATACGGGCAGCGGCGTAGATATCCGGAGCAAACACCTGAACAGTGTTCCACTGCGACCCTTGCGCCTTGTGAATGGTGACCGCTGCGCCGTGAAGAAAGGTGGCGCCCATGCGGGCGGCAAATGGAATAAACGGCTCTTCTTCGTCCGGTTTTTCAATCTTGACGATGGATGCGGCGCTGACCTGCGGGTCTTCTGCCCCCATCACGTGCAACCTGGAAAACCCCGGTTTGCGGCCAGGACCCAGATAGATGACCTGAGCGCCCTTGATCAGGCCGCGCGCCTCAAGATCCAGCCGTTTCTTGCGATGTTTCAAAGGTAATTCGATACCGTCGCAGATAAGCGGTTCGCCTTCCAACAATTCGGTATCCGGCGCGCCGTGAACATTCCGAAAAGCCTGAATTAGCCGAATGCGGGTTGCATTGCGCCAGACCAGAACGGGACTGCGGGCCATCAGATCGACCTCGACCCGCTGCCCCCAGACCACACGGTCGTCCTGACGGGCGGTCTGTTCGACCATGCGCTCAAAATCTTCGAACCCCATCTGCGGGTCAGACAGCGCATGGGCAAGGTCCAATATCGGGTTGTCCGCCTCCTGTCGGTGAACCCGGTGAAGTATCTGTTTGCGCGGTTCGGGTAACGCTTCGAACACCATGCTACCCGACTGATTGACCGGCGCCAATTGTGCCGGGTCACCAAACAGTAGAAGTGTTGGGAAGATTTCTTGCAAGTCTTCGAACTGCCGGTCATCCAGCATCGAGGCTTCGTCCACAAACCCGATGTCCAACGGCTCGTCCCGGCGTTTCCAGCCGGTGATAAAATCGGAGCCCCGTAACCCTGCCGCGGCCAACGCTCCGGGAATGGATTTGTTGTTCTGGTAGAACGCCGCGGCGCGATCCAGCGCCTCGTCGGTCAGGCCTTCGATTTCGGGACGCTCGTCATTGCCTGCCAGCCATTCGGCGATGCGCTCGTATTCCGGATCGTAGACGGGTGTATAAAGGATGCGGTGGATCGTGGTGGCTGGCACCCCGCGCAGACGCAATACGCTGGCCGCTTTGTTCGTCGGGGCCAATATCGCCAGACTGCGTTTTTCACGGGCTTTGCGGCTCTCGAAATCGCCGGACACAATCTGAACGCCGGTGTCCGCAATGGCCTTGTAAAGCTCGGCCAGTAGAAGCGTTTTTCCGGACCCTGCCTTGCCAATCACAGCCATCACACCGGATTTACCCGATCCCGGAAGCTTCAGCAGCGCGTCATCGTCAAGGTCAACACCTGCCGATTTCAGCATCTCAGAGATGCTGTCATACGCGGCGGCCTGGTCGTCAGAGTAAGTCACAGAGGGCAAAGACATGGCGCGACCCTACAAGCCCGCGCCAGCTATCACCAGATGTGGAATTCGGTTTTCACCCTGTCAGGCTGACAATGCAAACGGGTGCTGTCTGCCAACGCCGAAAGCCGTCTTGAACCACAGCCGCGACAATTCACGCGGGATGCCCGCGCGCTTGGCCACGCGGTTGCAGTCGTCCGCCGAATACGGCCACATCCCGACCGAGATTTGATCACGCCCTTTACCTTCGGTGCCCAGCACGATCGGAGATGATCCGATCAGGCGATAGATGCGAATCATACGCGCATCGAAAACACCCGCAATGTGGGTTAGACCAAACCCCTCCATCATCTCGCCGCCGCTAAGCATGATGGCCCCGGCCGTGTGCGGGCTTGCCGTGCGCGACAGGCAAAAGCGCGTCACTTCCCAGATCAAGGGGCTGTTGATTGGTTTGCCGCCCGTCAGGTGTCCAAACACCTCGTTCACCATAACCGGACCGGTGGTCGGCATCACGCGCATGGAGCCGCCGTGGCTGCCATCCGGTTCTTCCCAAATGACATAGATCGGGTTCAGATCATCGTACTGATCCCGCTCTTCCCCATTGTCGTTGACATGAACATCCCAGCCCAGCCGGGTTTTGAATTGATCGGCGCGGTCCCGAAACATCCCCTCGGCCAGTTTTGGATATTTGTGCAATTCGTCAGCATAGACATAGCGCAACATGACTCTTTTCCCCTTGTCGTCCTGTGCAAGAACGAAGGAGGTACAAAGTCGTGGTTAATTTCCGGTTTTTGGTGCGGGCGCGCTTTAAACGACTATTAACCCTCGGCTCAGGGCCGTTGCGATAGCATGAGTTGTGTTTTGCGCACCCAGCTTGGCGCGGGCGCTTTCGATATAAACCCTCAGCGTGTGTTCCGAGATCGACAAGGAATGAGCGACCTGTGCCCTGCTATAACCCAGGGCGAGCAAGGTCATGGCGTCCACTTCACGCGGCGACAATCCACGTGCAGAATCGGGCTGACGGTCACTTTCAAACTCCAGCGCCTTTCGGTTGAAGTAATGCGCAATCAGGATCAGTTCGCGCCCATGCGTTTTGATGAACTTCTGCCAGGTGTCATCGTCACAGGTATGATTGACGGTAAACAAAGCGAATTGGCCATTCGGGCCGCGGATCGGAATGGAATAACCTTGATTGCCAACGCCGTGCTCTAATGCATCCTTCAAAAACGTCTTGGCAACCTTGCCCGACCAATCCAGCGTCTTCCAGTCCACCGGATGAAACCGTTGGAAACAGCCCAGTATGACCGGATCAATTCTGTGATAGTTACGCTCGCGGTACCGTTCGGCCCAAACGTCGGGATAGGTGGTATAGCCGTATTGATCACCGGCCCCGTCGACCCAATGGTAAATCAGGTTTTCAATCTGCAGCCTGTCCCGCAGGCGAATGGCGACTTCGCTTAATTCGTCAAGCGAGCTGGTGTTTTCCAAGTCCTCCAGAACCTGGCTCATATCGAGTTTTGTTGCCATCCCCTGGTGCCCGAACCTCATTCTTTCTGGACGAGATTTCGGCTGCGGCGATCAGCTTGGTGTCATCCAACTGCTCGGCAAGCGCGGTCAAACCGTTTTCAACAGCAAAGGCGCTGAGGTCCGACAGTACGTCCAGTATCCACTCATTTTGCGCCATCAGCGTCTCTCCGAAACGGTTAACGAAGGGTTAACACAACCATAGCATGAGGAAGTTTTTTTGGCCTATTCACTGATTTCTACTCCCCAAAAACAGCGGGGTATTCTCGCTTAAGCCTTTAAAAAGGCTAAGACCACCGCCCAAAAAGAAACACCCGCGAGCCAGAAAACCGATTCGCGGGTGTTTTGGATTTTGTCTGAGACGAAGTTAGTCGCGTGCGGCCAGAACCTCTTCCAAGGTGCGCATCCCGGTCTGTGGAGCCTGAACCAACACCGACATGTTGCCCGGCTTATGCTCGTTCCGCAGCATCTTCATGTGCGCCTCGGGCAGATCATTCCAGGTGAACACTTCGGACATGCAGGGATCCAGGCGACGTTCAACCATCAGCTGGTTTGCAGCCGCTGCCTGCTTGAGGTGGGCAAAGTGCGAGCCCTGCAGACGCTTCTGGTGCATCCACATGTAACGCACATCGAAGGTCAGGTTGTAGCCGGTTGTACCAGCGCAGATCACAACCATGCCGCCCTTCTTCACAACAAAGGTCGAAACCGGGAAGGTGCTTTCGCCGGGGTGCTCGAACACCATGTCGACGTTGTTGCCTTTACCGGTGATGTCCCAAATGGCCTTGCCGAATTTGCGGGCTTCTTTGAACCACTCGGCATATTCTGGTGTGTTCACTGTGGGCAGCTGACCCCAGCAGTTGAAGTCTTTGCGGTTCAGAACGCCCTTGGCACCCAGACCCATGACAAAGTCACGCTTGCTTTCGTCTGAGATCACACCAATCGCGTTTGCACCTGCGGTGTTGATCAGCTGGATCGCATAGGAACCCAGACCACCCGACGCTCCCCAAACCAGAACGTTCTGGCCCGGCTTTAGGTCGTGTGGCTCATGACCGAACAGCATCCGGTAGGCAGTCGCCAGCGTCAGCGTGTAGCAAGCGCTTTCTTCCCAAGTCAGGTGCTTGGGCCGCGGCATCAGTTGCTGGGCCTGAACATTAGTGAACTGCGCGAACGAACCATCGGGGGTTTCATAGCCCCAAATCCGCTGGCTGTCCGAATACATCGGATCACCGCCGTTACAATGCTCGTCATCGCCATCATCCTGGTTGCAGTGGATGACGACCTCGTCACCAACTTTCCAGCGGGTCACTTTTGAACCAACGGCCCAAACGATGCCCGACGCATCAGAACCGGCAATGTGGTAAGGGGCCTTGTGGCCATCGAACGGCGAAATCGGCTTACCCAGCGACGCCCATACGCCGTTGTAGTTGACGCCGGCTGCCATGACCAGAACCAGCACTTCGTGACTGTCCAGCTCGGGGACGTCCACGACTTCTTGAATCATCGCGGTGTCCGGGTCGCCGTGGCGCTCCTTGCGGATCGCCCATGCATACATTTTCTTGGGCACAAAACCCATCGGAGGGATTTCACCCATCTCATAGAGGTCTTTTTCCGGTGCCTCGTACGACGCGATGCCGCTGTCGGTGTCCAGAGCCATGTTGGCCTCCTTCAGTTCTAAACCTTTGCCGCGATGCAGAATCGCGTGCATTAACCGATGGAATATTGGCCTTTAGGAAATAATGCAACCGAAATCGGTGCTGTTTTGTAACTTTATGACCCAGCGGATGCAGAAATTTCCTTCGCATCTGCAGCATTTCCCTCGTCTGGTCCCATCGGAACCGAGGCTGCATAATACTCCAGAAGATCAACCCTTTGACCGGACAGGCATATTTTCCCGTCACTGCGCCTGAGAATTCGCCGTTCGACCAACTGATCAATCGCGGCTTCAACCGACGTCTGGTTCTCTTGGTCCGTCATTCCATTGCGACGCATGAGCTCGACAATCACCTGAACGGCATCGGCCTCCGACATCTCTTTATGCTTTTTCATGAGCCAACAGGCGGCAGGAACGGGAACCAGCGGGATAGCAGCGCGGAGTCGCGTCATCAGGTCACGCGCCAAATCGGTCATCAGTTCGCGCTGATGATCTGCCCGAAACGCCCGCAAGGAAACGGGCTGACCATATCGGACCGAGGCTAGGCCAAATCGTTTGTAGCGCCCGATCCCGCGCCGCCAGAGTTGTTTGAGGATCCATCTGGTGATTACGCCGATCCGCGCGCGAAACCGTCGTTCATTGCCTAATGCGGCACGCGTCAGAACAGTATCTTCGAGCACACGATCATAGTTCAGCGCCACGGGGACGAATACAACATCGCGGCCCTCTTCCGAGGTCCCGTCAATAATATATTTGAGCAAACCCAGCTTTGGACGACCCAGGGCACCAGTCAGACTTAGCCCACCTTCGGGGAACATGGCCTGCGTCACTCCTGCCGCGGTCGCGTGGCGCACATAACAGGACAACACCTGACGATAGAGATCATTGCCGGACTTTCGCCGGATAAAATAAGCCCCCATCGCACGGATCAGACGGCTAAGGGGCCAGACACGGGCCCATTCACCCACCGCATAAGAAAGGGCCGAATGTTGCGCTGCGAGGTAGGTAACCAGCACATAGTCCATATTGCTGCGATGATTCATGACGAAAACCACCGTGGCGTCGGGGTCGATGTTTTCGACAGCGTCTTCGTCCTGATAGCTAAGCTGCACGTGATAAAACGCATTGCTCAGCAAACGAGCCAGACGGATCGCAATGCTGAAATAGGCAACGGCTGAAAACGAGGGAACGATCTCACGCGCGTATCGCTGCGCTTGCTCGAACGCCACAGCATCGGGGACACCCGTTTCGCGTGCGTGATCCTGAACGGCCTGACCAACCTGCGGGTCATAGATCAGGCGCTGAATCATATCGTGACGGTGTGCCAACTTGAACGGCTGGATCGGCCGCTTCAGGCGCGTGTTCAATCTTTTCACCGCTCGTTCGAGTCGACGCCTGAAAAACCACCGCACCGACGGGAACAGAAAATGTGATGCCAGAGTGACCACGGCAAACACCAGGATCAGCAAAAAAAGCCAAAGCGGAAGTTCCACGGTCTGAGTCATGCGTGCACCCTGCCACCAAACGCTGCGTCCTACAATCTGAAGAACCTAATATGCCGCGACGCAGCGAATTGACATGTCCCGAAAATTGCGCTTTAGAGGCCGGGAACGTAATTTTCTTGCCCAACCGAGACACGAGGTCCAGCTATGACGCAGACGCAGAAAGATCGCCCCTGGCTCATCCGAACCTATGCCGGTCATTCCACCGCCAAAGCGTCGAATGCGTTGTATCGCGGGAACCTCGCAAAAGGCCAGACGGGCCTTTCAGTGGCCTTTGATCTGCCCACGCAGACCGGATATGACAGCGATCATACACTTGCGCGCGGCGAAGTCGGCAAGGTTGGCGTACCCGTCGGCCACCTGGGCGATATGCGGGTTCTGTTCGACCAGATTCCGTTGGAACAGATGAACACCTCGATGACGATCAACGCGACAGCGCCTTGGCTGCTTGCGCTCTACATCGCTGTGGCCGAGGAACAAGGCGCAGATATCTCCAAGCTGCAGGGCACAGTTCAGAACGATCTGATCAAGGAATACCTGAGCCGCGGCACCTATGTCTGCCCGCCTAAACCCTCGCTCAAGATGATCGCCGACGTGGCCGAGTATTGTTATACTAACGTGCCGAAATGGAACCCGATGAACGTGTGTTCCTATCACCTGCAAGAAGCTGGCGCGACACCGGAACAAGAGCTGTCTTATGCGCTGGCCACAGCCATCGCCGTTCTGGACGAACTGCGCCCTCGTGTACCCGCCGACGATTTCCCAGCGCTTTGCGGACGGATTTCGTTCTTTGTGAACGCAGGTATCCGGTTTGTCACCGAAATGTGCAAAATGCGCGCTTTCGTCGATCTTTGGGACGAAATCCTGCACGAACGCTATGGTGTTGAGAATCCGAAATTCCGCCGATTCCGGTATGGCGTTCAGGTCAACTCGCTTGGGCTGACCGAGCAGCAGCCCGAAAACAACGTCTACCGCATCCTGATCGAGATGCTGGCCGTGACTCTTTCGAAAAAAGCCCGCGCCCGCGCAGTTCAGCTGCCCGCATGGAACGAGGCACTGGGCCTGCCCCGCCCGTGGGATCAGCAATGGTCGATGCGGATGCAACAGATTCTGGCCTATGAGACCGACTTGCTGGAATATGGCGACCTGTTCGACGGCAACCCCGCTGTTGACGCGAAGGTTGAAGAATTGAAAGAGGGCGCACGCGCCGAACTCGCCAATCTGGATTCAATGGGCGGAGCAGTAGCGTCGATCGAATACATGAAGTCACGGCTTGTTGATTCAAACGCTGAACGCCTGAACCGCATTGAACGGAACGAAACTGTCGTTGTCGGTGTGAACAAGTGGATCGAAGGCGAACCCTCGCCCCTGCAGACCGAAGATGGCGGCATCATGGTCGTTGACCCTGCTGTCGAACAAGAACAAATCGCGCGCCTGAATGAATGGCGGCAAGATCGCGATGACGCAGCTGTCGCGGCGGCTCTGGCCGCGCTGCGCGAAGCGGCGCAAAACGGCACCAACGTCATGGAGCCCTCAATCGCAGCTGCCAAGGCTGGCGTAACCACGGGTGAGTGGGCCGAAGAAATGCGCAAAGTCTACGGTACCTATCGCGGGCCCACGGGCGTATCGGGCTCGGTCTCGAACAAGACAGAAGGCTTGGAAGATCTGCGGGCTGCAGTGGATGCGGTCAGCGACAAGCTTGGTCGCCGTCTGAAGTTCCTGGTCGGCAAGCCGGGGCTGGACGGTCACTCGAACGGGGCCGAACAGATCGCATTCCGCGCCCGGGATTGCGGGATGGATATCAGTTACGAAGGTATTCGCTTGACTCCCGAGGAAATCGTAACCGCCGCTGCGGATGACGACGCACATGTGATCGGTCTGTCTATTCTGTCAGGCAGCCACATTCCGCTTGTGCAGGACGTCATGAACCGGCTGCGCGAGGCCGGGCTGAATCATATTCCGGTGATTGTAGGTGGCATCATCCCCGATGACGACGCCGCAAAGCTTACTGCAATGGGTGTTGCAAAGATCTATACGCCCAAGAATTTCGAACTGAATGCAATCATGGGCGATATCGTCACTCTTGTAGATCCTCAAAACCTGGCTGCCGAGTAACGCCGGTCAATTTGAACTGATCCTGTTTCTATCCCTGAATAAAAGGGGATAGATAATCCTTTTCTTTGGAATTACGGTGTGCCATCGGTGACGCCGTTAATGACTATTTCCTAGGAGAGGGTGAATGTCGGGGACAAATCTGGAAAATATGTCGCGCAAGGATCTACTTGAATTGCGCGATCAGGTGGAAAAGGCGCTTATTGGCGCAGAAAAACGCGAACGCAAAGAAGCGCTGAAAGCGGCGGAAAAAGCCGCAGCTGAATTCGGGTTCTCTTTGTCGGAACTGTCAAAAGACAATCCGACATCTGGAAAAGCCACAAAAGCGAAATACAAAAACCCCGCCAATCCAGAACAAACATGGTCGGGTCGTGGTCGAAAGCCGCAATGGATTCATGACGCATTGAATTCCGGCGCAGATATTTCGGATCTGGAAGTCTAATTTCTAATTGGAACGTACCCCAAAATGACAATTCATATTGGAGCCGAAAAAGGCGATATTGCAGAAACGGTTCTTTTGCCTGGCGATCCCTATCGTGCAAAATGGGCGGCTGAAACGTTCCTGGACGACGTGAAGAAAGTCAATGACGTGCGCGGCATGTTGGGCTTTACGGGACGCTGGAAAGATAATCCTGTCACCATTCAAGGTAGCGGCATGGGCATGCCATCCTTGTCGATATACGTCAACGAACTGATCCGGGACTATGGTGCCAAAACGCTGATCCGTATCGGCTCTTGCGGGGGCATGCAGGACAGTGTGAATGTCCGCGATGTGATCCTGGCGATGACCTCGACCACGCTTAGCACACCGTCACGCGGCATCATGAAAGAGCTCAATTTCGCACCCTGTGCTGATTGGGGGCTGCTTCAGGCGGCGGCTCAGGCGGCTGCGGCCAAAGGCACGCCAACCCATATCGGCGGCATCTATTCGTCGGACGTTTTCTATGACGAACGCCCAGATCTGAACGAACAGATGGTACGGCACGGTATTCTCGGGGTCGAGATGGAAGCTGCGGAGCTGTACATTCTGGCCGCGCGGCACAATTGCCGCGCATTGGCTGTTCTAACCGTTTCCGATCACTTGCTGACCGGCGAATCTTTGCCCTCAGCTGAACGCGAAAGCAGTTTTGGCGATATGGTTGAAGTCGCACTGCAGGCGGCATTCCCGGCAGCATAAATGCAAAAACGTAGGGTGGGAAGCCGCCCTGCTATTGACCCTTCAGACATTGAGTTGGCGCGTCGCTGCCCTGCTGCTGCGCGCCACAGAATGCACACACCCAAACGCCTTCTTTGCGGTGCTGCCGCCAGCGGCAGTCCCGGCTCAGGGACGAGGCGCGCGAGCGCCACAGAAAATAGGCAAATACTCCGCCTGCCAAGACAAGAAGCAAAATGGGCATGACCAATGCATGACCCATTTTGAGTGCCGGCCGCAAGCCTGACGTCGACTTAGGCTGCGTTTGCGTATTCGAAAAGCTCAGGTTCGTGCATTTCTTCCACCTCTACAGGCTCGGGCGTGTAGTAGGCCCACGCTTGATTTAGAAGCTCCAGAGCTTCAACAGCGCTCGTTTTGGATTGTTGTCTTTGATTTTGCATCGGAGCGGTCCCGTTTTCGGTTTCATCACTCCTCCCTGATCACAAAGATAGTCTGGATCAGGGACCATCGCATTACACAAATCTGCAACTGCGACATGCACTTACCGCAAGGCGGCAAGTGCATGATTTCCATACGCTTTAAACTGCGCGATCAACCATCATCTTTTTGATTTCGGCAATCGCCTTGGCCGGGTTCAAACCCTTCGGACAGGTCTTGGCGCAATTCATAATCGTGTGGCAACGATACAGTTTGAACGGATCTTCCAACTCATCCAATCGTTCACCGGTGGCTTCGTCACGGCTGTCGATGATCCAGCGATACGCATGCAAAAGCGCAGCGGGCCCAAGGTAGCGATCGCCGTTCCACCAATAGCTGGGGCACGAGGTCGAGCAGCTGGCGCACATTACGCATTCATACAGCCCATCCAGTTTCTTGCGATCTTCGATGGATTGCTTCCACTCTTTCGCAGGACGGTTGGTCTTGGTTTCCAGCCACGGCATGATGCTTGCATGCTGCGCATAGAAATGCGTCAGGTCAGGGATCAGGTCCTTGACGACAGGCATATGCGGCAGCGGATAAATTTTAACATCACCCTTGATTTCATCCATGCCGTAGATACAGGCCAGCGTGTTGATCCCGTCGATATTCATCGCGCAGGAACCGCAGATACCTTCGCGGCAGGATCGGCGGAAGGTCAAGGTTGGGTCGATTTCGTTCTTGATCTTGATCAGCGCGTCCAGAACCATCGGGCCGCAGTTGTCCATATCGACAAAATAGGTGTCTACACGTGGATTTTGACCGTCATCCGGGTTCCAGCGATAGATCTGAAACTTACGAACATTGGCCGCGCCTTCAGGCTTCGGCCAAGTTTTACCTGTGGTAATCCGAGAGTTCTTTGGCAGGGTGAGTTGTACCATTTCCGACCTCGCTAAAATCCTGCGTATAGATATACTCGGCAGGCCGGAAAGCCAACCTTTTAACCTTGAAAACACCCAAGAAAATTGGGCAAGTTCACTACAAAATTCCCGCGGTGCACATGGATCGTGCCGCCAAAGAAACGAGTTGAGTTCAGGACAGTGAATGCCGATTAATGTCGTCAACATACCCTACGGCAATAAGAACCCTTACCAGAACATGCTGTATTCGGCCTGCAAGCCAGAGTTCTGCTTGATTGCTTCCAGAAGCGCTCCTTTGTCCGCGTTTGCAAAGGCTGATTTTCAACCCGATCAAAGCATCATTCATATACATTGGGACGACCGGTTGTTCCCCACGCCGGAAACGGAAGAGCAGGCTTCTGATTTTCGGGCCACCTGTGACGGCATGAGACAGTATCAGGCCAATGGCGGGAGATTGATCTGGACCATTCACAATCAGTTTGCGCATTCCGAAGGTTTCAAGACAGATTATTTCCGCAATATCCGCCAGGAATTGGCGGATATTGTCGACCTAGTTCACGTTCACACGCCCCATGCCCGGCAACATATGATTGATGATTATGGCACTGACCCGGAAAAACTGCGTCTCATTCCGCATCCGAGCTATCTTGGTGTTTACGAACCGGCAGAGCAAACGTTGAAACGCCCCCTTCCTCTGCGCGAGCGTACCCATTTCTTAAGCTTTGGAACAATGCGAGGCAGCCGTGAATTGGGGCGGTTGGGAGATGCCGCAAAAAAATTGACTAGTCGCGGGCACGACTTTCAGGTGTCAGTCGTCGGGCGTGTGTATCCGTCCGGCCGCCGCCTGATGCGCCGCTTGCGGTCAAACCGCAATACTACGGTTATGCCTGAACGAATTCCCGATTCCGAAATAGCCCAAGTGTTTTCAAATGCGCATGCATACATGCTGCCGTCGACGACCACTTTTACCTCGGGAACGGCGATGCTCGCGCAGACCTTTGGCTTGCCGATTATCGGCCCCGACATTGATGCGCACAAGCATACAACACCAGAGGCCTGTCATGATTTGCTCTATCCCGCGCAAAACCCAAGAGGCTTGATCCGCATGATGATGCGTGTTCTCAGCATGTCCGATGAGGAGTTGGCCAAAAAACGTCAGGCCTGTCTCGACTTTGCGGTTGAACGCAGCCCGCACCGAATATCCGGCGACCTGAAACGTGCGCTGTCTGAGCTGACCTAGATGCGGTCACCCGTTACACGATACCCGTCGTACGCGTCAAAAACCTGATTTCATCCAAACCTGGCGCGTCTTTCTGGTAAAAGTCATGAAGAATGTTTCGTGCTCACCTTCGGTGGGCACGCGCCGAATAAATCCGCTGTTCTCGCGATCGATGACCCAGCTTTCAATGCCGTTTTCATACAACAAACGCGCATAACACACATCCACGAATTTCTGGCTGGTTTCCACGTACTCGTAGGGCGCAATGTTGCGGCCAAGCGCAACCAATGCCCCTGTTCACAGTTGGTCCACACGCTGCATGTTTTGTAACGGCTGGCCAAACTTAATTGGTGTTCTTTGATGAACGTTTTCCGGAGCCGTACTGGAATAAGTGGTCCCATGCGTGCCGATGACCACTTTGTCCGCGTCGTGGTTTTCTAGGCATTTGACCATGCGCTGAACATAATCATCGCTTTAGCTCAAATCGTCGTCGCCCAAAAACGGGCAGTTAGACAACCTAAATTTTGCAAGCATTTAATGGCAGGCTGGCTGACCCACAATAAAGGGCCGCAGACATCATGTCAGCGACCCTTTCTATTCTTCGTTTCACTAATCCGCCGCATGTGCCGTCCGATTAGCGAGCCATTTTAAGGCGGGGTCCGCTTGATCAGAACGTCCGCGCTTTGGGCGCGATTTTCTTCAGGCTGATGCCGCCTTCGGCTTCGGTTGTCAGCGGATCGGCAATGACCGGACGATAGCTGAGATCAACCTGGTTGCCATCAACACGCGACACCGTATGAACGCGCCAATTCTCATCATCACGCTCGGTGAAATCTTCATGCGCGTGCGCGCCGCGAGATTCCTTACGCGCCTCGGCGCCGACAATCGTGGCCAACGCACTTGGCATCAGGTTGGTCAGCTCCAGCGTTTCCATCAGGTCGCTGTTCCAGACCAGCGAGCGGTCGCTGACTTTCAGGTCGTCCATCTTGGCGGCGATCGCCGTCATCTTGTCGACGCCCTCGGCCATGGTTTTTGCTGTCCGGAAGACCGCTGCGTCTTCCTGCATGGTCTTCTGCATCTCAAGACGCAGATCGGCGGTAGCGATTGCACCGCTGGCATTACGTACCGCGTCAAAGCGGTCGAACGCCTTATCGACTGACGCCTGATTCAGCACCGGGTTTGGTGCCTCGGCATCCACTACCTTGCCCGCTTTGATTGCAGCAGCGCGGCCAAAGACCACGAGGTCGATCAGTGAGTTCGAGCCCAAACGGTTCGCCCCGTGGACCGAGGCACAGCCCGCTTCTCCCACAGCCATCAATCCGGGGACAACGCCTGTCGGGTTGTCTGCGGTCGGATTCAGAACCTCACCCCAATAGTTGGTTGGAATGCCGCCCATGTTGTAGTGCACGGTCGGCAGAACCGGGATCGGCTCCTTGGTGACGTCTACGCCCGCAAAAACGCGCGCCGATTCCGAAATACCTGGCAGACGTTCGGCCAGCGCCTCGGCCGGCAGGTGGCTGAGGTTCAGGTGAATGTGGTCGCCACCGTCACCATGGCCACGACCTTCGCGGATCTCCATTGTCATCGACCGCGAGACGTAATCGCGAGGTGCGAGGTCCTTGTACTGGGGCGCATAACGCTCCATGAACCGTTCGCCTTCGGAGTTGGTTAGGTAACCGCCCTCACCACGCGCGCCTTCGGTGATCAGACAGCCAGAACCGTAAATGCCGGTCGGGTGGAACTGAACAAACTCCATGTCCTGCAGGGCCAGCCCTGCGCGGGCCACCATGCCGCCACCGTCACCGGTGCAGGTGTGGGCCGAGGTCGCGCTGAAATAGGCGCGGCCATAGCCGCCGGTTGCCAGAACAACCATCTTGGCGTTGAAGACGTGCATCGTGCCGTCGTCCAACTTCCAGCAGACGACACCCTGACACTGCCCGTCTTCGGACATGATCAGGTCGATGGCGAAGTATTCGATATAGAACTCGGCGTTGTTCTTGAGGCTTTGACCATAGAGCGTGTGCAGGATCGCGTGACCGGTCCGGTCCGCAGCAGCACAGGTCCGCTGCACGGCAGGACCTTCGCCGAATTCGGTGGTGTGACCACCGAACGGGCGTTGGTAGATCTTGCCCTCTTCAGTACGGCTGAACGGAACACCGTAGTGTTCCAGCTCATACACGGCCTTAGGTGCCTCACGCGCAAGGTATTCCATTGCATCGGTGTCACCCAGCCAGTCCGAGCCTTTGACGGTGTCGTACATATGCCACTGCCAGTGGTCCGGGCCCATATTGGACAGAGATGCGGCGATCCCGCCCTGCGCGGCAACCGTGTGCGAGCGTGTCGGAAACACCTTCGTGACACATGCCGTGCGCAGACCTTGTTCTGCCATGCCCAGCGTGGCGCGCAGACCAGCGCCGCCAGCGCCGACAACAACCACGTCATATTCGTGTGTTTCGTATTCGTATGCAGCTGTCATTTGATTATTTCCTTACCGCGCGTTTCACAGAGCCAGCTTGATCAGGGCAAACAGCCCGGCAGCTATCAATGTGTAGCCAAACGCCGCGACGGCCATGAGGCTCAGCTTTTCTGCGACACCATGGACGTAGTCTTCGATCGCAACCTGCGTCTCACGTACCAGATGGATGATTACGACGACCAAAGTCAGGCCAGTTACAATCGCCGGGAATGGGCGGCTGTAGTAGGTCAGAACCTCTTCGTATGATCTGCCCAAGCCGCTTGCGAAGACAAAAACGAAAAGTGGCACCAGAACGACCAGAGCGGCCGAGCTGACCATCATCTGCCAATGATGATGCGTACCTTCGCCTCCGGCACCGGTACCCTGCGCGCGTTTGCGGTCAGTGAGGTAATTCATGGCCAATCTCCTTAAACCGCAATTGCCGTGATGAAGGCGAGGATGGTGGCCAACACCAGCATGCCGATCCCCATCTTTTCGGAGATACCGACATCTACGCAATACCCCAGATCCCAGATCACGTGACGCAGACGACCCAGCATGTGATAGAAGATCGCCCAGGTCGCAGCGAACATCACCAGATCACCCAGCCAGCTTCTCATCAGCCCATCGATGAAGTTGAATGCCGTTTCGGATGTTGCCGCCGCCAGGAACCACCAGACGACAAAGAATGCGATCGCTAGCGACGCAATACCCGTGATGCGCACAAGGATCGATGTCATCGAAGTCAGTTGGGGGCGGTAGATCGTGAGGTGAGGTGAAAGAGGGCGGTTGCCCCGATTTACATCGGCCATGTTGGCTCCTTTACGGTTGGCTTCCGAAGGTTTTACTGTTTTTTGCGGTTCTGTCACGTGCTGCAGATGCAAAAAAGTTCACAATTGGCGCAAAATGACGGATATTTGCATTATGTGATCACACAAAATAAGCTCGTGATCACAAAAGTTTTCCATCCTTTATGATGTTAGCGCCTACAGACCCGATTCTGTTGTGTGGCTATTTCAGATCAGCGGTTTGCTGGGTCACCTCGCGCAGCAGTTTCTTACGAATCCGCTCGGGATAATCAGCAAACCCTGAGGCTGAGACGACAAACGCCCCCTCGCCCACGATCACATTTTCAAAGAAATACGCGGTCAGATCCGGTTCGCTTTCTTCGATTGCAATCGCGTTCACCGTCACACCGCGTGTCCGCAGAATTCTGTGTACGTCCGCTGGTTCGACCCCCTCGTTCGACACCCCATCGCCAGAGATATCGATCAGGTGGCGTTTGCAATCCGACACCATATCAAAATAGGACATGGTCGATTCCAGCGCCTCGCCAATTGCGGTGGAAAAGTTGCGCCAGACCCTTGGATCGTTGGCCACTTTTACAGCAAACTGATCAATTGCCTCGAAACTGTCGATATGTGTCCACGGAACGGTGACCATCTGACGAGAGGACCCTGTCCACTGCACCAGCATCACGCGGGCTTTCCCGCGCACCAAGGCCTCGGACACGATCGGGTCACGCAAACCGGCTGCTAGGCCATCCATTTGTATTCGATACTCAGTCGAATCGACCGACCCCGAGACGTCTACAGCGAGTGCCAATGCCAAATCGCAAGCATATGCAGGTGGCGTCAGACAGACGCAGGCAGCTATTGTGCGAAGTAAGGTCATGACCACAGCCTAACACGATTGGTGCTGGCTGCGATCAAATGAATGTCACCACGAGTATCAGATCGGCATCAAAGCCCAGTAATCCAGATCAAGCAGGACATTGGGCAGATAACGACCGTCTTCGTTTTTCAACTCAAACGGCGCGCCGCCCTTGGTTGCGACCAACCGTAGGCGCACGGCGCCGACGCCCGGAATGGCAGTTTCCGCCTTGTCCAGAACTTCGGACCAGGCCTTGATCGTGTCGCCCGCAAAACAGGGGTTAGCGTGCGCGCCACCGTTCAGGCCAACGATCATCTGTGCATTAGCCAGCCCGTTGAACGACAGGGTCCGCGCCATGGAAATCACGTGACCGCCATAGATCAGCCGCCCTTCGGGGCGGAAGGTCAGATCGAAATGCACCTTGGCGGTGTTCTGCCACAGGCGGGTCGCCAGCATATGTTCGGCCTCTTCGACCGTGACGCCATCGACGTGATCGATTTTCTCGCCAATCTCATAGTCGCCCCAGCGATGCGCCTCACCAGCCTGAGCGAAATCGTACTGAGAGAAATCAAGGCCCTCGGGCGCGATCAGATCCTTCGCGTCCAGCGCCTTTTTCAGTTCCGGCACCACAGTCTCGGGTGCGGGCGCATCCAGATCCGATTTCCGCACCATGACCCAGCGCACATATTCGATGACTACTTCATCGCGCTGGTTCAGGCCGCGCGTTCTCACCCAGACGACGCCTGTTTTACCGTTCGAGTTCTGTTTGAGACCGATCACCTCGGATTCCGAACGCAGCGTATCGCCGGAATAGACCGGCTTTAACCAGCGCCCCTCGGCATAGCCCAGATTGGCCACGGCATTAAGCGAGATATCGGGGACAGTCTTGCCAAACACGACATGAAACGCCGCCAGATCATCAATGGGACTTTGCGGCAGACCACAATTCCGGGCGAATTCGTCCGAGGAATACAGCGCATGCCGCGCCGGATAGAGCGCATGGTACAGCGCCCTCTCGCCATTGGTCACCGTGCGCGGCACGGCATGGTGCAACACCTGACCGATGGAATAGTCCTCGAAAAAGCGGCCCGGATTGGTTTTTGCCATTATTGCTGTCCCAGTTTCATGTCAGGTGAATAGTCGGCCTCGACCTCTTTGGTCACGGCCTGCGCGCAGCGCATCATGCGGCTGTTATCGTCATAGGCATAGGACGGGTCGCCATACAGATCCCACCCTTTTGCCAATGCGTCTGATACTTTGTGGCAGAAGGCGGATGTGTCTTCTTCGGTCAACAAACGATAGAGTTTTGCCATGATGTCAGATCCTTACGAGGCGAACGGTGACGGACCAACCAGCCCGTGAATGTATCCGATGATTCCCATCAGCACGATCGAGGCCACAAAGAACATCGCGTCCTTGCCATAGGTGCCGGGTTCACCGGGCGTCCAGTCAGGTTCAGACTTGTTGATCACGATCACCTCAACCACAGCCCAGGCCAACAATCCGCCAAACAGGATGATCGAGGCCAGATCTCCATTCACCAGCAAATGCGCAAAAGCCCACAGCTTGAACCCGCCAAGCATCGGATGGCGGAGCTTGTTCAGAAGACGGCCCTTGGTTCCGGCGGGGCTCAACATGAAGATCGCGATCAACACCAGCAGGTTGTTGATGTGAATCATAAAGGCAGGCGGGGCCCAAACATAGATGAAGTCGGTCATGCGATAACCGAAGATCATCAGCAAGATCGACGCGACCAGAGCTAGCGCAACCGCGCCCTTGCCAGCGTCGCCCATTGCGGCGCGCCGCGCCGGCATCACACGTTTGAACAGATGAGCGGCCCACCATAGTGCCACGCCGAGAATCAGAAGAACAAAGCCCATGCTGGCTTACCCCGCTTGCAAAGCTGTAATCGCCTCCGCTTTTGCCAGAATTTCGCGGGCAGTTACAACGTGCAGATTTTCCACGATCTTGCCATCGACCACGGCAACGCCCTGCCCTTGTGCCTCGACCTCTTCAAAGGCGGCAATCTGGCGGCGGGCCAGATCAATCTCGGTCTCGGACGGTGCATAGGCTGCGTTGGTGACATCGACCTGCGCGGGGTGGATCAATGTCTTGCCGTCAAAGCCCATGTCTCGGCCTTGCGCACATTCGGTGGCCAGACCTTCGGCGTCCTTGAATGCGTTATAGACACCGTCAACAATGATCAGCCCCTCGGCCTTGGCGGCCAGCAGGCACAGACCCAGCGAAGTCATCAGCGGCAGGCGGTCCGGGCGGAAGCGGGTTTGCAGTTCTTTCGCAAGATCGTTAGTGCCCATGACAAACCCGGCCATCAATGGATGAGCGGCGATCTCGGCCGCGTTCAGCATCCCGCGTGGGGTTTCCATCATCGCCCAGATTGGCAGGTCACCGGTAATCGCGGCCAGCGCGTCCACATCGGCAGCCGAATTCACCTTGGGCAGCAGGACCACATCGGCATCCATTTCACGCACGGCCTCTGCGTCTGCACGGCCCCATTCGGTATCCAGACCGTTGATGCGCACGATTTTGACCCGTTCGCCATAGCCGCCCGCGGCCAGAGCCGCCTTAAGCGTTTCGCGTGCATTGCCCTTCTCATCGGCAGACACCGCGTCTTCAAGATCAAAAATGATCGCGTCCACAGGCAAAGTGCGTGCCTTGTCCAGCGCCCGGTCTTTCGAACCGGGGATATATAGAACAGAGCGATAGGGGCGCTGGCGCGGGTCCATTGGCTTCTCCGGAAGAAATAAAGTTGCGCGGAATGGGGCATTTTTTTTCGGAAAGTTCAAGCGCAAAATCGCCGCATCGCAGCATTCGCGACGCAACGTGCGTTCCTTTAACCGGATTTCGGTCCAACGGCGGCACCCTGACCGGCAAATGAAATCGAAAAGGGTCGAACATGCACAAGACACTGCTGAAGATGACGATGGGCCTCGGAATCATGGTTTTGGCTGCACAACAGGCCCACGCCCGCAACTGCGCCCCACGTGACGAGGTGATCAAACGGCTGACCGAAACTTACGGCGAAACGCGACAGGGGTTCGGCATCGCGCGTCAAGGCGCGGTGATGGAGCTCTTTGCGTCGGACCAAAGCGGCAGCTGGACGATCACTGTGACGCTGCCGGATGGCATGACCTGCCTTGTTGCCTCGGGTCAGGCTTATGAAATGACCGCCGAAGCCCTGCCGCCCAATGTCTGATCAGGTCAGCGCGTCCCAGATCAACTTACTGCCCGTGAGCGTCAGCAGAACGTAAGCAATGCCAAAAAACAGGCGCTCGGACAGCATGAAATGCGCCCGCACACCCAGCCACGCCCCAAGAATCGCGAACGGGGTAAGCAACAGATCAGCCCAAGCGGTGTGCCATGTGAAAAGGCCAAGATAGGCGTAAGGCACAAATTTCGTGATGTTAATAACCCAGAAGGCCAATACAGTGCTGGCCTGAAACTCGGTCTTCGACAGGCGTTGCGACAGCAGGTAAACGGCCGCAGGCGGGCCGCCCGCATGGCTGACAAAGCTGGTGAAGCCAGCAACCAGCCCAGCGAACAGTCCTGCGGGGGCAGGCAGTCTGTTTTTAAAGCCGCGCACCCAGCCTTTGGATTGACTGACGTGCCAAACGACAAAACCAATGGAAATCCCCCCGATCAGTAGGCGCAGCAGATCATCATCGGTGGCGCGATAAAGCCATGCGCCCAACGCCACGCCGGGCACGGCCCCAAGGATCAACAGACGCGAATCCGGCCAGCTCCATCGTTTCCAATAGGGTCCAAGAGTTGCAACATCGATCACCATAAGGATCGGCAACATCAAGGCCAGTGCCTGCCCCGGTTCCAAGATCAACGCCAGAATCGATGAAGACGCAAAGGCCACGCCTGAGCCGAAGCCACCCTTCGAAATACCCGCAAAGATCACAGCCGGGACTGCTACAACAAAAAACATCAGGTTCAATTCGAACATGCAGCGCCCCGGTTTCGGCCTGTATCCTTGGCCGTTTAGCGCAATCAGCCCAAGCAGTGCAAACGGTATGCGGTTGCATGCCGCGCCGCTGAACACTTGCGCGAAAGCCATTTAGCGACTAGCACAGCCGCGATTTCAATTCCGACCGGAGATTTTCCAAATGGCCAGACCCAAGATTGCGCTTATCGGCGCTGGGAACATCGGCGGCACGCTTGCGCACCTCGCAGCTGTCAAAGAACTGGGTGACGTTGTCCTGTTCGACATCGCAGACGGGCTGCCGCAGGGCAAAGCGCTCGACATCGCTGAATCCGGCCCTTCGGAAGGGTTCGACGCAGCCATGTCCGGCACCAGCGATTATGCCGATATCGCAGGCGCAGACGTCTGCATCGTCACCGCTGGCGTCGCCCGCAAACCCGGCATGAGCCGCGATGACCTGCTGGGCATCAACCTGAAAGTCATGAAGTCGGTTGGCGAAGGCATCGCAGCTCACGCACCCGACGCGTTCGTGATCTGCATCACCAACCCTCTGGACGCGATGGTCTGGGCTCTGCGCGAGTTCTCGGGCCTGCCCCACAACAAAGTCTGCGGCATGGCTGGCGTTCTGGACTCGGCTCGTTTCGCCCACTTCCTGTCGGAAGAGTTCAACGTTTCGATGCGCGACGTCACCGCGTTTGTTCTGGGCGGTCACGGCGACACCATGGTACCTTCGGTGCGTTATTCGACCGTTGCCGGTATCCCCCTGCCCGATCTGGTCGAGATGGGCTGGACCACGCAGGACAAGCTGGACGCCATCGTTCAGCGTACCCGTGACGGCGGCGCCGAGATCGTTGGCCTGCTGAAAACCGGTTCGGCCTACTACGCGCCCGCAACTTCGGCGATCGAAATGGCCGAAGCATACTTGAAAGACCAAAAACGCGTTCTGCCTTGCGCCGCATACTGCAGCGGTGAGCTGGGCGTCGACGGCCTGTATGTAGGCGTACCTACCGTGATCGGTGCCGGTGGCGTCGAACGGATCGTCGACATCAAGCTGAACGAAGACGAACAAGCCGGGTTCGACAATTCGGTCAACGCCGTCAAAGGCCTGATCGAAGCATGTAAGGGCATCGACAGCTCGCTGGCTTGATCCCTCTGCAGAGGTAATTCAGAACCCGGTTCACCATTGGTGAGCCGGGTTTTTCTTTGGACAATTACGGCACCATTGAATCGACATGTCACCGGCAAAGCTGACATGTAAACGTTTGAATCCGCCATCTCGGCGGACCTGCCAAGTTTAGCGCTAGCTGAATTCTCTCTTTATTCTAAAGGCCGTCATAGACGACGAATCAAACGGGTGACCTTCATTGCATTTTGTGATCACACCCAAAAAAACCGTGATCACAAATAATGAAAATCTTCGTGAAAAACTGCTTCCCTGTCAAAAAACCCTTTAAACTTGCCCCCTAGACACCCCTATAACGGTGTAACGCAGTCAGACAGGACAGTTTCGATGAACATTCACGAATATCAGGCCAAGGCGCTTCTTCGCAGCTATGGCGCTCCGGTCTCCGAAGGTCGCGCGGTTCTGCGCGCTGAGGAAGCCAAAACCGCAGCCGGTGAACTGGATGGCCCGCTGTGGGTTGTCAAAGCACAGATCCACGCGGGTGGCCGCGGCAAAGGCTCCTTCAAAGAGGCTGACGCCGGTGAAAAAGGCGGTGTTCGTCTGACCAAGTCGGTGGAAGAAGCATCCGAGGAAGCCAAGAAGATGCTGGGCCGTACGCTGGTCACGCATCAAACCGGCCCCGCGGGCAAGCAAGTCAACCGCATCTACATCGAAGCCGGTTCCGGCATCGAGCGTGAACTGTATCTGGCCCTGTTGGTGGATCGCCAGACAAGCCGCATCTCGTTTGTCTGCTCGACCGAAGGCGGAATGGACATCGAAGAGGTTGCCGCGGCAACGCCCGAGAAAATCCTGTCCTTCTCGGTCGATCCGGCAACAGGCTATCAGCCCTATCATGGCCGCCGCATCGCCTTCTCGCTGGGTTTGGAAGGCGCGCAGGTCAAACAGTGCGTCAAACTGATGAGCCAGCTGTACGCTGCCTTCGTCGAAAAGGACATGGAGATGCTGGAAATCAACCCGCTGATCGTGTCCGACAAGGGCGACCTCAAAGTGCTGGACGCCAAAGTCGGCTTTGACGGTAACGCGGTCTACCGCCATCCGGATATTGCCGAGCTGCGCGACACGACCGAGGAAGACCCCAAGGAATTGGAAGCCTCGAAATACGACCTGAACTACATCGCGCTGGATGGTGAGATCGGCTGTATGGTGAACGGTGCCGGTCTGGCGATGGCGACGATGGATATCATCAAGCTCTATGGTGCTGAACCGGCCAACTTCCTCGACGTGGGTGGCGGTGCCACCAAAGAGAAAGTGACCGAAGCGTTCAAGATCATCACTTCTGACCCGCAGGTTAAAGGCATCCTGGTCAACATCTTCGGCGGCATCATGCGCTGTGATGTCATCGCCGAAGGCGTTGTCGCCGCAGTGAAAGAGGTCGGCCTGCAGGTTCCGCTGGTCGTGCGTCTGGAAGGCACCAATGTCGAGAAGGGCAAAGAGATCATCAACACCTCTGGCCTGGACGTGATCGCAGCGGACAACCTGAAAGACGGTGCCGAGAAGATCGTGAAGGCGGTTAAAGGCTGAGTTAGATAAGCCGGTTCATTTCTCGGGATCCGAAGAAAGTGTGTGATGCGTAGCGGTGTTAGAAATGCGTTCGAGAGCAAGAGTTGGGCGGGGCGGAATGTCCCCCGCTCGGGCAATGGCTCAACGCTTGAGGCAACCGCGCCGCTTCGCCGGGCTCTTCCGGATATCTTTGAGCGGTACAAAGTGAAGACATTTCTTGACGCGCCCTGTGGTGACTGGACGTGGATGCAGGAAATGGACCTGACTGGTCTGAGTTACATTGGCGGAGATATATCTCTCGAGGTGGTTCAGTCCGTTCAAGAAAAACACGCAGCGCCGGGTCGCGAGTTTGTCCATCTGGATGTAACTTCCGACCCGTTGCCCCGGGTTGACATGATGATGTGCCGGGATTGCCTGTTTCACTTGAAATGGTGGCTGCGGTGGGCGTTCTTTGAGAACTTCGTCAGAAGCGAGACACCCTACTTGCTGACCACGATGCACTACGTCCCAATCAATGAACGGCTGAAGAACAACGCTGGGTTCAAAAGGTTCAACCCCTGCGTCGCGCCTTTCAATTTCTCCGATCCGATCGAAACGATTGAAGAGACTGGTGAGATCAACCTCGATCCTGAATTTCTTCAATCGACCGAAGGCAGAGATCAACGGTCGTTGGGGATTTGGTCCAGAGATCAGGTAATTGACGCATTGGACCGGCGGAAGAATAGCTCATGAAACAAAGACAACACGAATTGCGACACCGGTGAATTCACTCGTCGGCGCGCTTACACAAATCAAAATGGAGGCCTAGAATGGCAGTCCTCATCGACGAAAATACCAAAGTGATCTGTCAGGGCTTTACCGGCTCGCAGGGCACATTCCACTCTGAACAGGCCATCGCCTATGGCACCAAGATGGTCGGCGGCGTGACCCCCGGCAAAGGCGGGATGACCCATCTTGACCTGCCCGTGTTCAACTCAGTCCACGAAGCCAAACACGTGACCGAAGCCAACGCCTCGGTGATCTATGTTCCGCCGCCCTTCGCGGCTGACTCGATCCTCGAAGCGATTGATGCCGAGATGGAAGTGATCGTCTGCATCACCGAAGGTATCCCGGTTCTGGACATGATGAAGGTGAAGCGCGCACTGGAAGGCAGCAAGTCACGCCTGATTGGCCCGAACTGCCCCGGTGTCATCACGCCGGATGCTTGCAAGATCGGCATCATGCCCGGCCACATTCACAAACGCGGGAGCGTGGGTGTCGTTTCCCGCTCGGGTACGCTTACTTATGAAGCCGTGAAACAGACAACAGACGTAGGCCTGGGCCAGTCCACCTGTGTAGGCATCGGCGGCGACCCGATCAAAGGCACCGAGCATATCGACGTGCTGGAATGGTTCCTGGCCGATGACGAAACCGAGTCGATCATCATGATCGGTGAAATCGGTGGCTCGGCCGAGGAAGAAGCTGCGCAGTTCCTGGCGGATGAGGCCAAGAAGGGCCGAAAGAAGCCGACCGCCGGTTTCATCGCAGGCCGCACAGCCCCTCCGGGCCGCCGCATGGGCCACGCGGGCGCGATTGTCGCCGGTGGCAAAGGCGGTGCCGAGGACAAGATCGAAGCCATGCGCTCAGCCGGTATCGTTGTGGCGGAAAGCCCGGCAACGCTGGGTGAGGCCGTGCTGGAAGCGATTGGGTAAGGCATGACCCTCGACCGGCTCAGCATCCATTGGGGTTTGACCATTTGCATAGGTGCTGTCGTGAACTTCACGAGTCCAGCAGTTGCACAAACCGCCATTGAGCGTGCCGCATTCGCGTGCATGCAATTGGATGAAGAGTCGGCTTACGCCAAATTGCAACGTCTCGGCTGGCAACGATTAATGCCAGTCGAACTCTCGGCAGAAGAAAAAGAAGTGCTTTCGACCGAGCATTTCCTGTTTAAAGCCCAGAGACCTAATAACCCCCATAGGCAGCAATCCTTCGAAGAAACCGCCAAGATTGCGACTAAGCGCGTCGAGCAACAGATGGCTCGCAACGCTTCCGCTTCAGACTTTTCGGGTGGCGCTGTTTTGAGGAACCGTTCCACGCAAGATTTAGTTAGTGTGCAAACTGAAAACCATAGAAAGTTTGAAAGAACATCTTGCACCTTTTTCTATACGCAACAAACTTCGCCGGGTCTCTTCGCACATGTGCAACGAAATCTTAAGTCATCTGGCTTTGGGAACTCACTTGTGGCTCGGATTGGAGCTTGGGACAACTACAAAAATGGTATTGAGCAAAGCGTAGAAGTTTACCTTTGGGACACTGCGCGCATCAGCGTGGCACTCCAACGAGAGTTTCCCGGAGAACTCATGGTTGTAGCCTCGGTTTGGCAACATGCTGAAAACAAGAAGGGGGATGAATAATGTCTCTCGGTCTTGAGATCAGATTGGGACTGCTATGACCTTCTCTGACGCCATCCGCACCTGTTTCTCCAAGTTCTTCACCTTCTCGGGGCGTGCCTCACGGCCCGAATACTGGTTCTTTTTCCTGTTCATCGTGATCTGGAACATCATCGCCGGGATCATCGACTGGCAGTTCTTCACGCAAGTCTCGGTCAGCCAGACCGACGAGGTTAAAGCCGTCACCGCCACGTCCTCTGCGCCAGTACAAAGCATCGTTGGCCTGATCGTATTTTTCCCGCATCTGGCCGTCGCGTGGCGGCGGATGCATGATACCGGGCGCAGCGGGCTTTTTGCCTTGCTACCGATCCTGCTGATCCTCGGTGCCGGGGCGGTTCTGTTCTTCGGCATCGGCCTTGCCTCCAGTTTCCAGCATGGCGGCAATCTGGACATCCTGTTCACCCGCGCCACGTTGCTGGTCGTTATCCCGACACTGCTTGTTTTGTTTGTGTCGCCCCTCCTGGTTCTGTGGTGGCTGACCCGCCCCAGCCAGCCAGGCACCAATCAATACGGTCCCAACCCACATGAGGTAGCCCAATGACCGAACATACGCCCAACTCTGCCTTTCATGCCTCAAGCTTTATGCAGGGGCATAATGCCGAATATCTGGAGCAGCTATATGCCCAGTACACCAAGGACCCGAACGCGGTGGATGCTGCCTGGGTCGAGTTCTTCCGGCAGATGGGCGACGCCACACCGGACGTCCAGCGCGAGGCCGAAGGGCCGTCCTGGGCACGGACCGACTGGCCTCCGATGCCGGCGGACGATCTGACTGGTGCATTGACGGGCGAATGGGCCGAAATCGATGCCAAGGCGGCAGGCGACAAGATCAAGGACAAGGCCGAGGCCAAGGGCGTTCAGGTAAGCGAAGATCAGATCAAACGTGCGGTTCTGGACAGTCTTCGCGCCCTGATGCTGATCCGGGCCTATCGCATCCGGGGCCATCTAGCCGCTGAACTGGACCCGTTGGGCATGCGTGCCGCCAGCACTCACCCCGAGCTGGACCCAAAGACGTATGGCTTTACCGAAGCCGACATGGACCGCCCGATCTTTATCGACAACGTGCTGGGTTTGCAGATGGCCAGCATGCGCCAGATTGTCGAAATCGTGAAACGGACCTATTGCGGTACGTTCGCGCTGCAGTACATGCATATCTCAAATCCGGAAGAAGCCGCATGGCTGAAAGAGCGGATCGAAGGTTATGGCAAGGAAATCCAGTTCACCAAGGAAGGCCGAAAGGCGATCCTGAACAAAATGGTCGAGGCCGAAGGCTTCGAAAAGTTCCTGCACGTGAAATACATGGGCACCAAGCGGTTTGGTCTGGACGGAGGCGAGGCGTTGATCCCCGCGATGGAGCAGATCATCAAGCGCGGCGGTGCGCTGGGTGTCAGTGATATCGTGATCGGCATGCCTCACCGTGGCCGTCTGAACATCCTGGCCAACGTGATGCGCAAACCCTATCGCGCTATCTTCAACGAGTTTCAGGGCGGCAGCTTCAAACCCGAAGATGTCGACGGTTCCGGCGATGTGAAATATCACCTCGGCGCGTCCAGCGACCGTGAGTTCGATGGCAACAGCGTCCACCTGTCGCTGACGGCAAACCCGTCTCACCTTGAGGCGGTGAACCCGGTTGTTCTGGGCAAGGTCCGCGCCAAGCAGGATCAGTTGGGCGATGAAGATCGCACCAGGGTCATGGGTATCCTGTTGCACGGTGATGCGGCTTTTGCTGGTCAGGGTGTTGTGGCCGAAGGGTTCGGCCTGTCCGGCCTCAAGGGCCACAAGACCGGCGGTACGATGCATATCGTGGTGAACAATCAGATCGGCTTTACCACCGCACCACATTTCAGCCGTTCCAGCCCCTACCCCACAGATATCGCCCTTATGGTTGAGGCGCCGATCTTCCATGTAAACGGTGACGACCCCGAGGCTGTGACCCACGCTGCCAAAGTGGCGACCGAGTTCCGTCAGAAGTTCCACAAAGACGTTGTCATCGATATCTTCTGCTATCGCCGGTTCGGGCATAACGAGGGCGACGAGCCCATGTTCACCAACCCGATCATGTACAAGAAGATCAAGACCCATAAGACCACGCTGTCGCTGTACACCGAGCGTTTGGTCAAAGACGGCCTGATCCCCGAGGGCGAGATCGAGGATTTGAAGGCCGCCTTCCAGGCCCATCTGAATGATGAGTTCGAGGCGGGCAAGGACTATAAACCCAACAAGGCCGACTGGCTGGATGGGCGTTGGTCGCATCTGGACAAAAACAAAGAAGAATATGTCCGCGGCGACACCGCAATTAAACCAGAAACACTGGCCCAGATTGGCAACGCGCTGAGCCACGCGCCTGAAGATATCGCAGTGCACCGGACCGTCGCGCGTCTTCTGGATCACAAGAAACAGATGTTCGAAAGCGGCAAAGGATTTGACTGGGCCACGGGCGAGGCCCTGGCCTTCGGCTCGCTGCTGACCGAAGGCTATCCTGTCCGCCTGTCAGGGCAGGATGCGACACGCGGGACGTTCAGCCAGCGTCATTCGGGTTTTGTGCATCAGGAAACTGAAGAGCGGTACTATCCGCTGAACAACATTCGCGAAGGCCAGTCGAAATACGAAGTGATCGACTCGATGCTCAGCGAATATGCGGTTCTGGGTTTTGAATACGGGTTTTCGTTGGCCGAGCCGAATGCACTGACCCTGTGGGAGGCGCAGTTTGGCGACTTTGCTAACGGCGCGCAAATCATGTTCGACCAGTTCATCAGCTCGGGCGAAAGCAAGTGGTTGCGCATGTCCGGTCTGGTGTGCCTGTTGCCACACGGCTTCGAGGGTCAGGGGCCTGAACACTCGTCAGCGCGTCTGGAACGGTTCCTACAGATGTGCGGTCAGGACAATTGGATCGTGGCCAACTGCACGACCCCTGCAAACTATTTCCACATCCTGCGCCGTCAGCTGCACAGGACCTTCCGCAAGCCGCTGATCCTGGTGACGCCCAAATCGTTACTGCGCCACAAGCTGGCGGTCAGCACAGCAGAAGAGTTCACCACTGGTTCAAGCTTCCACCGCGTGTTGTGGGACGATGCACAGCACGGAAACTCGGAAACCAAATTGGTCAAGGACGACAAGGTCAAACGCGTGGTGATGTGTTCCGGCAAGGTCTACTACGACCTGCTGGAAGAACGCGATGCGCGCGGCATCGATGATGTCTACCTGATGCGGATTGAGCAGTTCTATCCCTTCCCAGCTCATTCGCTGATCAACGAGCTGGAGCGCTTTAAGGGTGCCGAAATGATCTGGTGTCAGGAAGAACCCAAGAACCAGGGTGCATGGACCTTTATCGAACCGAATATCGAATGGGTTCTGACCCGCATCGGCGCCAAGCACAGGCGGCCGCGTTATGTCGGCCGCGCCACATCGGCCTCGCCCGCGACGGGTCTGGCCAGCCAACACAAAGCCCAACAAGAAGCGCTGGTCGACGAAGCGCTGAGCATTGAAGGAAAATAATCGATGTCCATTGAAGTTCGAGTTCCCACGCTTGGCGAGTCGGTTACCGAAGCCACGGTTGCGACATGGTTCAAGAAACCCGGCGACGCCGTCGCGGTTGATGAAATGTTGTGTGAGTTGGAGACTGATAAGGTCACCGTCGAAGTCCCCTCTCCTGCCGCTGGCGTGATGGGCGAAATCGTCGCCGCCGAAGGTGAAACCGTTGGCGTTGACGCTCTGCTGGCCACCATCGCTGCAGGTGAAGGCGCAGCTCCTGCCCCGGTAGCCGCACCGGCCCCGGCGGCTGCGGCTGCTCCGGCGGCGTCTGGCGGCAGTGTTGACGTCATGGTGCCGACCTTGGGTGAATCCGTGACCGAAGCGACCGTTTCGACATGGTTCAAACAGGTCGGTGACAGCGTCGCGCAGGATGAGATGCTATGCGAGCTGGAAACAGACAAGGTCTCGGTCGAGGTTCCCGCCCCGGCTGCAGGCGTTCTGGCAGAAATCGTCGCCCCCGAAGGCGCGACAGTCGAAGCTTCGGCCAAACTGGCGGTGATTTCGGGCGCAGCGGCTGGAACTGCTGCTGCTCCGGCTCCTGCGGCGGCAGCCCCGGCTGCAGCAGCAAGCACCGGCAAGGACATCGCCAACGCGCCATCCGCTGAAAAAGCTATGGCAGAGGCCGGCTTGTCTGCGGATCAGGTCACCGGCACCGGTCGTGATGGCAGGATCATGAAAGAAGATGTCGCCCGCGCAGCAGCAACATCGGCTGCCCCAGCACCTGCGGCGGCTCCGGCCCCGGCACAAGCGCCACGGGCACCGGTTGCTGCGCAGGATGCAGCCCGTGAAGAGCGCGTGCGGATGACCCGCCTGCGCCAGACCATCGCCAAGCGTTTGAAGGATGCACAGAACACGGCTGCAATCCTGACCACCTTCAATGAGGTGGACATGACCGAGGTGATGGCCCTGCGCAACGAATACAAAGACCTGTTCCAGAAGAAACACGGTGTGAAGCTGGGCTTTATGTCCTTCTTCACCAAGGCGTGCTGCCACGCGCTGAAAGAGGTTCCCGAAGTCAACGCCGAGATTGACGGCACAGACATCGTCTACAAGAACTTCGTTCACATGGGCGTCGCCGCCGGTACGCCTCAGGGTCTGGTTGTTCCGGTCATCCGAGACGCCGACAGCATGTCCTTTGCCGATATCGAAAAGGCCATCGCCGAAAAGGGCAAGCGCGCCCGTGATGGCAAATTGTCCATGGCAGAGATGCAGGGCGGCACCTTCACCATCTCGAACGGTGGTGTCTATGGCTCGCTGATGTCTTCGCCGATCCTGAACCCGCCGCAATCGGGTATTCTGGGCATGCACAAGATACAGGACCGACCGATGGTCATCAATGGTGAGATCAAGATCCGCCCGATGATGTATCTGGCACTGTCCTATGACCACCGGATTGTTGACGGCAAGGGCGCGGTGACGTTCCTTGTACGTGTGAAAGAGGCGCTGGAAGACCCGCGCCGCCTGCTGATGGATCTGTAATCATGGCAACACATGTACTCTGGCAAGCTGACGTGGCCGACTTTGATGTCTGGCTGAAGGTGTTCGAAGAAGACAAACCGATGAGGGAGGCCGCGGGCATCCGCGACCTCCATATCTGGAAAGACCCTGATCGCAAGGACCACGCGGTCGCGTTGTTCGAGATCACCGATCTCGACCGAGCCCAGAGCTTCATCGAATCCGAAGAGCTGGCCATGCACCACGAACGTGGCGGCGTGGCGCATATCCAGACCAAGGTTCTGACACCTGTCTGACAGCATAAGGCAGCGCCCCTACCGGGGACGTGGCACAAACGGGTAACGCGATGACTTTCGACTGCTCAATGGGAACCGCTGGATGACCACGGAACTGACCGTCCTGACCCTCGCCGCACTGCTTTGGGTCGCGCAATTCGTGGCATATTTGGCGGCCGGGCACGGGAAGATTGACTTCGGTCACGCGATAGGCCCCCGGGATGTCCCCTTTGACAAACCCGGGGTTTCGGGACGGCTGCACCGCGCGCTGAGCAATCACACCGAAGGTTTGGTTCTGTTCGCAATTGCGGCGCTTGTCGTGACGGTTTCGGGCCAGTCGAACGGGCTCACTGCGGCCTGTAGCTGGATCTATTTGATCGCCCGCATCCTCTACGTCCCCGCCTACGCATTGGGTTGGACGCCTTGGCGAACTGTGATTTGGATTGTTGGCTTGTTGGCCAACACCGTAATGTTGCTGGCGGCTGTCTTTTGATTCAGTCGCTGGCGTGGATAAAGTAATGGGGAAACGCCCTGGCGCGCATACAAATGCCGCCATCCCCGTAATCGATAAGGACCTGACACATGGCAAATTATGACGTTATCGTAATCGGATCAGGCCCCGGCGGCTATGTTTGCGCCATCCGTTGCGCTCAGCTGGGCCTGAAGACTGCCTGCGTCGAAGGGCGTGAAACTCTGGGCGGCACGTGCCTGAACGTCGGCTGTATCCCCTCGAAGGCGCTGCTGCATGCCAGCCATCAACTTCATGAGGCCGAGCATAACTTTGCCAAGATGGGCCTGAAGGGCAAAAGCCCCTCGGTCGATTGGAAACAAATGCAGGGCTACAAGCAGGAAACGATCGACGGCAATACCAAGGGTATCGAGTTCCTGTTCAAGAAAAACAAGATCGACTGGTTGAAAGGCTGGGGCTCGATCCCTGCCGCGGGTCAGGTCAAAGTGGGTGATGAGGTTCACACCGCAAAGAACATCATCATCGCATCCGGGTCCGAACCGTCCTCTCTGCCCGGTGTCGAGGTGGACGAAAAGGTTGTGGTGACTTCGACCGGAGCTTTGTCCCTGAACAAGGTTCCAAAGAAGTTGGTGGTGATCGGCGCGGGCGTGATCGGGCTGGAACTGGGCTCGGTCTATCAGCGTCTGGGCGCTGAGGTGACTGTGGTCGAATTCCTAGATGCGATCACTCCCGGCATGGACCCTGAGGTGCAGAAGACCTTCCAGCGCATCTTAAAGAAACAAGGCCTGAAATTTGTCATGGGCGCGGCGGTCCAAAAGACCGAAGCCACCAAGACCAAGGCCAAAGTGACTTACAAGCTGCGCAAGGATGACAGCGAACATGTGATCGAAGCTGATACAGTTCTGGTCGCCACCGGGCGCAAACCGTACTCGGATGGTTTGGGTCTGGAAGCGTTGGGTGTTGAAATGACACCGCGTGGTCAGATCAAGGTGGGGGCCGATTGGCAGACAAACGTGCCGGGCATTTACGCCATCGGTGACGTAACAGAAGGCCCCATGCTGGCGCACAAAGCCGAAGATGAAGGTATGGCCGCAGCCGAGCAGGTTGCGGGCAAGCATGGGCACGTGAACTACGGCGTCATCCCGGGTGTGATCTACACATGGCCCGAGGTCGCAAATGTGGGCGAAACCGAAGAGACCCTGAAAGAACAGGGCCGCGCCTATAAAGTCGGCAAGTTTATGTTCATGGGCAACGGCCGCGCCAAGGCGAACTTAATGACCGATGGGTTTGTCAAAATCCTGGCCGACAAGGAAACTGATCGCATTCTGGGCTGCCACATCATCGGCCCGGGTGCGGGCGATCTGATTCATGAAGTCTGTGTGGCGATGGAGTTCGGCGCCTCGGCCGAAGATCTGGCCCTGACCTGCCACGCCCACCCAACTTATTCGGAAGCCGTGCGTGAGGCTGCGTTGGCCTGTGGCGACGGACCGATTCACAGTTAATATTAAACCCCGGCCGCCGTCAGGTTGCCGGGGTTAACCACGCGTCCAGATAGATTTCCAACCTGTCTGAAAAACTCTCTGCTTCATGCAGAGCGCAGAACTTCAGCGACATTGACTGAATAGCAAAAGCCTGAACCCCCTCGGCCAACAAGTCGGGGGAAATGTCCTTGCGCACCTTCGCGGTTTCCAACCAACCAGCGACCAGTCGGACATAGCGTTCGAAGCAGCGCGCTATGGGCCCGATCTCGGTGATTGCGGTAGCGCCTGAGTACCGGATGATCAGATCGAACACATAACGCTCGGACGTCATGAAGGCGTGGATCGGTTGCAGGGCATCGGCGATTTCGGGGGCCGTGCGTGGGGCGGGGACCTGTTCAATCTGATCGAAACAGGCAACCAGCCTCTCACCAATCAGCATTTCCATAAGCGCGTCTTTGTCCCGGAAATGCGAAAAAAAGGTTCCCTTTGCGACCCCGGCTGCCTGAACCACGTCTTCCACCCGCAAAGCCTGATAGCCGTTTCTTTCGATAACGTCCTCTGCCGCCTCAATTAATCGGGCGCGCGTTTTAAGGGTTCTCTTTTGAACTGTCTTTTGCATATGCCCTGTTCGCATGTTTTTTGACCATGGTCAAATTTTGTAATTGACCGTGGTCATTTTTTTCACTTATAAACTGACCACGGTCATTTTTGGAGATTCGCGATGCAACCTAAGAAAATCCTGATCCTCGATGGACACCCAGGCGAAAGCAGCCTGTCCCGGACATTTGCAGAAACCTATGCCGACGCGGCCAAACGACAGGGGCACGACGTTCGCATGATTCACCTGAGCGACTTGCAGTTTGACCATGACTTCGGTCAGGGAAACTATGAGGACTTCAAACCGTTGGAACCCGCATTGGAACAAGTGCTGCAGGATTTTGAATGGAGCGAACACCTTGTCCTGACAGCACCGATGTGGTGGGGCGGCTTGCCGGCCAAGCTGAAAGGTTTGATTGACCGGGCATTCATCCCCGGACGCACCTTCGACACGCGAAATACAACAAGGATCGGCTTTCCAGCACCTATGCTGACAGGGCGCACAGCGCGGGTCATCCTGACCTCGGACACGCCGGGCTGGTTCATGCGTTTGATCTACAGGCAAGCCCTGATCCGCCAGATCCGCGATCAGATTCTGGGATTTGTCGGCTTCAAACCGACCCGGTTCACTTACTTTTCGGGCGCCAGCTATCCCAAACCCGGCAGCGTGGATCGTTGGATATCAAAGGTAGCCCGGATCGGTGCCGCGGCAGCCTGATCCCGTGCTTACCCGACCTATTCAAGGCCGCTCGTAAAGTTGCGCTCACCTACGGCGGCAGGTCGATCCAATAGTGAATTCAATATGGGACAACCCGGGCGTAACCGGGTGGTCGACCGATTAACATTATTCCGCTGGCTCGTTGGTGACAGAGTTAGTTTGAGCCGACGGCTTTTTGGGCCGGAACAGACGCCACGCATCCTGGAACGGCAACACGTACAGTTTCAGGCAAGAGTCCAACCTCAGGCCGTTGTCCTTTTCCGTTACACCAAATTTCACGTCCCTGTTGTCTTCAGGCATCACGTAAGTGCCGAAAACCACATCCCAGAATGGGAACATGAAAGCAAAGTTCTTGTCCAGGTGATCCGGGTGACAGCTGTGATGCACGTGATGATGCGCGGGTGACGGAAATACTTTTGACCAAACACCGGGCCAACGCAGCCAAATATGGGAATGGCGCAAATTATAGCCCGCGAAGTTAAACAGGAACATAAAAACCGGAACGCCCAGAATAACAGGAAGGTTAGGGTGATATCCCAAGATCCGGAAAGTGAAGCCGGTGATAGCCCCCCCGCCCAGACCAATCAAAATATTGTAAAAAAAATTATCAATCGGATGCTCGCGGAAGTTGGAAATCGGGTGCATCACTTCAGCGCTGTGATGGACTTTGTGAAATTGCCACAAAAGCGGGATTTTATGCTGTAGATAGTGCGCAAAAAAGCCAAGAAAATCTGCGACAAGGAACAGTACAGCCATATACGCAACGGTGATACCGGCGCCTGTCCAACCCTCTAAGGACTGTGCCGGAGCAGCTTCATTGATACTGAACCCGCCGCTCGCCCAATAGTAGGACAGAGCCGCTGCAGCAGCGGACAGGCCAATCATCAAGAAGTGACCAATAAACATATGAAAAAAGAAATATCGGACATCAAGCCAAGCTGAAGGGTGCCTCCAGACCTTTTTAGGGAACAGAAAACCAACAAAGCTCTTTTCGCCCAAAACCTCAGATGTGTTTTTTCGATTTCTGACGTAAATCCAGAACGCGATCAAAACCGAACTGCACAAATAAACGTAGTAGATTCGATTAACGGGATCGAACGGATACATAAGTACATTCCGAACATGTTCAAAAAACGAGTTCAGAAGGGATTGTAACTGCTGCATTGTGGCCTCGGATCGTTTTTTACATCCTTAATTTTGGCCGAGCATTTGTCCACACTAGTGACAATTCCGTGACGATTTGTGGTCAGTTCACCACATCGTCTTCGCGGCGCGCGCGCCCCATTCCTGATCATATTGCGTGCCGCCTTCGTCGCCGTCTGACGCCTCGGCGAGGATTTCACCGACGGTCGGCACATGCGCAGTCTCGTCGCCGCTGACCCAAGTACGGGCCCGCATCAAGGCGCGGGCGCATTGGGTGTAAATCTCAGTGATTTCGAAAACGATCACTGTTGCTGGTCTTTTGCCCTGCTTTTCGAACCGCGCGCGCAAATTTTCATCAGCTGTCACATGCGCCGTGCCATTCAATCGCACGACACTGTTGGACCCCGGCACCATGAACATCAACGACACTCGCGGGTCGCGAACGATATTACGCAGGCTGTCCAGCCGATTATTTCCGCGCCAGTCAGGCATCGCCAGTGTGTGCGGATCAAGTTCCAGTACAACCGGGCCGTCGTCACCTCGCGGGCTGCCATCGACACCCTCGGTCCCGACGGTGCTGAGGATGCACAGGCGCGACGCCATGATCCATTTGCGATAAAGCGGAGTGAGCTGTCTGGCCACTTTGCGCAGTGAAGGCGCGCCCGGTGTGCCGTAGAGCGCCTCAAGCGTTTCGATGTTCTTAATGAGCTCCATCCGGTTCAAACCCCACTTCTCGCATCAATGCATTGGATCGTGTTTCGATCACGTCTTCCAGACGTCCAAGAAATTGATCCCGCCCCACACCCGGTTCGATCGGGTCAAGAAAGTCGACAATTGCAAGACCAGGTTTGCGCATAACCCCGGTACGCGGCCAGAAAACACCAGCATTCGTCGCAACCGGCACACAAGGAAAGCCCAGCCCTTCATACAGAACTGCCGTCCCAACTTTGTAAGGTTTCTTCGCCCCCGGTGCGACGCGTGTGCCCTGCGGGTAAATCACAAGCTGCCCGGGTTCAGAGAACTCTTTAGCCACGTCTTTGACCATCTTGGCGACGGCAGCGCCCTTTCTGCCGCGATCAACCGGTATGCACCCAAGGCGACGGGCATAGAGACCGATAACCGGGGTATACAGCAGTTCCCTTTTCATAATGAACTTGCCGTGCGGAATGGCGCTGAAAATCATGATGATGTCGAGAAAGGACTGGTGTTTGGCTCCAATTACGACCTCGTCCACTGGAACGTTTCCGCGAACCTCACAACGGATGCCAACCATCCAGCTTGCCAACCAGATCGTCGATCGCGCGTAGGTTTTACAGGCCTGCAATGCCCCACGTTTTGCAAACAACGCGTAAGGGGCGAAGACGATACCAAGGATCAGCATCCACGCATAAATCACGATCATGAAGATCAAAGAGCGCACCCATTGGACCGCTGTAGCCATCACGAAAGCTCCTTCAATTTGCGCACGGCCGCTGTCCAGGTGGCCAAGAACGCCACCGCAGCCCCCAGCAGAGGTATCAGCGCAGGCAACAGCCAGCCAACCCCCTGAAAACCCAATCCAGTCAGAAACCCGCCCTCTACCGAGGCTTCGGGCAACAGAAGAACACCGGTCATGCCGAACAGCACCCCGACCAGCGCACCGAAGAAAGCGCGATATGTGAACCGCCGTACAAATGCGCTGGCGATAAAACGATCACGGGCACCGACCAGACGCAGGACTTCGATGATCTGCGCATTGGCCGCCAATGAAGCATTGGCCGCCAGCGTAATCATCGCCGCGGTTGCGCCTCCGATCAGCAGGATAGACACCCAGCCCAATCGCCGCAGCGAGTTTGCCGCCTCGACCAGCGGCTCGCGCCAGCGTGAATGGTCGTCCAGCACGGCGCCGGGCACTTCGGCACCAAGTCGCAAGCGCAAGCCAGCGGTATCTAGACCCGGTTCGCCCTCGATGATTTCTATTAGTTGCGGAACAGGCAGAGTATCCAGCGGCAAATCAGGACCGAACCACGGGGACAAAAGCGCGACCTGTTCCTCTGCGGCCAGGGCGCGTGCCGACGCAACGCCAGGGGTTTGGGCCAGCACGGTCAGCGCGGCCTCGGTCTGGGCGGAAAGTTGTTCGGCGGGCGCGTTAATACGCAATGTGGCAGCCCCCGCCAGTTCCGATGCCCAACGGTCGGCCAGCCGGCCTGATGCCAGCGACAAGGCAAGCGCGAAAACGGCCAGAAAGGCCATCGCACCGGAAACGAACAGGGTCAGTTGCGCCGTGTAGCCGGATGGCGGAACAACCCGATCTGCGCGTTTGTCGCGCACCAGCATGCTGCGGATGGTGCCCTTGTTCATAGATCCGCCCCCGCCAATTGAATCTGGCGCTGCGATATCCGAAGGACGCGGGCCTGAACCTGGCTTTTGGCCGCGCGGATCAGGCTCAGGTCATGGGTTGCGATCAGCACGGTCTTGCCCATTTTGTTCAACTCGACCAGCAGGCGCAGCAATCGCTGGGACATTTCCCAATCCACATTGCCGGTCGGCTCATCTGCCAGCACAACGTCCGGTGACAGGATGACAGCCCGCGCCAATGCCGCGCGCTGACGCTCACCCCCGGAAAGTTCCGGCGGAAGCGCATCGAGCCGTGTGCCCAGCCCGACCCAGTTCAGCAATTCCAGCAGGTCCTCTTTCTGCGCATTCTCGCCTTTGCCGGACACCATCAATGGTAACGCGACGTTCTCAGCCAAGGTCATATGGTCCAGAAATCGGCAATCCTGATGCACGACCCCGATCCGGCGACGCAGCAGCGCCATCTGATCTCGGTCCAGGCGTGCAATATCCTGCTCAAATGCGCTCAGCCGTCCTGATGTGGCCAGCAACGCGCCATAACACAGCTTGAGCAAGGTCGTCTTGCCCGCACCCGACGGACCGGTCAGAAAATGGAACGACCCCGGCTGCAACTGAAGCGACACGTCGCTCAGCAACTCACCATCACCATAGGTGTAGCTGACGTTTTCCAGCTCGATCACAAGGGCCCCCAATTATTGTTGCCGCCCTTCTTGCCCGAGCGCGGTTGTGGTTTCAATGCCTGCACCGGGTCGAATTGGTGACACTTGCCGTGTGAAACCGAAAACACCCTTTGCGGTCAGGTCTTAACGGAATAACATCCCTGAAAAAACTATTATCAGGTCGGGCCCCCGACCGGGAGGCAGCATGCGTCTTACTTGTCCGAATTGTGGTGCTCAGTACGAAGTGCCAGACGAGGTCATTCCCGAGGAAGGCCGCGATGTGCAGTGTTCCAACTGCGAAAAGACTTGGTTTCAGGCCAAATACCCCGAAACCGCATCTGAACCGGTAAGGCCGGAACCGCCCGCGGACGAACCCGCGGCAAAGGCGGAAACGCCAGAGATTGTCGCGAAACCTATCGAAGAGCCCGAACCTGCCGCAGCTTCCTCGACCGGCAATGTCGACCCGGCGGTTGCCAACATCCTCAAGGAAGAAGCGGCCCGCGAAGCAGACCTGCGCGCCCACGAAGGCAGCAGCCTTGAGACGCAGACCGATTTGGCTCTCGACGCACCGCCCGAAGTGGAAAAAGCCGCCAAGGACCTGATCGCGACGGAAACCGCAAAGGATTTCGGTCAGAAAGACGAGCTGCCGGATGTCGAGGCAATCAATTCCAGCCTGCGCAGCGACGATCCCTTGCCAAAGCTGGACGAGGACATGCCCCCGCCCCGCAAGTCTGGCGGGTTTCGGCGCGGATTCTTGCTGATTCTGGTTGTCGGCGTGGCCCTGCTGCTGATCTACAGCAATTCCCAGAAGATTTCCGAAGCGGTGCCGCAGGCTGATCCGGTTCTCAACAGTTATGTCTCTCTGGTGGATCAAGCGCGTTTGTGGCTTGAAGCACAGACCGGGTCTGGCACCTCTCAGAACTAACTGAGATCAGAACCTTTCTAACAGGCGTTTGAGGTATTCCAGTTCAATCTGGGGGCGATCCGATTCCCCAGTCCGGCGGCGGATTTCGTCCAGCAATTCGCGGGCGCGACGATAGACATCTTCACCCTGCAACAGGTTTTCATCGGTCGAGATTGTGCCATTGGCCCCCGGGCTGCGGCCCAGCGGATCACGGTTGTCGGCTTGCATGTCGCCTTCCTGCGACCCTTGGCCCGGCTGGTTCTGCTGATTTTGGGCCAGTGCTTCGCCCAGAGATCGCATGCCCTCGCGCAGGGCCTCCATCGCTTCGGACTGTTGGTCGATTGCTTCGGCCAGATCATCGCCGCGCAGGGCTTCTTCGGCACCCTCCATCGCGCGCCCGGCACGGTCCAGTGCATCGCGTGCCGCATCGCCCTCGGGGGTTCCGGCGCCCGGCAATCCCTGCTGCTGGCGGTTCAGCTCATCACGTAATGCCTGTTGGCGATCCGCAAGGGACCCCTGGCCTTGCTGGCCGCCGCCCTGTTCGTCAGTCCCCTGACCCTGGCCGCCCTGCCCTTCATGGCTTTGGCCCCGGCCCTGCCCACCCGAACGGCCTTCGTTGCCCTGGCTTTCGCCGGCTTGCGCGCCCGGGTTGAACTGTTCTTGCAGGTCACGGAAGGCCTGATCGCTCAGGCCCTGCTGTTCGCGCAGAGTTTCGGCCAATCCTTCCATCGCCTGCTGGCCTTCGGACTGTTGCCCCTGACCCTGGCCCTGGGTGACGCGCATATTCTCCATCATCTGCTGGAACTCTTCCAGCGCTTGCTGCGCTTCGGCCATACGGCCCTGTTCCATCAGCTCTTGAATGCGGTCCATCATGCGCTGCAGGTCGTCCTGCGTCATTTGCATGGACTCGCCGTCCTGACCTTGCTGGTTCTCGTCGAACTCGCCGTTTTCCTGCGCCAGACGCTGCAATTGGCGCATGTAGTCCTGTGTCGCCTCGCGCAGTTCCTGCATCAACTCGGCGATCTCTTCATCGGTCGCACCGTTTTTCATCGCCTCAGTCAGGCGCTCCTGCGCACGGCGCATGCGTTCCAACGCGTCGGCAAGGGTGCCGTCTTCGATCAGAACGCCTAGCTCCCAAAGCGCCTCGGCGATTTCTGCCTGCTGTTCCGGCTTCAGGCCGTATTCATTAAACATCTCCAACCGGCGCAGGATCACGCGCAGGCGCAGATAGGCGGTGTCTGACCGGAAAAGCTCTTCGGGCAGGTGCGATACCGCCCGCAGCATCTGCGAAACTCGGGTCGCGTTTTCGCGCGTCCACAGTAGATCGCGACGCTGTTCGATCACGGCAGCCGCCAGCGGATCAAAGAACCGGCGTGCGGGCAACGCAGTCGCATAAGGCTCGGATTGCCCCTCTTGATCCGCCGCGTCTCGGGCCATCAGGGTGACTTTTACCGGCAAATGCGCCCATGGATGCTGTGAAAAATCCTCGATAAGATCTTCGGTGAAATCCGCCCGGTCGCCGGTGATCGGCATGGGTAGTTCAACCGTTATGACCTCGCGCGGCTCAGGCGCAGCCGTCAGACCGTACTGCCGGTCGACTGAGGCCAGATCCAACTCGATCACAGCCGAGCCGGATACCACTCCGTAATCGTCGTTGGCCGCAAATGGCAGTTTCATCTGACCGCCAGCCTCCGACTCGGCCGAACCAGCCACGGCCACCTGTGGGCGGGTATCCGCGATAACATTCAGCGCCCAGTTCCGTCCCGATGGGCCGTCGATTTTAAACTGGCCCGAGCGTTCGACGACAAAATCCTGTTCCGGCTCAGTCGCGGCCTCAGTACCCAATGGCGTGGTGGTTTCCGTCAAACTGTGCGCGCCAATTTCTCCGTAGAAACGCAGTGTGATACGGCTGCCCTGCGGGACAGACAGTGTTGGATCGGATTGATCAGCCAGATAGAGCGTCGGTAGCCCGGTGTAACGCGGCGGCTCAACCCAGCCTTCCCAGCTGGGGCCTTGCCCTGCCACGGCAGCGCCCGGCGTCATCTCGGCCACCGAGCCGATGCGCCAGAACGATCCGAACATCGCTGCGATCACCAGCGCAAGCAGTGCCGAATAGCGCAGCGCATAGGGGTCGCGATCGGCCAGCCGCAAATCGGGTTTGACAGGTTCCGCCTGCGCAACACGTCGCGCCATCCGATTCTGGTGTGCGTGCCACAGTGCAACGGAATCCGCGTCCTTCGCGCCGATGGCTTGATCGTCGATCAAAGCTTGAATCGGCCGACCGGGCAGTGCCGCATCCAGCCGCATCAGCGCTTCGGCCCGTGTGGGGAAATGGAATCGCCTTGCGCCTACAAACAGCGTCGCGGCCAATCCCAGCAGTGCTACCGCGCCCACGCCCCAGACGATTTCAACGCGGACCTCGTCCTGCAAGCCCAGCATCAAAGCCGCCAGAATCGCCATTAAAACCGAGAAAAACGGCCAAAACGCGCGCAAAAACTGCTCGGCCAGCATCCCTGCGTGCGTCAGCCACAGGGACAGTCTTGGGATCGGCAGGTTGTGTTTTGCGCGCAAGGCGGGCCTCCTGGTCGGGCCCGCGCGCCTATCGCGTCAAAGCCACTCAGGTATGGTATCGCGGTTTATGATTTCGTCAAAGCTTGGGCGTTCACGAATAACTGCAAATTGATCCCCATGCACCAGAACCTCTGGGATCAGGGGACGGGTATTGTATTCGCTGGACATCACCGCACCATAGGCACCGGCACTGCGGAAGGCGACCAGATCGCCTGGCGCAAGGGGCGGCATGTTGCGTTCCTTTGCAAAAGTATCACCGCTTTCGCAAACCGGGCCGACAATGTCATAGGGTTGCTGTTCGACGCCTGGAGCAGGTTCATTTACGGCAACGATGTCATGATGCGCCTCGTACATCGCCGGACGGATCAGGTCGTTCATCGCGCCGTCGAGGATCAGAAAATCACGGCCCTCGCCGGATTTCACGTAGATCACTTTGCTGACCATCAAACCCGCATTACCGGCAATAAGACGCCCGGGTTCGATTTCAATCTCGCAGCCCAGATGGCCCAACGTTTTCTTTATCAACGCGCCATACTCCACCGGCAAGGGCGGTGCGTCATTGGCGCGGGTGTATGGAATGCCCAATCCCCCGCCCAGATCAAGGCGTCGGATTTTGTGGCCCTCGGACCGCAGCTTTTCCGTGAGTTCGGCGACCTTGGTGTAGGCCATCTCGAACGGCTCTAACTCGGTCAGTTGCGAGCCGATATGGACGTCGATACCGATCACCTCCAGCCCAGGAAGGCTGGCTGCATGTGCATAGACCTCAGATGCGCGCGCGATCGGGATGCCAAACTTGTTCTCGGACTTGCCAGTCGCGATCTTGGCATGGGTCTTGGCGTCCACGTCCGGGTTCACCCGAACGGTGATTGGTGCGACCACTCCCAGCTCCAACGCGATGGCGTTGATCACTTCCATCTCGGGTTCGGATTCGACGTTGAACTGGCGGATACCGCCGTTCAGCGCAGCGCGGATCTCATCCGCAGTCTTACCAACGCCCGAGAACACGATCTTGTCGCCCGGAACGCCGGCCGCCTTGGCACGCAGATATTCCCCGCCCGAGACCACGTCCATTCCCGCACCGGCCTGTGCCAGCGTCTTCAGGATCGCCTGATTGCTGGCCGCCTTCATCGCATAACAGACCAGATGATCCATGCCGTCCAGCGCATCATCGAAAAGCTGGAAATGCCGCAATAACGTCGCGGTGGAGTAAACATAGAATGGTGTTCCGACCGCAGTTGCGATTTCGGAAATCGGGACATCCTCGGCGTATAGCGCGCCGTCGCGGTAGAGAAAGTGATCCATGACTGCGCGCTTAGACCAAAATGGCCACGCGGATCAATGGATTCCGCGCAAGATCAGTTCGATGTGGAAACACCGACCCGGCCATAACCCGAGATTTTGATGCCGTTCCCGGTTGATGTCTCTGCGGGCTCGGGGCGGGGTTTAAATGTTGGGTCGCAGGCTGCCAGTACGACTAGCGAGAGGATCAGGCCGATGATTTTCATTGTCTTGACTTCTATTTTGAATTTGGCGCTCGGCCACTATGCTGCTCAATTAGGCACGGTAATTCGAGATTGCTATCGACGATTACAGCCCCAGGAAAACGCCGAGCCCGCCGCGTCGCAGACCGACCCCGACACCGCCATAGGTGCCGCTGCTGCCGACACCGATATTTGCGCTCATCGTGGGTTGGATGGGTTCGCCGTCCGCTCCGCAGCCGACCAGAAGAGCCCCGGCCGAAATAAGAAGCACCACACGTAGTATCCGCATCACACCAGCGCCTTCCACCGCTTGACCTGGGCACGCACCTGATCCGGCGCGGTGCCACCATAAGACTGGCGTGAGTTTACCGAATTTTCGACGGTAAGGACAGAATAGACATTGTCGGTGATGTCCGCATGGACCGATTGCATGTCTTCCAGCGTCAGATCAGGCAGGTCACAACCCTTGCTTTCCGCCATGGCGACTAGCGATCCGGTAACGTGGTGCGCGTCGCGGAACGGCAGACCCAGCACACGGACCAGCCAATCGGCCAGATCGGTCGCAGTCGAAAAACCAGACCCTGCTGCGGCAGCAAGGCTTTCGCGGTTGGCCGTCATGTCCTTGACCATGCCTTCCATCGCGGCCAGAGCAAGCATCCAGTTGTCTGCGGCATCAAAGACCTGTTCCTTGTCTTCCTGCATGTCCTTGGAATACGCCAGCGGCAATCCCTTCATAACCATCATCAGCGCAGTATTGGCGCCGTAAATCCGACCCACTTTGGCACGGATCAGTTCTGCGGCATCAGGGTTCTTTTTCTGCGGCATGATTGACGAACCGGTCGAGAACCGATCGGACAGCGTAACAAACCGGAACTGAGCCGAAGACCAGATGACCAGCTCTTCGGCAAAGCGCGACAGGTGCACAGCGCAGATTGAGGCGGTCGACAGGAACTCGAGCGCGAAATCACGGTCGCTGACCGCATCCAGTGAGTTGGCGGCGGGGCGGTCAAAGCCCAGCGCCTCAGCCGTCATCTGACGATCGATGGGGAAGGACGTTCCAGCCAGCGCGGCTGCACCCAAGGGGGATTCGTTCATCCGGGCGCGGGCATCGCGAACGCGGGACAGGTCGCGGCCAAACATCTCGACATAGGCCATCATGTGATGGCCCCATGTGACGGGCTGCGCAACCTGCAAATGGGTAAAGCCGGGCATGACCCAATCGGCACCAGCCTCAGCCTGCGCCAAAAGCGCGCGGATCAGGGCCAGCAGGCCGGATTCAGCCGCATCAAACTGATCGCGGACCCATAGTTTGAAATCGGTCGCCACCTGATCATTGCGCGACCGGCCTGTGTGCAAACGGCCTGCGGGTTCGCCAATCACCTCTTTCAGGCGCGCCTCGACATTCATGTGGATGTCTTCCAGCGCGGTCGAGAACTGAAATTCTCCGTTCTGGATTTCTGACAAAACAGTGAGCAGCCCTTCCCGAATAGCCTGCGCATCACTATCAGTTATAACACCTGTGGCAGCCAGCATGGCGGCATGGGCACGCGAGCCTGCAATGTCCTGGGCTGCCATCCGCTGATCGAACCCGATCGAGGCATTGATCGCCTCCATGATCGCGTCTGGACCGGCGGCAAAGCGGCCGCCCCACATCTGGTTCGAAGATTGATCGGTCATGTAAGAAAACCCGGAGTTGATATGCGCCTATTTCGTCTGATCCCCCTTTATATGGCCCTTGCGTTGGGTGCAAACGCGGCTTTGGCCACGGATGCCGAAACTCTGGCACCGCTTCGGGAGGACTCCTTAAAACGGCTGATCCTGCACAAAGAGCCAAAGCCAGTCGAAGCAGTTGAATTTCAGCTTGAGGATGACGGCGGCACCGCGACGCTTGCGGATTACAAGGGCAAGTATGTTCTGTTGAACTTCTGGGCCACCTGGTGCGCGCCGTGTCGCAAGGAAATGCCCCAGATCGCCGAGCTGCAAGAAGAATTCGGCGGCGACAAGTTCGAGGTCGTGACACTGGCCACCGGGCGCAACTCGCCAGCCGGGATCAAGAAGTTTTTCGAGGAAAACGGCATCGACAACCTGCCACGTCATCAGGACCCCCAATCGGCAGTTGCACGCAAAATGGGCGTGATCGCCCTGCCAATCACTGTCATTCTCGACCCCGACGGCAACGAGATTGCCCGCCTGATCGGAGATGCCGAGTGGAATTCGGACAGCGCCAAGGCCATCGTTTCAACCCTTGTCGAGGGCAACAGCTGAAGCATCAGGCCTTCCTGAACGTTTTGTGTTATGCTGAAACCGGCCCAGATGGGCCGGTTTTCGTTTGCAACCTGAAGGAAGGGGAGACGACGATGAAACCGGTAGTTCTGTTGATTGGAAAATTGCCCAACGTGATCGGTGATGTTGCGCGTCAATTGGATCACCTTCCGATCCAATGGCTTGGCGCGCATGATCAGGAAGAAGTCAAACGGCAGCTGGACGAAGAGCCGCGCATCGCCTGCGCGATCATGGGTGCCGGTCTTGATGACAGGATACGCGGCGAGATGGTGGGCATCATTGCGGCGCGCAGGCCCGATATCTGTATTCACCTAAAGGATCGCGCCTCGGGCCCGGACGGGTTGGTGCCGTTTGTCCAGCGAGTTGTCCAGTATGAGGTTCTGGACAGTCTGGAACATAGCTGACGCGACGCCACCTTTGACAGCCTGCCTGCCGCTTTGCACTCTGCCGCGCAGGAGGACGGAATGCCGCTTGAAATTCTATTGGTTCTGGTGGTCGGAGGCATCGCCGGGATAACCCTGTTGCTGCACCTGACAGGCAGATCCCGATTGCGCGTGCTATCGCCCGAATTGGCGTGGTCAGAATGGCTGCGTCATGCGCCGGATGATTCGATCATCGATGTCACCGTTGCACATGACGGGCACGCGGCCCTAATCCGAACCGAAACAGGAAATGGTCTGCTTTGGTCTTTCGGTGCAGACACCGTGGCCCGGCATCTGCTGGACTTTGATCTGCTGGATCACCCGCAAGGGTTCGAGGTTCAATTCCACGACTTCGGAACGCCCAAGGCCATAATCCACCTTGACGAACGCGAACGCCGCCACTGGCAGCACCTGATGGAGCCCGCATGACCGACCACGTGACTTTCCCGGACGCCGTGCAGTGGGCCGTCCCCTTTTTCATAGCTGCCATTCTGGCCGAGTTTCTGTGGATCGCCGTCAAAGGACGCGGTGGCCGCTATGAGACGCGGGACGCTGTCACATCGCTGATCATGGGGGCTGGCAACATCGCATCCGGCTTTCTGTTGGGGTTCATCGCCTATGCATTCTTCATGTGGCTGTGGCAGATCACGCCGCTGAACCTGGGCACCTCTATCCCCGTTATCCTTCTGTGCTTTGTGCTGGATGATTTCCGCTATTACTGGGTGCACCGCTTTGGTCACCGCATTCGCTGGGTCTGGGCCAGCCACGTGAACCACCACAGCTCGCAACACTACAACCTGACCACCGCCCTGCGTCAGACATGGACCTATACGTTTACCTTCATGATGGTAGTTCGCGCGCCTTTGATCCTACTGGGTTTCCATCCGGCGATGGTACTGTTCGTCGGTGGTCTGAACCTGATCTACCAGTTCTGGATTCATACCGAAGCCATCGGCAAGATGCCCCGCTGGTTTGAGGCGGTGATGAACACGCCCAGCCACCACCGCGCCCATCACGGTCGCAACGCGCGTTATCTGGATTGCAACTATGCTGGCGTTTTCATCATCTGGGACAAGATGTTCGGAACATTTGTCCCCGAACAGGAAGATGACCGCGTCGACTATGGGCTGGTGCACAATATCGGCACCTTCAACCCGCTGCGCGTGGCCTTTCACGAATGGGTTGGAATTTGGCGCGACGCGACACAACCGGGCCTGACAATTCGTCAGCGACTGGCTTATTGCTTTGCACCGCCGGGCTACAGCCATGATGGCAGCCGGGACAATTCCGAACAGATCAAGGCCAAGCATCTGGACCGCCACCCGGAAGATCGTGGAACGCCCGGATTCGAACAATTCGACACCAAACAGCCTAATACGCAAGCAAGACAGGCCTGATACCGCCGACCCAATCGACCCGTTTCTTGAAATCCGGCCCTCGCGTCCCATATCCAATCGATGTGTGCAGTGCGAGTAACCGGAGGCAACATGACCAGATTGACAACCCTTTCCACCGTTATGGGTCTTACCGGAGTGGTGCTCGCAATGTTGACCGCGCTGGCTGGCGGTGCGACGGGAATCGTCGCGTTGGGCTTTGGCATGATGCTTTTGGGCTTCATGGGTGCGCTGGTCGGTGGCTTTGCCGCGCTGGGACGTATCTGGGAAACGACACGCTGACCCAAGCCTGACCTCCATCAATTGCGTTTGTCTTAACCGCAGATTCATACCTTTCCTCTGAAATCGTCATCGGACCGACGGCGCTAAAGGAAACGGGTTGCACATGCGGAAGAAGGTACTGGCAGATTTGCCCGAAGGTGGGGACAGCCCCTTGAACGCGGCTGTCAAATCCCGCGATGCCTCGACGATTGAAATGGCGACCGAAGCGGTGAAGCACAAACAGTGCAAACTGGCCTTTCAACCGGTGATGCAGGCGAACAGGCCGCATGACGTGGCCTTCTACGAAGGCTTCATCAGAGTGCTGGACGAAACCGGTCGGGTCATCCCCGCGCGCGAGTTCATGCCACAACTGGAAAACACTCCAATCGGGCGCGAGCTGGACTGTGTCGCGCTTGAAATGGGATTGCGGACGCTGACCAAAAACCCCGACATTCGCCTGTCCATCAACATGTCAGCCCGTTCGATCGGTTACGCGCGATGGTCACGTGTGCTGGAGCGGTTTTTGAAGAAAGATGCCAATATCGGCGAAAGGCTGATTTTGGAAATCTCAGAAAGCTCGGCTATGACGGTGCCTGAGCTGGTGATCGATTTCATGGACCGGCTGCAGCCGCGCGGCATCGCCTTTGCGCTTGACGACTTTGGGGCCAGCAATTTCAGCTTTCGCAATTTTCGCGAGTTTTTCTTTGATGCTGCCAAGATCGACGGCCAGTTCATCCACGGAATCGGCGAAAATCGGGACAATCAGGCTTTGGTACGGGCCCTGATCGCCGTGGCGCGAGAATTCGAGATTCTGGTGACCGCCGAATCAGTCGAAACACAGAAGGATGCCGAATTCCTAATTGCCAACGGCGTCGACTGCCTGCAGGGGTTCCTGTTTGGCGCCCCTACCGTTTCCGCCCCGTGGAAGGCGGAAAAGCGCAAACATACAGCCAGTTAGAGTGATTTATCCGGTCCACGCCCGACCTGAGGCAAGCTGACCGTTGCTGCAACTGCAGCGTTGCGCTATGCCATGTGGAGTTGGAGCGGGGAACATGAGGCGCTCTTACTGCCACAGAGTTGTCTCTGTGCGATCCGCGCCGTCGAATATCCCGCAGGACCTTGACGGTAAAGGATTGTCTAAATGACCAACGTAGTAATCGCATCCGCCGCGCGCACCGGAGTGGGCAGCTTTGGCGGCTCGTTTGCAAACACACCCGCGCATGATCTTGGGGCCGCCGTACTGGAGGCCGTAGTCGAACGCGCAGGCGTGGAAAAGGGCGAAGTCAGCGAAACCATTCTGGGACAGGTTCTGACGGCAGCTCAGGGTCAGAACCCCGCCCGTCAGGCGCATATCAATGCCGGTCTGCCACAAGAAAGTGCGGCCTGGGGCCTCAACCAGGTTTGCGGCTCGGGTCTGCGGGCCGTTGCTTTGGGCGCACAGCACATCCAACTGGGCGACGCTGATATCGTTGCTGCAGGTGGTCAGGAAAACATGACTCTCTCGCCCCACGCCGCCGCTCTGCGGGCCGGTCAAAAAATGGGCGACATGAAATACATCGATACGATGATCCGCGATGGTCTGTGGGATGCGTTCAATGGCTATCACATGGGCCAGACCGCTGAAAACGTCGCCGAGAAATGGCAGATCAGCCGTGACATGCAGGACGAATTCGCCGTCGCCTCGCAGAACAAAGCTGAAGCCGCGCAAAAGGCTGGCAAGTTCGCCGACGAGATCACGCCCTTCACCATCAAGACCCGCAAGGGCGACATCGTGATGGACGCTGACGAATACATCCGTCATGGCGCCACCATGGAAGCGATGGCAAAGCTGCGTCCGGCCTTCGCAAAGGACGGTTCGGTCACGGCCGCAAACGCATCCGGCCTGAATGACGGCGCGGCGGCGACCCTGCTGATGTCCGCCGAGAATGCTGAAAAGCGCGGGATCGAGCCACTGGGCCGTATCGCATCCTATGCAACCGCCGGTCTGGACCCGTCGATCATGGGCGTAGGCCCGATCTACGCTTCGCGCAAAGCGCTGGAAAAAGCGGGCTGGTCCGTTGAAGATCTGGATCTGGTCGAGGCGAACGAAGCGTTTGCCGCACAGGCCTGCGCCGTGAACAAGGACATGGGCTGGGATCCGTCAATCGTGAACGTGAACGGCGGCGCCATTGCCATCGGTCACCCGATCGGCGCTTCGGGCTGCCGTGTTCTGAACACGCTGCTCTTCGAAATGAAGCGTCGCGACGCGAAAAAGGGTCTGGCGACCCTGTGTATCGGTGGCGGCATGGGCGTCGCCCTGTGCGTGGAGCGCGACTAATTGCGTTGATAACCAAATAAAAAAGGGCGTCTATTGGGCGCCCTTTTTTGTTACATTGGGCCCTTAACCCAAAGATGCGACGATATTGCCACGCGGAATTTAGAGAATCATGACGAAACAATATTGCGCACGATCACCTCTCAAAGTAACAGCATTACCAAGACGACTTAAATTGGAGGATTCCTAAATGGCACGTACAGCACTCGTTACCGGCGGCTCCCGCGGCATCGGCGCAGCAATTTCCAAGGCGCTCAAGGCCGAAGGGTACAATGTTGCAGCCACCTATGCGGGGAACGACGAAGCCGCCGCGAAGTTCACCGAAGAGACCGGCATCTCCACCTACAAGTGGAACGTCGCTGATTACGACGAATCCAAAGCCGGAATTGAAAAAGTCGAATCTGAAGTCGGCCCTATCGACATCGTGGTCGCCAACGCGGGCATCACCCGCGATGCACCGTTTCACAAAATGACCCCGGAACAGTGGCACCAGGTCATCGACACCAACCTGACCGGCGTGTTCAACACCGTGCACCCCGTCTGGAACGGCATGCGCGAGCGTAAGTTCGGTCGTGTCATCGTCATCAGCTCGATCAATGGTCAGAAGGGTCAGTTCGCTCAGGTGAACTATGCCGCGACTAAAGCAGGCGATCTGGGTATCGTGAAATCGCTGGCGCAAGAAGGCGCGCGTGCAGGCATTACCGCCAACGCGATCTGCCCCGGCTATATCGCAACCGAGATGGTGATGGCTGTTCCCGAAAAAGTCCGCGAATCCATTATCGGCCAGATCCCAGCAGGTCGCCTGGGTGAGCCCGAAGAAATCGCGCGCTGCGTGGCGTTCCTGGCATCCGACGATTCTCAGTTCATCAATGGCTCGACCATCTCGGCCAACGGTGCGCAATTCTTCGTCTGATCTGAAGCGTAGAAAAGACAACGGGCCGGTCCATTTCGGACCGGCCCTTATTTATCCCGTAAGAACGCGCGCGCTGCGCTCAGCGGGAACCGAATAGCCACATAAGGGCGTGTTTGATCATCTTGCCACGTTCAGCATGGGCCCGCTGAAAGGCGCGGGCAGCTGCGGGGTTGGTCGTCATTTCGATCATGGCAGTCTTCCTTTCAGTTCAGCTGCGTTTGACTTGAACCCAATATGCGCCTTATCAATCAAGACGGCAAACGAGCTTTCTTTGGGTTTCAGTTAAGATATTCTTGTGTATCTATGAGCGACTACCTTCCCCCGCTAACTGCCCTGCGTGCCTTTGACGCCGCAGCACGCCACATGTCCTTTGCCAAAGCCGCAGAGGAGTTGCGCGTGACCCCGGCAGCCCTGTCTTTCCAGATCAAATCGCTGGAGGAACATCTGGGCCGGCCCTTGTTTCACCGCTTGAACCGCGCGGTTGAGCTGACCGAGGCCGGACGCGCCCTTGCCCCCGGCGCGGCCGATGGATTCGCCGCATTGCAGACGGCGTGGCAAGCTGCGCGCCGACAGGGCAACGATACCTCGCTGACCGTGACAGCAGGCCCGGCGCTGACAGCCAAGTGGCTGGCACCGCGCCTGTATGAATTTGCAAGGGCGCATCCCGAAATTGATCTCAAGTTCTCGGCAACATTGCGGATCATGGACCTTGAACGTGATGACGTGGATGTCGCCATTCGGTTTGGTTACGGTGGCGATGAAGGGCTGTATTCCCTACAAGTTCGCAAGGAATGGCTGACCCCGGTGATGACACCAGATCTGGCCGAGCAATTCCCCACCCCCGACAGCCTGCGGGACGCACCATTGATCTTCGACGATTCGATTGCGTTCCTGCAACCGCCCAGCGATTGGCCGACCTGGTTTCGCGCGGTCGGAGTGGATTATGCCCCAACGCATGGGGCGCATTTTTCGAACGCAGACCACGCAATTGATGCTGCGGTTGCGGGCGTGGGCGTGGTACTGGGTCGCCGGGCTATGATCTTGAAGGACCTTACCGAGGGGCGTCTTGTTGCTCCGTTCAAGACGGCTATCGAAACACAAGGCCGGTTTCGGTTTCTGTGCTTGCCAGGTGCAGAAGACAGACCCCAGATCGCCGCTTTCCGCGACTGGTTCATGGCCGAAATTGAAAAGACCGCGCATATCTCGGACGAATTCAACATTATTCCGGTAGAAGAAGTTCAAAGCCCATGACCAAATCGCGCGCTACAGCCATCGGGTTTGCCGCCGTCTTGCTGTGGTCGCTGCTCGCCTTGTTCACAGTCGGGTCATCCCCCACGCCGCCATTATTGCTGAATGCAATATGCTTTTCTATTGGTGGAACACTTGGCCTGATCTGGACCTGGCGCAGCGGTGGGCTACAGCAGTTGCGTGACGTGCCGTGGACCACCTATCTGTTCGGCACGGTCGGGTTGTTCGGCTATCACGCACTATATTTCTCGGCCCTGCGCATGGCTCCGGCGGCCGAGGCTGGTCTGATCGCATATCTCTGGCCATTGCTCATTGTGCTGTTTTCCGGACTTTTACCAGGCGAACACCTGCGCATCGGACATTTGTTCGGCGCGTGCCTTGGGTTCGCAGGGGCCGCCGTGATCATCGCCGGGGGTGGCAGCACCGGGTTTCAGACCGACCACCTGCCAGGCTACGCGTTGGCCTTGTTATGCGCGCTGACATGGTCTGGATACTCGGTCCTGTCGCGTCGGCTGGGCGATACACCAACCAGCTCTGTCGCCGTTTTCTGCATTGCGACTGCCATCGCGTCCGCCGCGCTGCACCTAGCTGTCGAAGATACCGTCTGGCCTGACAGTGCATTTGGCTGGGCGTCAGTGATCGCCCTAGGTCTGGGGCCGGTGGGGTTGGCGTTCTATGTCTGGGATGTTGGGGTCAAGCAAGGCGACATACAACTCTTGGGGACGGCGTCGTACGCGGCACCCTTGTTGTCTACGCTAGCTTTGGTTGTGGCCGGGATCGCCGCCCCGACCTGGGGTCTGGCGATCGCGGCCCTTTTGATTACTGGCGGCGCGGCCATTGCCGCGCGGGCGAGTATGAAAACCTAGGCTGACAGGCGTTCGATCTCTTCTTTTAGCCTTAGTTTTTGTTTTTTGAGTTGAGCAATATGGAGATCATCGATGCCTGGCGAGCGTTGGGCTTGTTCAACTTCAAGACCGAGAGTTTCGTGCTTTTTCTTCAGTTCGGTCAGATGTGCGCTCACGCTCATGGCGATACTCCTTCGTTGGTGTCTCAGGTTCACGTAAGAAGTTGACCACATCGTTTCCAGCCTGTCACGCCGCAGACGCACAGAATCTGTAATAAATCCGACAAATTCGGCTGGTTAATGCCTATTGATCAGAAAACCCCGGCAGCGAGGCCCCTTTGCGCAGGGCGTCTGAGACCTGTGGCGTATAGCTTTCCCCATCACGTTCGTGCCGATCCCCATCGTGTAATACGACTGGCGCACGCAGCTGAAAATCGGCGCGCCCACCCTTTCTGGCCCGTAAAATTACCAATTCTGCCTTGCGACCGGCTCTGGCGGCCAGTGGCAGGATTTCCGCCGATCCCAACCGCCCTTCGCATGCCATCAATATGTCGGGAAGACGGTTGGCTTTCTGGATCATATGCAAGTACCCACGAGGCGCGAGGCGCTTGGCCGCGCAGTCAATCCATGTCTCCAAAGGCGTTTGCTCGCCCAACGCAATACTACGCCCGGTGTCATCGGCCGGGCTATGCGCGCCAGCACGGTAATAAGGCGGGTTTGCGAGTACATGATCGAATTGCCGCTGTTTGAGCGTAGCTGGCAATGCACTGATATCGGCCTCGACTACCTCTAGTGGCGCGTCATTTTCCGCGGCGTTTCGGCGTGCCAATTCTGCATAGCTTGCCTGTAACTCGACCCCAACGGCCTGCAGACCCGGCACACGGGCCAGCAGGCACAGGATCGCGGCACCCGCGCCGCAGCCCAATTCCAGCACAGTGTGACCACGTGTCGCCGGGACCGCCGCTGCCAGCAGAACCGGGTCAACACCTGCACGATACCCTGCGCGTGGCTGACACAAACGCACACGCCCGCCCAGAAAGTCATTTTTGGTCAATTCACTATCGGAAAACAGGTTCATCTGCCCAGCGGGATTTCGTTGTCACGCATTACTCGTTCTGCGCGGGTCAGGTCGTCGGCTCGCACCATCAGGCGGCGCGGAAAGATTCCTATGCCTCCTTCGAGGATGCTCATATTTACGTCCATCTGAAAGCAGTCTATATCCTCGCCCTCAAGAAGGGCGGAAGCAAAGGCCAGAATCGTCGGATCGGTGCTGCGCAAAAGTTCTTTCATGGGGATGGATGTAAGGGCAAGGCAAGGCGGAAGTCGAGCCTTGTATCAGGAGAGTGATGAACATCGACACAATCTCGAAACCGCATGAGCGACTGGCAGAGATTCTGGACGGCGAAATGGACGCCGTAAACCAGTTGATCCGTACGCGCATGGCCTCGGAGCACGCACCGCGCATCCCCGAAGTGACAGCGCATCTGGTTGAAGCAGGCGGTAAGCGTCTGCGTCCAATGCTGACGCTGGCGGCGGCCCGGATGTTTGACTACCCGGGTGATCATCACGTGCGTCTGGCCGCGACGGTTGAATTCATCCATACCGCGACCCTGTTACACGACGATGTCGTTGATGAAAGCGCCCAGCGGCGTGGCCGCCCCACGGCGAACCTGTTGTGGGACAACAAATCCAGTGTTCTGGTCGGCGACTACCTGTTCTCCCGCAGTTTCCAACTGATGGTTGAGACCGGATCGCTGCGGGTGCTGGACATTCTGGCCAATGCCTCTGCCACCATCGCCGAGGGCGAAGTGTTGCAGATGACCGCTGCGACCGATCTGGGCACTACCGAGGCAATCTATTTGCAGGTCGTGCGCGGCAAGACCGCCGCGCTGTTTTCCGCCGCAACCGAGGTGGGCGGCGTGATTGCTGGCGCGGCTGAGGATCAGGTAAAGGCGCTATACGAATACGGAGATGCGCTGGGAATTGCGTTCCAAATTGCCGATGACCTGCTGGACTATCAGGGCGACAGCAAGGCGACCGGAAAGAATGTCGGCGACGACTTCCGCGAGCGCAAACTGACCTTGCCCGTCATCAAGGCTATCGCACAGGCCACCCCGGAAGAGCACGCCTTTTGGGAGCGTACAATTGGTCGAGGCCGTCAGGAAGACGGCGATCTGGACCATGCGCTGAGCCTGATGAACAAATACGGCACGCTGGACGCCACACGGTCGGATGCATTTGGGTGGGCCACCAAAGCCAAGACCGCGCTGGATGCGCTGCCGGATCACAAGATCCGGTCATTGCTGCGCGATCTGGCTGACTACGTGGTTTCGCGCCTCAATTAAGCTGCGTGGCGCGGCACCACCAATCGGGGTGCGCCGCGCCAATCTCGTAGGCTGCGAAATGGGCGGCTTTCATCGTCGGGTAGAGCGCAAAACAGGTCGAACCCGAACCTGACATCCGAGCCAGTAGAACATCTTTCGTATCCGACAGATCATCCAGCACCCGGGCAACCTCGGGTGCAAGACTCTTAGTCGGTGGCTCCAAGTCATTGCGTTGTTCCTGCACCCAATCCGCGCATGCCTTGGGCGTTTCAAAGACGGGGATATCATCGGGCATTGGCGGGTTGTCGCGGTTCTGCAAGGCAGAGAATACGGCGCCGGTTGGGACTTCGACACCAGGATTGACCAAGAGCGCTGGCAATTGCGGCAATGAGACCGGCTGCAACCGCTCGCCGATGCCCCGCATCCGGGTGGCGCTGGCAACCATGCAAACCGGCACATCCGCACCAAGGGTCAGGGCAGTTTCGCTGGGGATAGCCACACCCTGATCTGCGATCATGCGCAGTGTCGCCGCGGCATCGGACGATCCTCCGCCAATGCCGCCGCCATGGGGCAGCACTTTGTTTAGGTTGATATGCCCTGTCCATCCAGCGGCGACGGCAGCTTTCCAGACCAGATTTCTGTCGTCCGCCGGGACGCCCTTGGCGTGTTCACCGGCGACTGACATCGACAGCTCTGGCCCCGGCGTGAATTCCAACGTGTCACCGACATTCGCAAAAGCCACTAGAGAATCCAACAGGTGATACCCGCCGTCACGGCGGCCAGTTACATGCAGGGTCAGGTTGATCTTGGCGGGCGCGAAGGCCTTAGTTGCCATTGGCGACTTTCAGGGGGTCGGCGCCTTCTTCGGCCAAGACCGCGTCCAAGCCCACCTCAATCTTGCGACGAATGCGCTCGGGGTCGGCCTCACCGTCCGTGTCGTCGGGATCAACAAAGGACAACGCGCGCTTCCACTGAAATTCAGCTTCGCGCGCGCGGCCCACGGCCCAATAGACATCACCCAGATGATCATTCACCACAGGATCAACCGGCATCAGCTCGACCGCACGCTCCATATGTGAGACCGCTTCGTCGTAGCGGCCCAATCGGAACAAAACCCACCCCAGACTGTCGACAATATAGCCGCTGTCGGGGCGCGCCGCGACAGCGCGTTCGATCATGTTCAGTGCTTCGTCCAGCTTTTCCTGCCGCTCGACCAGCGAGTAGCCCAAATAGTTCAGAACCTGTGGCTGATCGGGGTTCAGTTCCAGCGCGCGACGGAAATCGGCCTCAGCCGCTTCCCAGTGCTTGAGACGCTCATGCGAAATACCGCGGGCGTAATATAGAAACCAGTTGCCGCTGACACCCTGCTCGGTCAGTTCGATGGCAGTGTCATAGGTCCCAACGGCATCGACATAGTTTTCTTGCCGCCGTTGCAGATCAGCCAGGGCTACATGCACACTGGGCAGGCTGGGGCTTTGCGCCGCGAGGTTCTGCAGAACTTCGGCGGCTGCATCCGTTTTTCCCGAACGGCTCAGAACTTCGGCCCGGCCCAACTCGGCCGCGTGGTAATCGCTGCTCGTGGACGGCACCATACGATAGGCTTCGACGGCCAGGTCATATTGTTCCAACGCATCCAGCAATTCGGCACTTAGAAGGATTGCGTCCACGTGGTCCGGGCGCAGAAAAGCGGCAATCCGGGCATAGAGAAGCACATAGTCCTGTGACGCCTCACTGCTGAGCGCGGCACCGACAGAAAAGAACACCTCGGCCATACCGTCCTGCGCCGACTGTATGTGTGTAAACGGCAACGTTTCACCCGCCTTCAAACGCGCCACGTAACCTTCAATGGATGGGTCGCTGCCCGCCGCGAAAACGTCTTTCAGATATTGCAGGGCGTCTTCGTTGCGGTCCAGCTGCGACAATACTTCGGTCCGGGCCAAGGCCGCCCGGCGCGAGAACCGCGACACCGCGCCGTTGTTTGCCGCAAAAATCTCTTCGGCCCCTTCGAAGTCACCAATCGACGCCAGCGCCAACGCCTTGTGATAAAGCGCGAATTCCAGAAGCCCCTCCTGGGTGCCGACTTCGTCGAACTTTTCCATCGCTTTGGTCATGGCACCTTGCGCCACATAGACCCAACCCAGAACCAAGCCATCTACTAATGGCCCAACGCCTTGGGTTTCAGGATCACGAGCAAGCAGCTCATCCAGCTTTCCGTCGTCAACCAGGTTGGCCATGATGACCATCTTTGCCGCCTGACTTGGCAGTTCGAGCGCCTCAATTGACTGCGCAACCGGCAGCGCGCGCTCAATCTCACCCAATGCAAGACGCGCTACGACAACGTTTTCCAGAAGCTTGCCATTTTCAGGGTCGGCGCGCAGGGCCTGCGCATAATATTTCTCGGCAGAAATATAGTCGCTTTGATATATCGCCTGACGCCCGGCCAGATACGACCCAGAGCCAGAATCCGACAGCGCCGGGAATGCAAATGACGAGGTTAACAGCGCGGCAAATGCCGCGCGACGAACGAGGGAAGCCACCAAAATCCTGCCTTGCTATCGTTGACTGGACAACAAGCTAGGGCTTTGACCGGAAAGAGGCAATGGCAGAGCCTTCACGACCCCGCCATTGCCCATGTTTTCGCTTACATGTTGGGATAGTTCGGTCCATCCCCGCCCTGCGGCGTGGTCCAGGTGATGTTCTGGCTGGGGTCCTTGATATCGCAGGTTTTGCAGTGAACGCAGTTCTGGAAATTGATGACGAATCGCGCGCCATCTTCATCCTCGACCATCTCGTACACGCCTGCCGGGCAATAGCGCTGCGCCGGTTCATCGTATTTGGGCATGTTTACTTTGACCGGGATTTCCGGATCGGCCAACTTCAGGTGGCAAGGCTGGCTTTCCTCATGGTTGGTCATCGCAAAGGACACGTTAGTCAGGCGATCAAAGGACAGCTTTCCATCGGGCTTTGGATAATCGATGGGCTTGTGCTTGCTGGCCTCTTCGGTCGATTCAGCATCGTTCTTGCCGTGACCCAGCGTGCCCAGCAACGAAAAGCCCAGCGTGTTGGTCCACATGTCCATGCCGCCCAGCATCAGGCTGGCGGTCAGGCCGTATTTCGACCACAGCGGCTTGACGTTGCGCACCTTCTTCAGGTCTGCGCCGATTGCACCTTCGCGCACTTCGGTTTCATAGGCGGTCAGTTCATCACCCGAACGCTCGGCCTTGATGGCGTCAAACGCCGCTTCAGCCGCCGCTTTGCCCGACAACATCGCGTTGTGGTTGCCCTTAATGCGCGGCACGTTGACCATGCCTGCGGAACAGCCCAACAGAGCCACGCCCGGCGCAACCAGCTTGGGCATAGACTGATAACCACCCTCGGTGATCGCACGAGCACCGTAAGCGACGCGCTTGCCGCCTTTCAGCAGCTCGGCCACCATCGGGTGATGCTTGAAGCGCTGAAATTCCATGTACGGATACAGATGCGGGTTCTTGTAGTTCAGGTGAACCACGAAACCGACGTAGACCTGATTGTTTTCAAGGTGGTAGATGAATGACCCGCCGCCCGCGTTGCTGCCCAGCGGCCAACCCATGGTGTGCGTGACCGAGCCTTCTTTGTGCTTGGCCGGGTCGATCTCCCAGATCTCTTTCATGCCCACGCCGTATTTCTGCACTTCTTTGCCAGCAGAGAGATCATACTTGGCGATCACTTCCTTGGACAGCGAACCGCGCACACCTTCCGACAGGAAAACGTATTTGCCATGCAGCTCCATGCCCGGCTCGGTCTGTGGTCCGTATGATCCATCAGGCTCCAGACCGAAGACACCGGCGACGACGCCTTTGACTTCGCCATTGTCGCCATAAACCAGTTCCGAACACGCCATGCCGGGGAAGATTTCCACGCCCAGCTCTTCCGCCTGTTCAGCCATCCAGCGGCAGACATTGCCCATCGAAACAATGTAGTTGCCGTGGTTGTTCATCAGCGGCGGCATTGGGAAGTTAGGAATGCGAATCTTGCCCGCCTCGCCCAGCATGTAGAAGTTGTCTTCATGCACCGGCACGTTCAGCGGCGCGCCTTTTTCTTTCCAGTCCGGGATCAGTGCGTCCAGCCCGCAAGGGTCTAGAACCGCGCCCGACAGGATATGCGCGCCCACTTCCGAGCCCTTTTCCAGAACCACGACGTTCAGGTCGGCATCCAGCTGTTTCAGACGGATGGCCGCCGACAGGCCCGCGGGGCCTGCGCCCACGATCACCACGTCGTATTCCATCGCTTCGCGTTCAATCTCGGCCATCGCGGGCTCCCTAGCTAACTTTCCGAATTGGCGCTTTCACAGCATGCTCTGCGCAATTTTGTTTCACGGCTGATTACATGGTCGCAAACACCTTGGTCAATCAAAACACGGCGTAACTTTGCTGCAATGCGGCAGTTATGCCTCGGGTGAGTCCCCCATCAGGTACCTGGGACCGCTACCATTGGATTTTGCGCGGTCATCCGGGTTGTAGAGGGCGCATTTCGGCAGGCTTAGACATCCGCAGCCAATGCAGCCATCCAAATTGTCGCGCAAGCGCGTCAGGGTATCGATTCGCTGGTCCAGATGGGCCCTTAGCCCCTTGCTGATATCCTGCCAATCCTGCGGTGTTGGCGTGCGGTTTCCAGGCAGGCCAGACAGGACCTCGCGGATCTCGGGCAAGGTCAGGCCGAACTGCTGCGCAATCATCACAAAACTCAGGCGTCTGATATCTGCTCGCTGATACCGCCGCTGCCCGCCCGCATTGCGCCAGGGCGATATCAGACCTTGCGCCTCATAGTACCGGATAGCCGAAACGGCCAAGCCTGTGCGCCGGGCCAATGCGCCAATTGCCAACCCTTCCGAAGCCGCCATCACCTCCTCCTGAAAAATCCCTTGATCTAAAGTTAGGTTTAGGAATTATGGTGAGTCGGGACAAGCCTCAAAACACGAAGGAGATCCCATGATGGCGACACTTGAACACACCAACTTCACCGTTCGCGACCCGCAGGCCTCGGCTGCGTGGATGCACAAGGTGTTCGGTTGGAAAACACGCTGGGAAGGCCCGGCAATTGCAGGCGGTTACACGGTTCACGTGGGCTCCAAGCACACCTATCTGGCGCTTTACGCGCCCAGCGATCCACAACCGTCCGGGGAAAGCAGCTATGACATCGTCGGTGGGCTGAACCACGTGGGCGTTCTGGTCGAAGACATCGACACGACCGAGCAGAAGGTTATCGACGCCGGTTTTACGCCCAAGTCCCATGCTGATTATGAACCGGGTCGGCGGTTCTATTTCAATGACGACAATGACATCGAATTCGAAGTGATTAGCTACGATTAAGGCGTTCTGGGAAACACCCGATAGATTCTTCATCGCCAATGCCCCGAGAGCCACGAGCGTGGCAGGGTATTGGCGATTCAGACTTTTCCCGAACACCATAGGCCGTAATCCGCGCGTTGTGCGACCGAGCCCCCTTGCAATTCACGCCTCATTTGGGTCAGTTAATTGACGACCCATCAAATCGCCCCGACGCGTGTCTCATGCGGCGGGGCGAACCAATTTATGCGTGGACGACAAGAACATGGAAAAAATTCCAATGACGCCTGCGGGTAATGCCGCGCTTGGGGCGGAGCTCAAAAACCTCAAGTCCGTCGAGCGCCCGGCGATCATCGAAGCTATTGCCACAGCGCGCGAGCTGGGCGACCTGAAGGAAAACGCCGAGTATCATTCGGCCCGCGAAAAGCAGGGCTTCATCGAAGGGCGTATCAAAGAGCTGGAAGGCATTCTGTCGCTGGCTGATGTGATCGACCCGGCCAAGCTGAACGGCGCGATCAAATTTGGCGCCAAGGTCACCCTGGTGGATGAAGACACCGACGAAGAAAAGACCTGGCAGATTGTTGGTGAGTACGAAGCCAACATCGAAAACGGCCTGCTGAACATCAAATCCCCCATCGCGCGGGCATTGATCGGAAAGGAAGAAGGCGACAGTGTCGAAGTACGCACCCCCGGTGGTGTGCGGTCCTATGAAGTTCTAAGTATCGAGTATGCCTGACCGGAGCCTTGACCATGTCAGAGCCCAATCCCGAACAAGATCCCGAACGGCCAACCCCTTTGGGGATATATGACAAGCCTTCGCATCCTTCGGTAACCGAGATCGAGATCGTTGCCGTCGCGCTTAGCGTGGTTTGGCTGATCGTGTCGATTGTGTTTCTGGTGCTTCCCGACAAGGTCGATGGCGGCGGATTCGTCGTGACTCTGCTGGCTGTTTTCATGCCGGTGGCGATGATTTGGGTCGCCGCTATGGCTATGCGCGCCAGCCGCGTCATGCGCGAGGAAAGCGCCCGGCTGCAGACCGCAATAGATGCAATCCGTCAGGCTTACGTAATTCAGCAACAGCGCGCCGCCAGTTTGCAAGAACCCGGTGTCAGCAAAAAGCTGGACGAAATCGCCGAGACCGCCAAAAAAGCAGAAACCGCGCTGGCGACGTTTTCGTCGAAACGGACCGAGCCGGTTCGCGGCGAAGCATCAGTTGCCACAGGCGACCAGACATCTTTGGAACTGGGCACTCCGGCCGAAGATATCGCGCCGCCATTGACGACCGATACCTTCATTCGGGCGCTGAACTTTCCTGAAACACAGGATGACGCCGAAGGGTTCGATGCCCTCAGGCTGGCGCTACGGGATCGCAAGACCGCCCAACTGGTGCAGGCTTCGCAGGACGTGCTTACACTGCTGAGCCAGGAAGGCATCTATATGGACGATCTGCGCCCGGATATGGCGCGTCCCGAAATCTGGCGACAGTTCGCACAGGGCGCGCGCGGCCGCGCGGTTGCCGCGTTGGGCGGGATCAGGGACCGGTCTTCGCTGGCACTGACGGCAGCGCGGATGAAGCAGGACCCGATATTCCGGGACGCCGTGCATCATTTCCTACGCCGTTTTGATCACATGATCGTTGAATTTGAACCGGTTGCCAGCGACGCGGACCTGACTGCATTGGGCGACACACGAACCGCCCGCGCTTTCATGCTGCTTGGGCGCGTCGCGGGTACATTTGACTGATCACAACCCAAAGCTGCCATAAGGAATGAACCGCACCAGATCACCCGGCCTGATGTGACATGCGCCATCCTGAATCTCGACCAGCCCTTCGGCCCAGCTAAGGCCGCTGATACGACCCGATCCTTCCGATGCAAAAACCTCGACCTGACCGTCTCGGACACGGGCGCGCAAGTATTCGCGCCGCCCCGGTTTTTTTCGTTTTTCGAAACCAGCAGGCAAATTGAACGCCTGCGGTTCGGACCAGCCCTCGCCCGCCATCAGACCCAGTGCAGGTCGGGCAAAGATCAACGTACAGACTTTGGCTGCGACGGGATTACCCGGCAGGCCAAATACGGGCGTTTCGTTCCACATACCCAGCGCCAATGGGCGGCCGGGCTTTAGCGCAATGCGCCACTCCTGCATCGCACCGGCCTCTCGCAATAGGGCTGAGACATGATCTTCATCCCCGGCGGACGCGCCGCCGCTGGTCAGAATGACGTCGGCCTGTTCTGACGCCTTGTCCAGCCTGTCACGCAGATCTTCCCGGTCGTCGGACACGCGCCCCATATCCACCGGCTCATAGCCCAGTCGCGCGATCATCGACAACAGCATCGGACGGTTGGCGTCAAATATTTGGCCGGGTCCGGCAGAGTTTCCAGGCTCGACCAGCTCATCCCCGGTCGAGAGAACCGCAACGCGCAGCGTCTTGCGTACCGCGACCTCGGATATCCCGGTGGCCGACAAAAGGGCCATGTCAGCAGGGGTCAATCTGCGCCCGGTAGGCAGAACCAAATCGCCCTCGGCCACGTCTTCGCCAGCTTTGCGGGTATTGGCGCCCTGTTTCAGCGGGCCGTGAAAGGCGATGTGACCATCCTGAACGGTCACGTCTTCTTCCAGTATGACCGTATCCACACCGGTAGGCAGCGCTGCGCCGGTCAACACGCGCAGTGCCTTGCCGTGTGGCACCGCGCCATCAAACGGAATACCAGCCGCAGCGCGCCCATCCTGCAGCGGCATCACTTGGGGACCCACGGGGGCGGCCCCGGAAAACCCATAACCATCCACGGCCGTGTTTGGCTGCGGTGGGTTTGAACGTTTCGCAAAAACGTCTTCTGCCAGTATCCGCCCCACAGCCTGCCCGATCAAAGCCGTTTCGACCAAAGTCACCACCGTCAACCGAGATCGCAACAAGGCCAGCGCGTCGTCCACTGGTGTCCAGTTGACCCCGGCAGGCAAGGCAAAACAATCATTTCGCAGGGGCGGAGGCGTGATGTTTGGCGGCGTCATAATCCGACCTCTTTCAAGATGAAATCCGCGACTGCGGCGGTGTTGTCCAGATCAAACACCGGAACCTGTACCTGCAGGGGCGTATCGCTGGCGACAACGCGGATCGTACTGTTTTCCGGGGCCATCAACGCATTGCCGGCCTCGGCACGAAACGCTTCGACCTTGGGGTGGCTTTCTCGTTTGAAACCTTCGATCAGTACGAGATCGACCGGAAGCAGCCGAGCCAGAAGATCAGCCAAAGGCGGCTCAGGTGCCCCGCGCAGTTCTTGCATCACGGCAATACGCTTGCCGGATGCCAATAGCACCTCGGACGCACCGGCTTCTCGATGGCGGAAACTGTCGGTTCCGGGCTGGTCGACATCGACGGCGTGATGCGCGTGTTTGACTGTCGAAACCGTGAAGCCGCGCCCGGTAATCTCGGCCACTAATCGCTCCATTAGGCCGGTTTTGCCCGCGTTTTTCCAGCCGGTGACGCCGAAGACCCTCATGCCTGCTCCAGCAGCTTTTGCGCCCGCGCCAGATCGTCGGGCGTGTTGACGTTGAAGAAAGGATCGAATGGGTCCGCCGGGAACAGGGCCTCACGCCCGTCATGTTTGTCGGTCCACAGCACAACCTTGCGCAACCCGTCATTCAAGGCATCCCGCAGATCATCGCGCAGGGCGACAGGCCAGAGCCCAAATGTCGGATGCCTGTTGACCCGCTTGCCGCCGCCGGACTTTAGCGCTTCATCCCCGGTGCGCGGCGTGGTGGCCAGCACCAGAGGATGTGTTTGCCCTTGGGCAGCGTCGGTCAGCCGCGCCACAAGATCGCGTGGAAAAAACGGCGTATCAGCAGCGGCTGTGACTATGCTGTCGGCCCCTTGTTCAGCTGCCCAATCGAGCCCCGCCAGCACACCCGCCAGAGGCCCGGCGAAACCTTCAATCGTATCGGGCAGAACCGGCAGGTTCAGATCGGCGAACCGCTCGGGGTCGCCATTGGCGTTCAGCGCCAGACCGTCGACCTGCGGGCCAAACCGGTCAATGACATGAGACAGCAGGCTTTGGCCCCCGATCTGCAACAGACCCTTGTCGCCGCCGCCCATACGGGTGGCGAGGCCGCCTGCGAGGATTACGCCCAAAGGGGTGTTCATTGCTGCACCTTGTTGCTTGCGTCCAAGTGATCAATAGATCGCAACTTTGTAGAGCGAACTCAATTCAATTGGAACGCGGTAGGATGCAGATGATGCAGGACAAACAGCCACAGGATCAAAGTCCCGACCGCCAGGAACGAGGTCGCCGACACGATGTGAGCGGCGAGCTGCGGCTCCTGATCATAATGTTTGGCCAGCAAAAAGATGCTCTTTGCCGTGGGCGCTGCTGCAGAGACCGTCGCCGCAATGATCCAAAGCGGATCCAGGCCGATCAAATGCCCCGCAAGCAGCACCACCCCCGGAACAACGAGAAGTTTTACTACCGTCAAGAACAGGATCATCGATCCAGTCTGAACAATCGTGCGAACACTTGTGGTAAACCCGATCGCAAACAGCGCAACAGCTGCAAGCGCCTGGCTCATAAGCTCTAAATAATCCGAAACGACGTCGGAAAACCCAATACCTGTTAAAGAGTAAAGAACGCCCAACAACGTTGCCGCGATTATCGGGTTTTTCAAAACATTCAGAAGGATCTTGTAAATGGGTGTCTTGGCGCTTGCCTTGTGACCGGCCGAGGTCTCTAGAATGGTGGTCATGATCAACAGCAGAATGGCGACCACCAGATTTGCCAATACGGCCGGCAGCGCCCCCTTTGATCCAAAAATCGCATGGAGGATGGGCAGCGCAACCAACGCTGTGTTCGAGGCAACGCCAGCAAAGGCCAAAACGGTTGCTGATCCGACCTGAAAACTCGTCAGCGCCTTCAAACCGATGAACAGGACGGCAAAAAGAGCCAGTATCGTACCGCCATACGACACGTAGAAACCGTAGTTTAGAAGGTTCTCAAACTCCTCCTGACCAATCAGGTAAAACATGATGGCGGGGATCAGGACGTAAACGGCAAACTGCACCAGAGCTTCTGACGTGTCTTCGCCCAGAAGATTCGTCCAAGAAAACACGTACCCCGTCAAGATCACCGCGAAGACCGGTGCAATTAAACTGATTAATTCCATAGCTTCCCTACGTGGCAACCATCCAAAATTCCACTCTGAGTTGCTCCACCTTAGTGTACATCTTCTGGAACTTGCAGAGTTTTCTCAGAACGACTGGTTACCCAACGGATTTCAGGACTGGGAACTTTTCCTTTTGTGTTTCTTATCTTCGACCGCCACAGTCGCCGGATCCACATCACGCATCAGTCGGTCCTCACCTGAAAGACATACAAAGCGCTGCCCACGCATCCGACCGATCAATGTCAGTCCGACTTCGCGGGCAATCTCTACGCCCCATGCGGTGAAGCCCGATCGCGACGCCAGAACTGGTATGCCCATCATCGCGGTCTTGATCACCATTTCCGAGGTCAGGCGTCCGGTGGTGTAGAGGATTTTGTCTTCAGCCCCCTCACCTTTTGACAGCATCCAACCCGCGATCTTGTCGACAGCGTTGTGGCGGCCCACGTCTTCCATATAGACCAACGGGCGGTTCTCGTGGCACAGCACAGTGCCGTGGATCGCCCCAGCCTCAAGATACAGCGACGGGGTGCGGTTGATCTTGGCCGCCAGATCGTACAGCCACGAGGTGCGGACCGAGACCTGCGGCAGGCGCACGTTGTCCAATCCTTCCATCATGTCACCGAACACCGTGCCGACCGCACAGCCGCTGGTGCGGGTCTTTTTCTTCAATTTGTCCTCATACGAGGTCTCGCGCGCGGTGCGTACCACCACGGTTTCCAGATCTTCATCGTAATCGACGCGCGTGATGTCGTCATCGACCAGCAGCATCCCCTGATTGCGCAGGAACCCCAGCGCCAGATACTCGGGGTAGTCACCGATCGTCATCGCTGTCACGATCTCTTGCGAATTCAGGAAAATCGTCAGCGGGCGTTCCTCGACCACCGAGATCTGGCTGACTTCACCATTCTGGTCCACGCCTTCAACGGCGCGGGTCAGGCGGGGCGCACCGGGATCTGGGGCGATGATGTAGTCTGACTGGTTCTGTTCCGTGGCCAATTGCAACCCTTTCCCAAGACCGCTACTGCTGCGGGGATCACCATAGGATTTAGCCATGGCAGACACCACATCCAAGTCATACTTCTGGAAGGGTTTTCGCGACGGGACCCCGTTCATTTTTGTGGCGATCCCGTTTGGCACCCTGTTCGGCGTGTTCGCGACTGAGGCTGGGTTGAATATCGTGCAAACCATGGCGTTCACGTCCACGGTCTTTGCGGGTGCTGCGCAGTTTGCCGCGCTGCAATTGCTGCAGGATCAGACACCGACGGCCATTATTCTTGTTTCTGCCCTGGCGGTAAACCTCCGGATGGCGATGTATTCAGCGTCACTGACGCCCTATCTGGGGGCTGCGCCGATGTGGCAGCGGGCATGTGCAGCCTACCTGACCGTCGATCAGTCTTATGCCTGTTCAATCGTGCAGTTTGAAAAAGAACCCAGGATGACGGTGCCCCAGCGCATGGCTTATTTCGTGGGCTCGGTCACCCCCATCACGCCGCTATGGATATTTGCGACCTATCTGGGCGCGGTTCTTGGCACTCGCATTCCCGAAAGCTGGGCGCTGGACTTTGCCTTGCCGATTACATTTCTGGCAATGATCGGGCCAATGATGCGCACCCTGCCCCATGTGGTGGCTGCGTTGGTGGCCATTGTCGTTTCTTTGATGATCGCTGGCATCCCATACAATCTGGGCCTGCTGATTGCCGGATGTGCCGGCATGATGGCCGGCGCTCAGGCCGAATTGTTCACCGAACGCAGAAAGGCCACACAATGACCCCTGTTGATCCGGTCACGATCTGGTCCATCATCATTGGACTTGCCATTGGCAGTTATAGTTTGCGGTTCGTCTTTATCGGCCTCGTCGGGGATCGCCCGATGCCTCCCTGGCTGTTGCGCCACTTGCGCTATACCGCTGTCGCCCTCCTGCCAGCCCTGATTGCACCGCTGGTTGTTTGGCCAACCGCAACTGAAGGGCAGCCCGACATTCCACGGATGGCGGCCGCCGCGGTTGCGCTAAGCGTTGGAGTGATCACAAAGAATGTGCTGGCAGCAATCTTCAGCGGCGCCGCAACACTGTACGGGTTGCTGTACTTATTGGGTTGAGACCGTTTCCAGTTGGTTCAGTGCCGCATTGTTGGCGGCCAGACCTTTTTGCAGGTCGGCATCGTCGTTCTCACGATACTCCGTTGTCACAACACCCGGAAGCTGACCGAATTGATCCGACAGCTTGACCGGAAAAAAGGTCACGTCGATCTGTTCGAACCCCGGAACCTGCTTCAGCAGCGACGCGGTGGAATTCGCACAATAGGCACCTGCGACCGGACCGGATTGTTTGGCCAGCTGCAAGGCAATCTCGGCCTGTTGCGGGCTTACCTGAATCGTCTGGATACGCGCATAATGTGTCTCGCGTGCGTGCGAACTGCGATAGGCGCGCTCGACATTCGGGGTGATACCGTACAGCACGTCGTCCTTGATCGGAACCACATCTGCGCGGAAAGACCCCGCAGGATCAAAGATCACTCGCTCGCTGCCGCTGATCATCAACGAAGTATGGGCACCAGACCCGGTGCGCGTGCTGATCATCGTATACAGCGTCAGGGTCGAAGGCCCCGGATCACGATAGGATCGGGCAACGACCTCGGCCCGCTCGGCTTGCGGACGCTGCGATCCCGTGCAGCCAGCAACAGTTGCTGCCAGCAGGCAGGCAATCAAAATCCGGATCAAGGTCAACCCCGTTTTGGATTATGCGGCGAAGACCGCCAGGAACAGGCAAAGGAGGGCGATGGCAACCACACACCATGTGGTGGCTTTGACGAACCCATCAAAGGTTTTGGTTTGAACAGTGATATCCATTTCGCCGTGCTTGTGTTCAGCCATGAGTCTCAGAATCCTAATTCGCGTGTTTGAAATGTTGGATAATGGAAAATCCGGGGCCTGTCACCACGTCATTCGCGCGCAGGGGCCAAAGGTGGGAACACCGAGCACCCCGGATACCCAAAACCCCAACGCCAGGGCAGGCCCGAACAGGGGCCGCCGCCGAATCGGACCGCCGCATACATCGCCTCGGCCGTGACGGAATGAGCGGTGCGAATCTGTTCGGCCGTCATGTCATAGCGCTCGGCATATTCCTCGGCATGGTCTGTCCCATGCTTTTTGACGCAAGCACGCAGAGTGTCGTCTGCGTACAGGCGTGCGTCATAGCTGTCTTCGGCCCGCAAAGCCCCGCCAGCATGGTGATAGGCGCGATCATGGGTCACACAGCAGTATTCCCACGGTGGGTGCGCCTCATACAGCCCCCGAAAGCTGGGGAACGTATCCGCCACAAAGCGCCAACTGGCCGAAAGACCACCCGAACAGCCATCCGTTTCAAACGGGGTCAACTCTGCGCTACTGCGCTCCGCCATCAGGGCGCGATGTGCTGGTAGCTCAAAGCTGCGCATGACGTCTTGCGCGAAGGCTGGCGCGGCACTCGCCAAAAGGATTGCCGCCAGATTAAGGGCTTTCATCGCGCATCGCCTCAGTATCAAAGGACATGCCAAAGGTCGTCGCCAGCCATAACAACAACCGCTCTGCCGGCCCCAATTCGGCGCGCACACGCAGAACTTCATTTGCCATCGCTGGTCGGTCCGTGATCAGCCCATCCACCCCCATCGACGCCATCGCCGACATTTGCAGCGGATCATTCACTGTCCAGACATAGATGTCCTTACCCGCCGCATGGACCGAATTGACCAAGCCCGGCGTCGCCATCGCGGCGTTCACCGCAACAAAATCACCTTCGAGACCCGACAGATCACCCACAGCAGTCGCGGCCAGAACACCAGCGCGCCAGTCGGGGCGAATCGTCTTCATCTTTTGCACTGCCGGGTATTTTAGCGACATCGTTGCAATGTCGTCCTGCATGCCCAACTCTTCGACGAGGGCGACAACCCTATTCTCAAGGTCTACGTCGTGGCCGTAGTATTTCAGTTCGATAATGACCTTGGCCTTGCCCTTCGCGGCCTCCAGCACATCACGCAACGTCGGCGTCCGCTCATCTGCGTATTCAGGGCCAAACCAGCTGCCGATGTCGATCTGATCGATATCCTCCATCGTGGCATCCCACACCTTTAGGTTAACACCGGCCAGTTTCATGAAATCACTGTCATGGGCGACGATGACTACATCATCCGCTGTTTCCTGCACGTCGATCTCAACCCAGTCGGCCCCGTCCTCAATCGCCTTGAGAACCGAGGCCATCGTGTTTTCGGGCTTCAGCGCGGCAGCGCCGCGATGACCGATAACCTCTGCGCGGTCCGGTGCCTGCACCCTTTCCAGAAGGTGCTGCCCGAACCAAATCCCAACAAGAACAGCAACGATGGCGGCCCCAACAGCCGTAACCATTGTTCTGCGCAGGTTTCGCGGCTTTGGAGGGGTTGGTTCTGATGTCTGGATATCAAAGAACCCATCGAGCAGCACTGCCAGTGCGCCCAGAGCCGTGGCTGCCAATACCAGTCCGGCCAGTGACCAGATACCGGCAACGGCGAGGCTGTAAATCAGGGCCAATCTCAGGTTGGCTGCGCCTTGCAGCGGCACCAGCGCGAACAAAAGCCCGGCCAACCAGGCGATCACGGCGGCGATGATAAGGCGCACAGCCAGCCAGATGGCCAGCTCTATCTTGAGGCGTCCGCGCTTACCTTCCATCCGACTGGCGCTGATGCCAAACGCATGTCCGGGGTGAACGCCCTCGAACAAAACCAAATGCAGCGACAAAGCCCAGGCTGACAGGCGTCGGATCAACACCCAAGCCATAGCCAGCGCAACCGCCCCGATCAGCACCACAGCCACCCAGAATGAGGGCGGGTGGAAGGTCAGATAATAGTTGATGTCATACTCAGTCAGCGTCCACCACGCGATCACGGCAGAAACGATCGCAAAGGGCAGAACCAACAGCAAAACCCGCACAACAAAGCGCACCGCAAATCCAAACAGGGATGGAAGCCGCGACAGGATCAGCCTGATCGAAGAACTGCCGGCGCGCCATGGGTCCGGCTCTGCCATCCGCAGCGACCCGGCCATGACCGAGAAGACAAACACCTCGGCCAGTAGAAACAGGCTGAGAACCACAACGGCCGCAATAAACCCGGCAGGTGAGAGGATGAATGCAGCGATCGCCTGATCAGTCAGCGCCGTCTGATTGGATAGCGATACGGCAAGATTCACCGTGATCGCCACGCCGGGCGCAATCAGCGCAACCAAAAGCAGGCGCACAACAAGATAGATCGGCACAAAGACACGGCGACGGGCCCACGCACCTTTGTAGGCACTTGTAACGGCAGAGAAAGTGGTCACGTGAGGCCCCCTTGAATGGTAAACTCATTCAAGGCTGCACAGACGTGAATTGCAAGTCAGGTGATCAGCTTTCTTCCAGATCCGCCGCCAGACGGAACCCGATCCGGTTGGCAGGTTTATCCTCAACCGATTTGGGCAGGGCCCGCAGCATCACGTTCAGCTGGCTGACATGTTGTACAAGCTGAGTGCGCGCGCCGGTCGCATCCGATCCGTAAAAGGTGATGATATCGGGATCAAAATACCCCATCCCCTCGATCCGCATGACGCCTGCGTCGCCGCCGGTGAATCCCATCGCAACCTCTTGGTCGCCTGTCAGGGTCTTCTCGAAATTCTGGATATAGAGGATCAGACGTTCATACGCCCATTGCGCGGGGCTTTTTGTTTCAACCGGTTTTTGCAACGGACCGGGCAGGTCTTTTGCGCCTGACTTTGCTTCGGGGTCGGAATGCACTTCGTAGCAGCGCGGCAAAGCTGCGGCTTCGGCGGCCTCGGCCGAGGTTTCGATCTGATCCTGCATAGCTTTACCCTTTGCGCTGAAACTCCCACGCCCCGTCCGCGCGGCGCGTCCGGGTGACAGCTCCAATGTGGTAAAGATGGTTCAGATGTGCAACCGCTTCGACCAGCGCAAGCCCATACTCGCCACCGCTGATCTGCCGTTTGAACAAGGGCATGAAACATTCGGCAGCGGTCTTTGGCTGGTCCAAATACTTTTCCAAACGATCCAATGCGCTGTGGTGATTGTCGATCAGTTGCCTCATCCGGATGGGCAACCCGGTGAATGGCAACTTATGCCCGCCCAGCGCCAGATGATCGGGTCGCGCCAGCCCCTGAAGCCGTTCGCAGGCCTCAAGCCATTCAGCAACCGGATCCGCCAGAGGTTCGGTGACATAGACACCCAGGTTGGGACTGATCGAACTGAGGATCTGATCGCCGGTGATCACCAGATTGTCGTTTCGGCTCCAGAACGTGGCGTGTTCTGGTGCATGACCATTGCCCATATGAACATCCCAATCGCGCCCACCCATGCGGATCACACTGCCTTGTTTGATCCGAGTGAAACCCAGTGGCATCGGATAAACAGTGTCGCAATAATTGAACGGGCGCTCGGCCATCCGCTTGGCCAGAACGTCGGGCGCCATTCCTGCACTGCGGTAATAGTCTAGCGTCTCCTGGGGCCAGCTTTCCTGAACATCCAGCTGTAGCATCCGCGAAAACAGCCAGGCCGTTCGCGACGCCACCAATTCCACGCTATGTTCGGATTGGAACCAACCCGCATTGCCCACGTGATCGGGGTGATGATGAGTCACAACCACCCGCGTGATCGGCTTGCCAGCCAACGGGCCTGCCATCAGCTTTTCCCAGATGCGCCGTGTTTTGTTCGACGACATTCCTGTGTCGATCACGGTCCAGCCGTCGCCATCGTCCAGCGCATAAATGTTAACGTGATCCAGCGCCATGGGCAGCGGCAAACGCATCCACAGAACACCTTCGGCAATCTCGGTCGCCTCGCCCTCGGCCGGAGGCTCTGACCAGGGATATCTGATCGCCAAAGGGGTATCTCCGTCCATCAGGATACAAACTCCTCAGCGCTGAGCCCGAATACATCATCTGCCCCGTTCTGTGCTTGAACAAGCAGCCCAGCATATTCAGGCAACAGCGCGTTAATGTAATACCGGGCCAGCTTAAAGCGCGGGCCACTCGGTTCAGCCAAAGCCGACTTCAGGTGGTAATGTGCACCCAAAACGCGGGCAAAGGCATGCAGATAGGGCAACGCCCCGGCAAACCGGTTGTTCATATCAGACTGCGCCACCATCCACTCGGTCGTCTCGCGCAAGCTTTCGGTCGCTTCCCAAACCGGGCCAGCCAGTTCGGGCATGGTCGCCCGGGCCTGTTCTGCATGATCTTCGATCTCATCCAGCAGGCGCGCGGCCGCCTCTCCGCCATCCATCATCTTGCGCGCCACCAAATCCATCGCCTGAATACCGTTGGTGCCTTCGTAGATCGCGGTCACGCGGACGTCGCGATAATACTGAGCCGCACCGGATTCCTCGATGAAGCCCATACCGCCATGGACCTGAACACCGGTCTCAGATACGCGCATTCCCGTCTCGGTGCCAAAAACCTTGCCAATCGGCGTCAAAAGAGCGGCACGAGACATCCAATCGGCGTCGCCCGTTGCGTTGGCCATATCGATGGCTGCGGCGTTGGCCAGCATAATCGCACGCGCAGCGAAAGTGTCAGCACGCATGCTCATCAACATCCGACGCACATCCGCGTGGTCGATAATGGTGCCCGAGGGAGTTTTGCCCTGTTTCCGCTCCAACGCATAGGCCAGCGCGTGCTGATAGGCACCTTCGGCTGCACCCACACCCTGACCACCGACGCCCAGACGCGCGTTGTTCATCATGGTGAACATCGCGGCCATGCCGCCATGTTCCTTGCCTACAAGCCAGCCTTTGGCACCGTCAAACTGCATCACGCAGGTTGGTGAGCCGTGCAGGCCCATCTTGTGCTCGACCGATACGACCTTCAGGTCATTGGCCACACCGGGATTGCCGTTCTCATCTGGCAGCAGTTTGGGCACCAGGAACAGCGAAATACCCTTGGTTCCGGGAACGCCATCGGGCAGGCGCGCAAGTACCAAATGGCAGACATTCTTAGCAAAATCGTTGTCACCCCATGAGATAAAGATCTTCTGCCCCGTGATGGCATATGTGCCGTCACCATTCGAGATCGCTTTTGATGTCAACGCCCCCACATCTGACCCAGCCTGCGGCTCGGTCAGGTTCATCGTCCCCGACCATTCACCCGCCATCATCTTAGGCAGATAGAGCGCCTTGAGCTCATCGCTGGCGTGATGTTCCAGAGCTTCGATCTGGCCCTGTGTCATCAGCGGCGCAAGTTGCAGCGAAAGGCAGGCGGCAGACATCATTTCATTCACGGCGGTGGTCAACGTCATCGGCAGACCCATGCCGCCATAATCCGGATCACCACTCATTCCGACCCAGCCGCCTTCGGCTATGGCTTTCCAGCAATCAGCATACCCGGTCGAGGTACGCAGCACGCCGTTTTCCAAGCGCGCGGGCTCAAGATCACCGGGGCGTTGCAGAGGGGCCATTACCTCTTCGCACAGTTTTCCGGCTTCGGTCAGAATGGCACTGACCACATCGTCGCTGGCTTCCGAGAATTTCTCGGTGGCAGCGATCCTGTCATAATTGACCGCGTGGCGGAACAAGAATTCATAATCAGAGATTGGGGCGCGATATGGCATGTCTTCCCTCTAGGCTGTCTGATTGCGTTTACGCCGACGGGCTTGGAATTTCCACCGCCCACCTTTATGCATCTGGGTTCCACCGATTAGGTATCGGTCCAAATGCTATACGCAATCAAAACGCGGCGTCACCACCAATGATCCCCAACGGCACTCTGACATTAAACGCCGATCCTGCCGGAATCGCGCAGGCGGCAGACTTGCTGCGCCAGGGTCTTCTGGTGGCTTTCCCGACCGAGACGGTCTACGGCTTGGGCGGCGATGCCCGTAACGGAGAAGCGGTGGCAAGCATCTATGCCGCCAAGGGACGACCCAGCTTCAACCCGCTGATTGCGCATGTGGCTTCGGTCGAAGCAGCCCAGCGGTTCGTGACATGGTCCGATCAGGCAGAGGCTTTGGCAGGGGCATTCTGGCCCGGACCGCTGACCCTGGTTCTGCCACTGCGACCGGATCACGGGATTTCATCGCTGGTAACGGCTGGGCTGGACACGCTCGCGGTGCGGGTTCCTGCCCACCCCGCAGCGCGTACGCTGCTGTCCGAATTCGACGGCCCGGTCGCCGCGCCTTCGGCCAACCCATCCGGACAAATCAGCCCAACGACCGCCGCGCACGTCCAGTCCGGGTTGAATGGGCGCATTGCCGCGGTGCTGGATGATGGGCCTTGCGGGGTCGGGTTGGAAAGCACCATCGTGGGCGTTGCGGGCGAGCCTGCCCTTTTGCGCCCCGGCGGTGTTGCGCTGGAGCAGATTGAGGCGGTTCTGAAAACTCAATTGCACCACCACCAGCCGGGTGATGCGCTGAACGCGCCCGGTCAGTTGCAATCGCATTATGCGCCGGACGCGCCCGTTCGTCTGAACGCCAGCACCGCCCAAGGCGACGAAGTTCTGCTGGGGTTTGGCGCGGTAGACTGCGATCTGAACCTGTCAGCGAAAAGTGATCTTGCCGAGGCCGCTGCCAACCTGTTCGCCGCGCTGCACAGCCTGAATGACACTGGCAGACCAATTGCTGTGACGCCCATTCCGATACATGGTTTGGGTGCGGCCATTAACGACCGCCTACGCCGCGCCGCAGCCCCGCGTAACGGCTGATTAGGCGCGTCCAGACTCGGCTGACAGGATCAAGGGATCAACGCCCAAAGTCGCAAGCGCACCTCCCCATTTTTCATCATCAGCTACATCGAAGACCAGCTTGGACGACGCCTCGGTCGTGAGCCAGCCGTTCATCGCTATCTCATCCTCAAGCTGCCCAGGTCCCCAGCCCGAATAGCCCAGCACCAAAGTGGAGTTCAAAGGCCCGCGCCCCGAGGCAAGATCCTCGAGGATATCCAGCGTTGCGGTCATGCTGAACTCATCCGTGATGTGCATGGAATGCAAGTTCGCCTCGTAATCCGAGCTATGCAGGACAAAACCACGCGACATCTCAACCGGGCCGCCGAAATGGACCAAACGTTCACCCACGACCGGAATCCGGCAAGGGATGTTGAGCTGACTCAACAGAGTTTTCAGCCGCAGATCCGAAGGTTTGTTGATAATCAACCCCATAGCACCATCTTCGCCATGGCTGCACAGGTACACCACCGAATGATCAAAACGCGGATCGCCCATGCCGGGCATCGCAATCAACAGTTTTCCGGTAAGATCCATGGGCGGACATCTCTTAACAGGTCTGTTTCAACAATGACCCTTGCTCACCCGGAATGGCAAGGGATCAGCACACATTTCCGCAGATTTCATCCTAGTGACCGGAACGTGACTTGGAATCTGCGCCGCAACCGCGCATTTATGAACCATGAGCGTTAAAAAGATATTGTCGGCGATCGCCCTTGCCATCGGCGTGGCCTTACCTGCGGCAGCGCAGGTAAAAGGCCCTGTTGCTGAGTTGGACATTCTGGACGGCGGACGTACAGCGAAGGGTACATATTTGAGCGCCGTGCGCGTGACGCTGAAAGACGGTTGGAAAACCTATTGGCGTGCGCCGGGGGATGCTGGAATCCCACCGGAATTCAACTGGAACCGCTCGGACAATGTTGGCGATGTGTCGATTACGTGGCCCGCACCGGATGTCTTTGACCAGAACGGGCTGCAATCGATCGGCTATGAAAACCAACTGGTTCTGCCGGTCGAGATCACGCCGAAAAACCCGGCGCGGCCCGTACGGCTGCAAGGAACAATGGATCTCGGCGTCTGCAAGGATGTCTGTATCCCCGAACAACTGGAATTCGACCATACTCTGGACGCAGAAGCCGGGCGCAACCCGACCATCGCCGCAGCGCTTGCCCAGAGACCCTTTTCTGAACGAGAAGCCAACGTGGCCCAGGCAAGCTGTCACCTGTCGCCAACAGCCGACGGGATGCAGATCGAGGCACGGGTGACAATGCCTTCTGCCGGCGGGCGCGAGGTTGCGGTGATTGAGCCGGGGAACCCTGCGCTGTGGGCATCGCAGACCGAGACAACGCGGACCGGGAATACTCTGATCGCAACCTCTGAGGTGATCAACGCAACAGGCGGGCCATTTGCGCTGGATCGGTCGGAAATTCGGATCACCGTGTTGGGTGCAAATCACGCAGTCGACATTCGGGGATGCAGCGCAAGCTGAGCCCGGTGATTTCATGACACAAACCCCGAAAATCGGCGCTTTGGCAGTAGTCCTGCATCAGGACCAAGTGCTGCTGGTTCAACGCAGCAAGCAACCTGATGCTGGGCTATGGGGGTTTCCTGGGGGTCACGTGGAATGGGGCGAGACTGTTTTGCAAGCCGCGCAAAGAGAGCTGCGCGAAGAAACCTCGGTCATTGCAGACCCACAGCACTACTTAGACAATCTTGATTTGCTGCGCTGGAACGAAAACGGCGACGTCCAGACACACTACCTGCTGGTAGGCGTGGCCTGTCAGTATCAAACCGGCGACCCCATTGCAGGTGACGACGCGCTCGATGCGCGTTGGTTCCCTGTGGATCAGATCCGCCGCGGCGAACTAGAGATGAGCAACCGCGTCATCGATCTGCTGGAAACCGCCCTGCGCCGGACTTAGGTCGCGGGCCTTTTGAGCCGGGTATAAAGCAAGCCTGAGACTGCCACGCTGAGGAACAGTATCAGCGCGGCACCTGTAACGAATGCGCCCAAGCCCATCCGAAGAATAGCCATGCCTTCCTCGCCCGCATAAAGCCCGGACAAGAACCCGATGGGCGCGCCGTAAATTGCGGGCCACACCATCGTGACCGTAAACCATGAAAGCAAGGCGAGGCCCGAACACGCCAACGTCCCCTGCACCACACGGTCCGGGGCACGTGCCGCCCGACGCATCGCGGTCATTGGGCGAGACAGATCGTTCAGAATTGCAAGCAACGCCGGGACTAGCAGCAGGACCAGCAACATTCCAAAGCCCAGCCCATAGACCAAAGTAATGACTGTGGGTTTGAGAAACTGCGCCTGCTGCGACCCTTCATACAGTAACGGGGTCAGCCCCAGAACCGTGGTCAGCGTCGTCAGCATCACAGGCCGCAACCGGTCTGCGGTGCCTTCAACTATCGAAGGCACAAGCCCGCGCTCTTTCTGGTAGTCGTCGATGGTCGTCACCAAAACAATCGAGTCGTTGATGATGATCCCCGTCATCCCCAGCAGACCAACGACCGTGAACATGCTTAGCGGAACCTCCCACAGGTAGTGCCCCCAGATCGCGCCGACCAACCCAAATGGGATAATCGCCATCACCACCAGTGGCCGCGTCCAGCTGGCAAACACCCAGGCCAAAACAAGATAGATGCCCGTCAGGCACAGGATCAGGCCAGTGCGCGCCTCGGACAGGAACTCGTCTTCCTGTTCGCTCAGACCGGCCATCCGCCATTCGACCTGTCGTTCCGAGGCGATTTTCGGCAGGATTTCCTCGCCCATGGCACGTGCAATCTCAGCCGCGCGCGTCGGGTCATCTTCCGAGATGTCGCCATTCACCGATATCACCCGCAGGCCATTTTCACGCCGGACGGTCGAGAAGCCGGACTTTCGCTCGACCGACACGATATCGGCCAACGGCACATACACTCCATCGGGTGTACGCATCAGAGTGCGCTCCAGGAAATCGGCGGTCAGCTCTCCTTCGGGCAGTTCAACCCTGATCTCGGCACTGCGCGGGCCATCCGGGAAGGTCGCCGCCTCGATCCCGTTCAACCGGTCGCGCAACACGCGCCCCAGCGTTTCGATCCTGAAACCCAGCGACTGACCCTGCGCTGTCAGGTCCAGAATGTACTCTTCCTTGTCATAGGCAAGATTGTCTTCCAGCGCCGAAACTTCAGGGTATTTCGAAAGCTCGGTCTGCAAGTCCTCTGAGGCGGATTTGAGCGTGTTCACATCCGCGCCATAGAACTGGACATCAATGGCATCACCACCGGGACCCGACCGCCAACCGCGGAAACTGAGCAGTTCAACCTTCGGGTGGCGCGGTACAAAATCTTGTAGCTCACCCACAAACTCAAAGCTGGAATAGGGGCGCAGATCCGCGTCGATCAGCTCGATGGAAATACCACCCAGCAAATCTGCGTCTTTTCCATCAGCGGCCGCCAATCCCCAACCTGCGGACCCGCCCACCTCGGCCAGCACATAGTCGATCGGGTTACGACCGTGGCGGTCTTCATAGATCTGGCCCAGCTCTTCGGTCGCCCGCTGCAGCTCATGCATCATGGCCACAGTCTCGGCGCGGGTGGCGCCTTCGACCATTATGAAATTGCCCGTAACTGAACCGCGCTCGGGTGCGTTGAAAAACCGCCAGTTCACATCACCTCGAATGAACAGGGCAACCTGGCTGGCCAGGATCACCACCATCAATGCGACCACCACATAGCGCGCCCAGACGACCCAGGCGATCAGCGGTCGGAACAGATGATCGCGCACCCAGCGGAACCCGCGATTGACCACGCGATTGGGCAGGTCATACCAGTGCTCTTTGGTGGAATGCGCGATGGCGTGCGCCATGTGGTTCGGCAAGATCAGGAAACATTCGATCAGCGACGCAATCAAAACCGCGATAACGGTAAAGGGGATGTCACGGATCAACTCGCCAAACCGGCCGCCGACAAGGGTCAGGCCAAAAAAAGCGATCACTGTCGTCAGAGTCGCCGCAAAGACCGGCATCGCCATGCGCCGCGCCGCGCGTTCAGCGGCCACCATTGGGGCCTCACCTAATCGGCGCGCGCGGAAATCGGCATGCTCACCCACGACGATGGCGTCATCCACAACAATGCCCAATGTGATGATCAGGCCGAACAGGGACACCATGTTGATCGACAGCCCGCCGATATACATGAAGGCAATCGCGGCAGACATGGCAACCGGAATACCTGCTGCGACCCAAAAGGCAATCCGCGCGTTCAGGAACAGAAACAGCAAACAGACAACAAGGCCCAATCCGACGAGACCATTGTCGACCAGAATATCCAGACGATCGGTGATCGCCTGGGCGCGGGTTCGGATCAATTCGATCGTCACCCCTTCGGGAACGCTGGCTTGCATTTCCTTTACGACGTCTTCGACGGTGTGCTGAATTTCGATCGCGTCACCTAGATTCGAGCGATCTACGCGCACGGACATCGCCGGATTTTCGCCCACGAAGTAGCTGCGATTGCGATTGACCCCCTCCACACGGATCTGCGCCACATCACCCACCAGCAACTTGGATCCATCCGCAAAATTGCGCAGGGCGATGCCTTCGATTTCCTCGGGCGTGCGCTTTTCCGTGCCTGTGCGGATACGGGCGTTTGCGCCAGTCACATCACCCGCTGGGTTTGCGTTGACCTCAGCCGCTACGGCCGATGCGACCTCGGACAGTGTGATGTCGTTGGCAATCAGTTGTGCGGTCGGTATCTCGACCACGATGCGTGGCGCGGCAAGCCCCCGGATTGTGGTGCGCGTCACCCCGACCGCGAACAATCTGTTGATCAACTCGTCCGTGAACTTGGCCAGTTGATCAGGATCGACAGGCCCTGTCACAACCACATCTGTAACCCGATCCCGCCAGGCGCCCCGCCGGATTGTCGGTTCTTCGGCATCGTCGGGCAGGCTGGTTACACTGTCGACGGCAGTCCGGACCTCCTCGACAGCGCGGGACATGTCCCAGTTCGGCTCGAACTCCAGCCGAATGCTGGCGCGCCCCTCGCGCGAGGTTGCTTCGGTGCTGGCGACACCCTCGACCGCCAGCAAGGCAGGCTCGAGCACCTGAATGATCCCGTTGTCCACATCTTCGGGACCAGCCCCATCCCAGTCCACACTCACGTCGACACGTTCCAGAACCACATCGGGAAAGAACTGCGCCCGCATATTCGGGATTGCCGCCGCACCCAGTACCAGCATCACCAGCAGCAGCAGGTTTGCCACCGTTTTGTGACGCGTGAAGTAACTGAGGATGCCGCCTGCCGCGCTGGGGATCTCGCGCATCATGGCGCTTAACCCCCTGCCCGGTTTTCAAGCCGCTGAACTAATGAGGCCGGTACTTTGGCCTCACTCAATTGGCCCAGAACCCGTTCTTTGACGTCCTTTGGCATTCGCGTACTGGCCTCGACCTGAGCCACCAGCCGGGCGCGCTGTTCCTCGGACAGCTCAACCAGATCCGGTGCAGCCCCGGCGCTGTCATCTATCCGCAGGGGCCGGACACGTACGCCCGATCCCAGTAGAGGTGTCCGGCCGATCACGACCTCACGCCCCACCAGCCCATCGCCGCGCAGCAAAACCTCATCGCCCTGGCGCCGGATCAGTTGCACCGGAAGCGCTTCGAGCCTGTCATTTTCATCCAAAACCAACACCGTTCCGACCGCATCCAAGGCCGACGATGGCAACCGCACTACGTTGTCCAACGGTTGTTCCTGCACGGTGACAGTAACAAAGTCACCCGGCTTGAACCCCGACGCCTCATCCAGTCGGGCATAGATCAAACGCCCGGTCTGCCCTTCGCCCGCCGATCCGCTGTCGCGGCTAATGCGGCCTTGTGCGGTCAGGTCGGTGCCCGTGACCTCAAGCGAGATTGTCACCGGTGCGTCGATCAGATCACCGGCTGCGTCCAGCAATCGGACGTATTGCGCGGTTGAGACGCGGAATGCCACCTCCAACGCATTGGGGTCGACAAGTTCCGCCAGCTTTTCGTTCGCGGACACCAGCCGTCCTTCGACCAGCGTTACATCCGTCAATGTACCCCCGAACCGAGCGCGGATTGTCATATCATCCAGATCGCGTTCAGCAGCCTCAAGCGCAATGCGGGCTCGTGACAACAGGGTGGTCGCCTGATCGACGCGGGATTCTGCCTGAGCCAGCGCAATCCGCCGCGCCAGCACGGCCTGCTGCGCAGCTGCTTTTGCAAGCTCTGCCTCTTCCACAGATGCTGCGGCCCCGACGCCACGTGTCTGCAAATCCTGCTGACGCTGCAGGGCGCGACCACGCAGCTCTGCCTGTGCCTCGGCCGAATTCAATTCATCCTGCGCCAGCAGCAGCGACCGCTCCGCGTCACGCTCTTCAAACTGCGCGTCCAACAAATCAGATTTTGCCCGGTCCAACGCGGACTGGGCGTCTGCGGGATCAAGTTCAACCAGGACTTCGCCTGTTGTTACCACACCGCCATCTTCAAAATCTTCGGCCAGCCCGACAACACGCCCGCCCAGCGCGGCGCGCAGTTCTAACCTGCGACGGCTTTGAACCTCGCCAAAGGCTTCGAGATATGGGGTGACGGTTTCCAATTCCGCGGACCGAACAGAAACGGCAAAGACACGCTCGCGCGTCTGCGGTGCGGATTCTTCCCGCGTCAGAACGTCTTGCACGGCACCCGAAATCATCTGCGCAGCCACAAACAACAGGGCCACCGTCAACGACGTCAAAAAGACTCCAACAAGGCTTTGCCTCAGAAATCGCATATATAAATCACCCCGGTTGCATCAGGCTGCCATTAGCAAAAGGTAGCTGGGCAGCAAAAAATGCCAAGCCACAAAGCGGTTATGATCGGTTTAACGTGCGACCAGTCTACTTCCGTCGCAAATGTTCGTCCAATCTGGGCATTATTTCGACGAAATTGCAGGGACGGTGGCGATAATCGAACTGTTTCTCCAATATCCCGTCCCAGGCGTCCTTGCAGGCACCGGGACTGCCGGGCAATGCAAACAGGTAGGTGCCACCGGCCACCCCACCCGTCGCACGTGATTGCACGGCCGACGTACCAATCTTTTCCATGGATATGATTGTGAACACGGTGCCGAAAGCCTCGATTTCCTTCTCATAAACATCGCGATGCGCTTCGACCGTTACGTCGCGGCCCGTCAAGCCCGTACCACCGGTCGAAATCACCACGTCTATCTCAGGATCCGCGATCCAGACACGTAACTGTTCGGCGATCTGGGTGCGCTCATCCTGTATGATGCGGCGATCGGCAACCCTGTGCCCTGCTCCTTCGATGCGATCAACAAGTGTCTGGCCGGATTTGTCCTCATCCATCGACCGCGTATCCGAAACGGTAAGCACGGCGATACGGACCGGAATGAAGTCTTTGGTCTCATCAATGCGCGACATGTTTCCTCAGGCCCTTTCCAAGATGGCAAGCCGGATGGCGAGGGCTGTGAAGATCCCCCCGGTCACCCAGCCCATGATGCGTGAGGCGCGCGGGTTCGCGATCAGCACCCGCCCCGCACCACCGGCAAATATTCCAACAAGCCCGTTCACCACAAATCCGCCCAACGCAATGATGGACCCGAAAATCAGGAACTGCAGCAGGATCGATCCCGCCGCCGGGTCTACGAATTGCGGAATGAAGGCCAGTACGAACAGAATTACCTTGGGATTGGTCAGGTTCACCACCAGCCCGTCCCGGAATGCCAATTGGGTGGGACCGGACGGAGCATCCGCAAAGACCGCCCCATTGCGAAACGCCCCCCAGGCGAGGCACAGCAGATAAGCAACACCCATCCAGCGGATCACATCGAACAGCCAGGGCATCGTGGCCACCGCCGCTCCTAGACCAAGACCCGCTACCAGAACGTGAACCATCGATCCGGCGGAAATACCTGCGCTGGCGGCGATTGCAGGCCGCGCCCCGGACCGCAGCCCCTGCCCAAAGCAGAACATCATGTCGGCCCCGGGGGTCAGATTCAGGGCAATTGCCGCCGGGATAAACGCCAGCAGTGTAACTGTATCAATCACGTGGTGACCTCGAACCAATTTACCGTGGGGCCAAGATTGGCGATCTGCGTCACGCCGATTGCGCCTCGGTAGCCCCAACTGTCATGGATATGGCCACAAAGGGCAATTTGCGGCTGCAACCGCTCGATTGCGTCACGGACCGCCACCGAACCTACCGCATCGCCCGTCGATGTAAGATCGCCGTGACCCTTGGGCGGAGAATGGGCAATCAGGATGTCAGCCCCTTCACACCGGTCCAGCAACTCAGCCGCTTCGGGGTCCGTCAGATCACAGGACCACTCACCGAATGGTGTCACCGGCACGCCGTAACCAAGGCCAAACAGACGCAGCCCATCCACGGTCATGCCTGTGCCGTGCAAAACATGCACGCCTTCAGGCGCAGCGTCGGTCAGTTCACCTGCACTTTCGGCATTGCCCGGAACCAGAACCAGCGGCGCATTGATACCAGAGAGCATCGCCATCGCGTCATCCAGCCCTCGCCGCATGTTGCAATAATCTCCGGCTCCGATAACCAGATCAGCCTCATCGCTGGATGCAACGACGTCTGCGGCACGGTTTCGCGCCATATGCAGGTCCGAGAATGCGAGGATTTTCATGCCTTGCCCTCCAGCCTTGCTTTAAGTTCCAGCAAATCAGCCCATGCCTGCCGCTTCATCTGTGGCTGTCGCAGCAGATATGCAGGATGGAACATCGGGATAGCCGGCAAGTCCATCGCCTGATCCCACTGACCCCGAAGCCGCGTGATCCCCCGTTTGCCCAGAACAGCCTGACAGCTGATATTGCCCATCACCACCAGAACCTCGGGTTTGGCCAAGGCCACGTGCCGTTCGAGAAACGGCTTCATCATGCCAATCTCTTCGGGCTTGGGATCCCGGTTCTGCGGCGGACGCCAAGGCAGGACGTTGGTGATATAGACGTTTTCGGTTCGGTTTAGATCAATTGCCGCCAGCATCCGGTCCAACAACTGACCGGCGCGTCCGACAAAGGGCTTGCCCTCGCGGTCTTCATCGCGCCCCGGAGCCTCTCCGATAATCATCACCCTCGCACCCGGGGTGCCGTCGGCAAAGACCAACTGCCGCGCACCGCGCTTCAACTCGCAATGATCAAACGCGTCCATAGCCGCCTGCAACTGATCGAGCGTCCCTGCAGCCTGTGCCGCAGATTTCGCAACCGCAACCGGATCAAGCTGCTTGGGTTTTTCTGGTGCGGACTGGGCCTTTGCGGGTTTCTTGGCTTTGGGCGCGGAATCCGGCAACGCATAGCGATCCACCGGTGCATCACCGATCGCATCCGTCGCACCCAGTTCGATCTGCCATTCCAGCAGGGCGCGGGCAGTATGATAGTCCAAAGCCGATTCCATAACCCTCAATCTAACCACCTTTTGAAGGAGGGAAAGCGAATAGGCCTTGATTGGTCGGTCCGTCGCACCGACCATTGGCGTATTCATGTTGTTTGTATTGCGATTCTTTCTCATCAGTTTGCTGCTGACCATGCTCAGTGGCCCGGCCTCTGCGCAGTTTCAGGACCGATACGGGCAGTGCCGTGCCGGTCAGTTCAAATGCGGCAGTACCTGCTGTTCGGGCGGCCAAAGATGCAGCTTTGACGGGAACTGCATTCCGCTGGGCGGCACCTATTGCGGTGGCGGCAGAACCTGCGGCCCATTCGAGCGCTGCGTGGCGGGCGGCACCCGGTGCGCCCCAGCCGGGCAAAATAAGTGCAGATCGCGTCTGGATTGCCCCGGCGGTAGCATCTGCAACGCGCGCGGGGAATGCGAGAAGATAACGCCCGACATTCAGGAACTGCCTTCTCTAACGTGTGACGACGGTCGCATTTGCGGATCCGGATCGTCTTGCCTGCCGGGTGGCGGATGTACACGCCCTGGCTGGTATCTTTGCGAAAAAACCGGGTCTCAGTGCCGTCAGGGATTCAAATGTTCAAAAAACCAGGGATGTGTTCCTGTTAAGGCCATCGACTGCGGATACGGCAAGTGGTGCAAGCCCGGCGAACAGTGTCTGCCCGAAGGCGGGTGCGAGAAACTGCCAGAAGGATCTGATCCTTAGGTTGCCTTGGGCTGCGTGGCTTCTTATAAGCGGCGCGATTGTCAGACAGGAGCCCGCCAATGCGTTTCGCCCATCGTCACCTTCTTGGCATCGAACACCTGTCGCAATCCGATATCACTGCCATTCTCGATCTGGCCGAGAAATATGTCGACATGAACCGCCAGTCGACCAAGCATTCCGACGTGCTGTCAGGGCTGACGCAGATTAACATGTTCTTCGAGAACTCGACCCGCACGCAGGCCAGTTTCGAAATCGCGGGCAAGCGGCTGGGCGCGGATGTGATGAACATGGCGATGCAGGCCAGTTCGATCAAAAAGGGCGAGACGCTGATCGACACAGCGATGACGCTGAATGCGATGCACCCTGATCTGTTGGTGGTGCGCCACCCCCATTCCGGCGCGGTCGACCTGCTGGCGCAGAAGGTGAATTGCGCGGTGCTAAACGCAGGTGACGGCAAGCACGAACACCCGACGCAGGCTCTGCTGGACGCGCTAACCATTCGCCGCGCCAAAGGTCGCCTGCACCGGCTGAACATTGCGATCTGCGGCGATGTCGCTCATTCCCGCGTTGCCCGGTCAAACCTGATCCTGCTGGGCAAAATGGAAAACCGCATTCGCCTGATCGGGCCGCCGACATTGGTTCCGTCGCAATTCGCAGATTTTGGGGCCGAAATTTACGACGACATGAATGAAGGTCTAAAGGACGTCGACGTCGTCATGATGCTGCGCCTCCAGAAAGAGCGGATGGACGGCGGCTTTATCCCGTCGGAGCGGGAATACTACCACCGCTATGGCCTCGACGCTGCGAAACTGGCACAGGCCAAACCCGACGCCATCGTCATGCACCCCGGTCCGATGAATCGCGGGGTCGAGATTGACGGAACACTGGCAGACGACATCAACCGGTCCGTTATTCAGGAACAGGTCGAAATGGGCGTCGCCGTTCGTATGGCCGCAATGGAACTGCTGGCCCGCAACCTTGGTGAGGCCGCATGAGTGATCTGAACGTCGCCCCACATGAACACGGCGTCCTGCGCTTATTTCAACTCGGCATGCGCCCGGAAGAGGCAAAGTTCCTGCACGAACCCGGGGCGGCAGACCAGATTCTGGGTGTCGAGGGTCTGGATCTGACCCAGATCGACGTATTTCCTGTCTCGGACCTCGAGGAACTGGGTCTTTTTGGCTATCTCAACGAAGGGTGCGGCGTCCCTAAAGATCAGCTGGACCGGGCAGCGCTGGAAAGCATTGAAGGCTGGGTCATGGTCGTGCGCAGTGCTGCGTTTCAGGGACGTGCCGCCACTTTGCAACCGGACCCCAAAGTGCACCTGATTGGCCTTTACACTGAAGAGGCGACAAACTGGACCGGTGGAGCAATTAAAGCAGAAAGCGCGAAACCCTTCTCGGCCCCGCAAACCCCGCCAAAGGACGACAAACCCGGCCGTATTGGGTCGGCCATGCTGGCAGTGGTGGCGCTGGTGGTCATCGGAGGCATCCTGTGGCTGATCCTGTGACGTTCACCCCCGACAAAGGCGCGTATATCCGCACGAATACATGGCTGGCCGCCGGGGCCATGGCTGTCGCGATGATCGTGCTGTGGCTGGTCGGAAACCCCTACGTCTGGACCGGGGCGCCCGCGGGTCTTGCGGCCGTCGCCTTTCGCGCATGGTACCTGGCCTCAGAAGAACTGACCACCACATGGCAGATGACGGACACCACCCTAACCGGCCCGGGCCCGCGCAATGTGGCGCTGAACCAGATAGAGGCGGTCAACCTCATGGGCAGTTTTGTCCAGATCGTCACCAAGGGTGGCGACAAGCATCTGATTAAATATCAGGCTGACCCCGCAGCCACCAAAGCCGCCATCGAAAGAGCAATGGGATGAACAACACTATTTTCACCAACGCCCGCCTGATCGACCCGGAAACCGGCACCGACAGCCCTGGCTGGCTACATGTATCCGATGGTAGGATTACTGCGCGCGGCGAAGGGGTTGCTCCGGCGTCTGCGGCGCAGGTCGTCGATTGTGGTGGGCAATGCCTTGCCCCCGGTATCGTCGATATCGGCGTCAAGGTCTGTGAACCGGGTGAGCGGCACAAGGAAAGCTATAAATCCGCCGGTCTGGCCGCCGCCGCCGGTGGCGTGACCACGATCGTGACGCGCCCCGATACCAGCCCTGCCATCGACACGCCGGAAAGTCTGGAGTTCGTCACACGCCGGGCTCAGGCCGACACGCCGGTCAACGTCCTTCCAATGGCCGCGTTGACCAAAAGTCGCGAAGGTCGCGAGATGACTGAGATCGGGTTCCTGCAGGATGCGGGTGCCGTGGCCTTCACCGATTGTGATCACGTGATCGCCAACACCAAGGTGTTTTCCCGCGCCCTGACCTATGCCCGAGCCTGCGGCGCGCTGGTCATTGCTCACCCGCAAGAATCCATCCTCAGCAATGGTGCCGCAGCCACCAGTGGTAAGTTCGCCGTGTTGCGCGGCCTGCCCGCTGTTTCGCCAATGGCCGAGCGGATGGGGCTGGATCGCGACATCGCTCTGCTTGAGATGACCGGAGCCGCCTATCACGCGGACCAGATCACCACCGCCCGCGCCCTGCCCGCGTTGGAACGGGCGAAGCGGAATGGTCTGGACATCACCGCAGGCACGTCAATCCACCACCTGACGCTGAATGAACTGGACGTGGCCGACTATCGCACCTTCTTCAAGGTCAAGCCGCCGTTGAGATCCGAGGATGACCGACAAGCGGTGATCGAAGCGGTGCGGACCGGCCTGATTGATACGATCAGTTCCATGCACACGCCTCAGGATGAGGAAAGCAAACGCCTGCCGTTTGAAGAGGCGGCCTCCGGCGCGGTAGCGTTGGAAACCCTGCTGCCCGCCGCCTTGCGTCTGTATCATGCCGGGCAGTTGGACCTGCCGACACTGTTCCGTGCAATGGCCCTAAACCCGGCGAAAAGATTAGGGCTGGACAGTGGCCGTCTGTCCGAAGGCGCGCCTGCGGACCTGGTGCTGTTTGACCCGGATGTGCCCTTTGTGCTGGACCGGTTCTCGCTCAAATCCAAATCTCAGAACACACCGTTTGACGGCCAGCGCATGCAGGGTAAGGTCACCGCAACTTTCGTTGCAGGACAAGAAGTTTTCCGGAGACCCTGATGCCGATCATCGACAGCACAATGACCCAGCTGATCCTGTGGGCGGCACTTGGATATCTGATGGGATCGATCCCGTTTGGCATGGTCATGGCCAAGGTGATGGGGCTGGGCAACCTGCGCAACATCGGATCGGGCAATATCGGCGCAACCAATGTTTTGCGGACAGGCAACAAGACCGCCGCTGCCCTGACCCTGATCTTCGACGCCGCAAAAGGCGGAGTTGCCGTACTGTTGGCGCGTGCACTGGCGGGCGAGGATGCTGCGCAGATTGCCGCGCTGGCAGCACTTTTGGGCCATTGCTTTCCGGTTTGGCTGGGATTTAAGGGCGGCAAAGGGGTTGCCACGTTTCTGGGGATCTGGCTGGCGTTGGACTGGCGCGTCGGTGTGGCCTGTTGTTTGACTTGGTTGGTTGCTGCTGCAGTCTGGCGCATCTCATCCCTTGCGGCACTTGCGGCGGCGGCAACGTCCACTATCTGGGCCCTTCTGCTGACAGGTTCGCAAACGCTGCTACTGGCTGGCGTCCTGACCCTGTTGGTCTATTGGCGCCACAGCGCGAATATTGCCCGCATCAAATCCGGCACTGAACCAAAAATCGGGCAGTCTTGAGCGCCCCGAACGCCTTCCTTACCGCTTTTTTTGCCATCCCCAAGGGGTCATCGACCGGGCGTGCCCACGGCAGGCGGTATATCGTCAGTCGAACGGAATTTTCAGACGGCAAGTCGCAGAAACTTGTCGCACGCGCACTGGACGGCAGCGACTACATCAGCCTGAACCTTTATCTGACCAAACGCGGATCTCTTCTTCGCCCCTGCGAAATGCCCGCGGAAAAAGTCACCGAATTCGTTTTGGATCTGACGCCCGATACCTAAGGCCTACCCTGCATTTGTGAACAATGCCTCTTCGCCCCTGCACATTCACAATTGATTGCTTTGAACGTGATGAGCCGCCTGCCCACTTGGGTTCCGTGACGGCCAATTGCGGGTCTCACGGACAAAAAAACTCTTGGGTCGTCTGGGCGCAATTTTCTGCGCCACGTGGCGGCCCCTTCACGAAAGGTGAAAACAATGAACAAGTTCAAATCTCTTATCGGCGGCGTCGCTCTGTCTGTTGCCATTGCAAGCTCGGCTCTGGCCGCTGGTGTTGAACTGAACGCAAGCTCGACCGGTCTGGCCATGCAGGGCTATGATCCCGTTGCCTACTTCACCGCTGGCGAGCCGACCAAAGGTGACTACCGCATCACCACACTGCACAACGACGCAATGTATCGCTTTGCCAATGAAGAAAACAAAGCCGCGTTCGAAGAAAACCCCGAGGCCTACCTGCCTGCATATGGCGGCTATTGCGCATTCGGCGCTGCGATGGGCTTCAAGTTTGACGGTGACCCGACCTACTGGAAGATCGTCGACAACAAGCTGTACCTGAACCTGTCGCAAGACATCCAGCAGCGCTGGGAAGGTGACATCCCTGGTTTTGTCGAACAAGCCAGCGCCAATTGGGAAACTATCGCGGACAAAACACCGGCGGAACTGCAGCAATAATTTCTGACATTCCTAATAAAGGCGGCGGCAGAGTATTCTGCCGCCGCTTTTCGATTCAAGATCAACCACTAACGGGCCGGGTTCAGTCGGTCTTACGGTTCAAGAACCGTGCTGCCTGTGGTTTGACGCGCTTCAAGAACCCGGTGCGCCTCGGCTACCTGATCCAACGGGAACCGCTGATCGATGTGGATTTTGACCTCACCGCCTTCGACCTTGCCGAAAAGCCGCCGTGCCATTGCCTGACAGACGGAAGGGTCGGCGATATGGGTAAACAGGGTCGGTCGAGTGATTTTCAAGGATCCTTTCTTGCCCAGAATCCCGATATCCATCAAAGGAACCGGCCCTGAGGCATTGCCGAATGAGATCATCATTCCCAAAGGCTTCAGGCAGTCCAGCGAGCCATTGAACGTGTCCGCACCGATGGAATCCATGACTACATCCACGCCCTTGCCGCCGGTGATTTCGGCCACTCGATCGGCAAAGTTCTCAGTTCGGTAATTGATGCAATGCGCAGCCCCGTTGAACTGCGCAAGGCTGCATTTTTCGTCTGTTCCGGCTGTTCCGATCAGCGTGATGCCCTCGGACTTGGCCCATTGGCAGGCAATCAGACCAACGCCACCAGCAGCCGCGTGAAACAAAACCGTGTCACCCCGTTTCAAAGGCGTTGTCCGGTGAAACAGATACTCGACCGTCATCCCCTTGAGCATCATCGCCGCAGCCGCGTCAAAAGAAATCCCTTCGGACAACGGACATACTTGCGCCGCTGGCATCACGCGCGCCTCACAGTAGGCCCCGGCGGGTGCTGCGGCATAGGCCGCGCGCTGGCCCGGTTTCAGATGGGTAACACCTTCGCCAACGGCCTCAATCACACCTGCCGCTTCCATGCCCAGCGCGTGCGGTAAATCCATCGGGTACAACCCGGTACGCTGGTAGACATCAATGAAGTTCAGCCCACTGGCCCGGTGGCGGATGCGAACCTCGCCGGGTCCGGGGTCGCCCAAGGACCGGTCTTCGATCTTTAAAACTTCGGGGCCGCCGTGTTCGTGAATGACGACGGTTCTTGCCGTTTGCTGCATGCTGACCTCCTGTTGCCTGACGCCAAGCTAACACGACTGTGAAACAGGGCAATTGGAAGGTTTTTGCCGCCACGCAACCACAGCGCGAAAAACTGTGCTATACTGGGGTCTGAGCGTTGCCGGCTGGTCCGGCCAAAGGCAACCACCGCCGGATTCAACCCGTTGCGCACTGGCAAAGGGAGGGGATCAAGATGGCCAAAACAATAGGAAATCCGATCAGTTGGGCCGCCCGAAACATCGGCGCGACCGGCGATCATATTACCGAAAGCGTGCACCATATCGGCAGCGCGGACACCCGGCATCTGCCACAGGTGCAAACACTGACGATGCAGGACCTGAAGGCCTGTTTGCAGGCCGGGTACAATGATTTTCTGGAAACACGGGCGGATGCGATTTTCATCATACTGGTTTACCCGATCGCAGGTCTGCTGATGTTCGGGTTCGGCCTAAATCGCAACATGGTTCCCCTTCTGGCACCGCTGATCATGGGTTTCGCACTTGTCGGCCCGATCGCAGCCGTGGGCCTTTACGAAATCAGCCGTAAACGCGAGCAAGGCGGCGAGGTGCATTGGCTGGACGCCTTGGGCGTCTTCCGGTCCCCGTCCTTTGGAGCAATTCTGGCCTTGGGATTCTATCTGGTCATGCTGCTGCTGATTTGGCTGATGGTCGCGCAGAGCATCTATGTGCATACGCTTGGGCCGGATCTGCCCACCTCACTCGGGGCTTTCGTGACTCAGGTGTTCACCACGGGCGCAGGCTGGTCCATGATCATTTTCGGCAATGCGATCGGGTTTCTATTCGCGCTGGTCGCATTGGCCATGAGCGTCGTCAGCTTTCCATTGCTGCTAGACCGTCCAGTCGGTCTGCCTGTGGCGGTCGTGACGTCGGTCCGGGTGTTGCGGCATAACCCCGGGGTCATTTTGGCATGGGGATTCATCGTAGCGGCCCTGTTGATCATCGGAGCCATCCCGATGCTACTGGGGCTGATCGTTGTCATGCCAGTCCTGGGCCATGCAACCTGGCATCTTTACCGCCGCGCAGTGGTCTGATCGGAAAAAGCGCGGGATTTACCCGCGCCAGAGTTTTAACCAGCGACCTTGAGGACAATCTTGCCGATGTGACCCGAGCTTTCCATCCGCGCATGGGCGGCTGCCGCCTCGGCCAGATCAAACTCACTGTCCATGACGGGGGCCACCTTCCCAGCCTCCAGCAATGGCCAGACAGCCTCGCGCAAATCCTGCGCAATCTTTGCCTTTGCCAGATCGCTTTGCGGGCGCAGGGTGCTGCCAGTAAGGGTCAGGCGTTTGACCATCATCATTGCAAAGTTCAATTCGACCTTCGGCCCTTGCAGGAAGGCGATCTGAACCAGACGCCCATCTTCGGCCAAGGCTTTGACGTTGCGGGGGATATAGTCGCCACCAACCATGTCGAGGATCAGGTTCGCCCCACCTTCGGCGCGCATGACGCCCACAAAATCCTCATCCCGGTAATTGATCGCCTTCTCGGCGCCAAGGTTCACACAGGCCTCGCATTTCTCAGCAGATCCGGCGGTTGCAAACACCCGTGCACCAAACGCGTTCGCCAGCTGGATCGCTGTTGTGCCAATGCCGCTGGACCCGCCATGCACCAGAAAACGCTCACCTGCCTTCAGACCGCCGCGCGTGAAAACGTTGGACCACACAGTAAAGAAGGTTTCGGGCAGACACGCGGCCTCTTTCATCCCAATTCCCGAAGGAACTGGCAGACAATGCGCAGCGGGTGTGGCCACATATTCCGCATAACCGCCACCGGGCAGCAAGGCACAGACCTGATCGCCGATGGCCAGACCATCGACCCTCGCACCAACGGCAACAACCTCGCCCGATGCCTCAAGCCCCGGCAAATCGCTGGCACCCGGAGGCGGATCGTATGCCCCCGCACGCTGCAGCGCATCCGGGCGGTTCACGCCGGCATAGGCCACTTTCAGGATCACTTGTCCGGCTTGCGGTTCGGGCACGGGGCGGTCCGTCAGTTGCAGAACATCCGGGCCACCGGGTTTGGTGATTTCGACAGCGCGCATCATCTGGGTCATGGGCAAATCTCCTTTGCCCAATGCCTAGCAGGCAATTTATGGAAGGCCCAGACGCTTACTTGCGTGGGTTCAGCATCCCCGGCAAATCGGCCCGCATTTTCACGGGTGGCTTCACCTGACCGGCCAGCCAGTTTGGAACTGCCAGAAACGGTTTGAACAGCGGGTTACCATTCACCTGCGCTTTGATCTTTTCGATCTGCATGACGTTGTCTATCCGCCGATCCAGAAACTCCCATGTTTTCTGGTGATCGGGGGAATCGTCGCCCAGCCAGAACAGCAGGGTCGAGGAATAGACGCCCGACAATGTCGCCCGTTTCGTGTACCAGTTCACATCGTCCGATGTATCGCCCAGCGTGTCCCAGATCAGATCACAGGTCTGCCACAGCGCTTTTGCCCCATCGGCTGCATGCGTAGGCAGGGAAAACAACGTCATGCCCCGTCGTACCAGTTCCTTGTCCGGAACGGCCTCAAGCCGGAAGCGAACTGCGGCAGCGATTCGCTCTCGGAACTTCAACTCGCTCAGGTCTGAGGACTTCAGCCGATCCTCCATCGCCGCGTCACCGCGCGCATGGAACGCAAGCGCCAAATCAACTGCGCCGCGCGGACAGATCGCGCGCGCCAGAGTGTCATCCATATCGCAATCTAATATAGCCGCGCGAAAGCTGGCTTCGGACCAGCCGTCAAACGGCACATGGATCAAGACTGCGTCCAAAAGCTGCTGTTTTGCATCTTCGTAAGTGGTGGTCATGGCGGTTCTCCGGTTCTCAGAGCCAGTACTAGACAAGATAGAGGCGCTTTGCTATACGGCCAACTCCTGCAATTTCCTTGCAACTCTATCTAGAAAGGTGGTGACAACCACATGCAGGTTAGTGTTCGCGACAATAACGTCGATCAGGCGCTTCGTGCCCTGAAGAAAAAGCTGCAGCGCGAAGGCGTGTTCCGTGAAATGAAGCTTAAGCAACATTTCGAGAAACCGTCCGAGAAAAAAGCGCGCGAGAAGGCTGAAGCGATCCGTCGTGCCCGTAAACTGGCACGTAAGAAAGCACAGCGCGAAGGTTTGCTCTAAAACCTCGCTCGTCCAGCTTTGGATGACACTATTTGACGACCCCCGAGGCATCGCCCGGGGGTTTGTCGTTTCTAGGGTCGGATGATTTACGCCGACTCGGACCGCCCACGCGCGACAAGCTGCCATTTCCCCCTCAGCAACATTTTGCCCGGCATTTTGCAGCGCAGCGAATCCCGTGTCGGTAGCACTGACCTGCCAAAACTCGCCTCTGAACACGCCATCCCTATCAACGCGACACCGAGCCTTTGTAACTGGCGCCGTCTACCACGACAAAAACCAATCGGAGGCAAAAATGTCGACTGCAAGTAGTATCGAACGAGAAATGCTGGCGCTTATCAACCAAGAGCGCACATCGCGCGGGCTGGACCCCCTACAGCTTGAAACGCGCCTGAACGACTCGTCCGAGGATCACAGCGAATGGATGCTGGAAACGGACAGGTTCAGCCACACCGGCTCGGGTGGCAGCAGCGCCACACAGCGGATGGAAATGGCCGGTTTCGATTTCTCGGGCAACTGGCGGTCAGGTGAAAACATCGCCTGGCAATCCGAGCGCGGCGCGCCCGGTATCAGCGATGATGTCGCGCAGCTTCATCAGAACCTGATGAACAGCCCCGGCCATCGCGCAAATATTCTGAACCCCGACTTCAAATATATCGGAATCGGAATTGAAACCGGCGACATGCAAGGTTTCGACGCTGTGATGGTGACGCAGAACTTTGCTGCCACCCAGGGTGAGGTCATGCTGGACAACGGATCCACTACGCCGCCGGCTCCGACACCACCGGTTGAAGAAACCCCGCAGCCCGAAGAGCCCGTGGCCGAAGTACCTGATCCCGAGGTTACCGAGCCAGAGGAACCCGTAGCCGAAGTACCTGACCCCGAAGTTACAGAGCCCGAGGAACCGGTGGCCGAAGTACCTGATCCCGAAGTCACCGAGCCCGAGGAACCGGTGGCCGAGGTACCTGACCCCGAAGTCACCGAGCCCGAGGAACCGGTGGCCGAGGTACCTGACCCCGAAGTCACCGAGCCAGAGGAACCGGTGGCCGAGGTACCTGATCCCGAAGTCACCGAGCCAGAGGAACCGGTGGCCGAGGTACCGGAGCCAGAAATCACCGAGCCCGAGGAACCGGTGGCCGAGGTACCGGAGCCAGA